>JACZYD010000109.1 GCA_022571255.1 Bacteroidota bacterium
AAAAGGGGCAATTCTGTGACCAGTGATAGCGGGTCGCCACCCAGACTTCGGACAAACTCCATCGAACTGTCACCGAACAACATCGCCGTTTCGTTATCACCATGCGAGAGAAAATACGTGCGCATTGCCACACCTTCAGGTGTCGTCGTAAAGCCCGGAGCGATCTGAAAAAATCCTTTCTCTCCTTTCCGGTTGTGATCGTGCAATCGAAGCCCGGCGGAGCCTGCCGCCGCGGCAAATCCGGACTGAATTGCCTCGGTACGGTACGACCAGTTTTTTTCGATCAATAACATAGCGCCGTCGGAATAACCCATTCCGTGCAAGCTCATATGCAGAGCAAACGGGCCGTGCAAAGCGAGCCATGTCGACACGGCCGCGTTTTCTACGCGCCGATCCGGATAGTTGAATTCCACATCCCGACCGGGGAGTTCTCGAATAACGTGTTCAGCGTACGCCGCGAGGTCGGGCCATGCGTCAATCCACACGCGATTGCGGGCCTCACCATCCGGATTCACGTGTGGAATGATAAAAAATGTACACGTCGAAAGAAGCTCCTCGAAGTCTTCGGCATGCTCGATCACGGAGGGAATCAGTCGTCGCAATACGTCGGGGCCTACCGGCTCGTCGGCGTGGGCACCGGCAAGAAGGCTGATGCGCCTGCTGCCGCTTCCAAGAACGACCGCCAGAAGAGGTCGGCCCTCTTCCGACTCCCCGATGATCTCAAGGCTTGCTACGCCGGAACTGTCCCTGACAACGGATCGCAATTGTTCTTCGGCCTGGTCAGAGCGCAGAAATGATTCGGCTTTCGACGCCAGTCTGGATAATAACATTTGGCTATTGGACACAATGGATTGCAGATAATGAGACGATCGCATCAACGAGCGATGCATTCGATTCGAATTCGTTATAATCAAGCCGTTCAATCTCGTCACGATGCGCAGACAACCAGTGCATCAGTACACGGATTTGATCGGCATCCCCTATCGGATCAAGTACGGAAAGATCCGGATCAAAAACATTCCGAACAAAGACCTGTACATCGTTGCTCGTCGATTCCGTATCAGAGCCTGAAATCAGTAAAGAGCCCTGGAAAAGACCCGATCGAATGGCGATAGCGGTGACTGTTTCTTCGTCGGCCGCGCGATGAAGAATAATTGCGTCGTCGCCAAATATCTCCGGTGCGATGCGCCCGTGGCGTTCAAGCAGCCCTTCGATGAGTACATGCAGATCCCGAAGCCTTGCGGCATCTTCAAAGGCAAGCGATGCGGCCGCAGACTCCATGTCCTCTCGAAGGCGATCTTGAACCTCAGCGACATCGCCCTGTAGAAACGAGATGATCCGCTCGATTTCTTCGGAGTACGCCTCACGCGAGACAAGTTTTTCGCACGGCGCGCCGCACCGCCCGATCTCAGCTCGCATACACCTTTGCCCGCGTGCGAATTCTCGTTCATCACACGTGGCAATCTTGAAAAACCGTTCGATCACATCCACGATCGAACGCGCCTGACCCCGGCTGCGAAAGGGCCCGAAGTACAATGCACCGTCATCGCGCGGAAAAACGTGCGATGTGATCCTGGGAAACGGACTGTCCTTTCCGATTCGAATGTATGGTCTGCGAGTTGTTCGTTTCTGGGCTCGATTAAAGGGTGGATCAAATTCTCGAATTTGCCTGGACTCCAGAAGCAGCGCCTCGAGTTCCGTCTTCGTTTCGGTCCAGCTGATATCTCTGACCTTTGCGATCAATTGCCGAATGCGGGGAGGATGGGCTTCGATGGCATTGAAATAACTTCGAACCCGCCTGGACAGCAGCTTTGCCTTGCCGACATACAATACACGTTTTCGTCCATCCAGCATTCTGTACACTCCGGGTTCATCCGGGACCTTCGGAAGTACATCACCGCGCAGATAAACGATGTGTTTTGCATAGGGGTTGATGCGCGCATATGTACGCGACTGCATCTCGAGCAGCTCATCCAGCTCTGTGACATTATGTTTCTCAGCGGCAATAATCATCAATCGTTCGAGCACAGCCACCGTAATTTCCACATCGCGAAGGGCTCGGTGCCGACCGTGGTCCGGAATCCTGAAAAACCGGGCCAGAGCGGCGAGGCTTTTCGAGCGAAGCCCGGGTAATAATCTTCTGGCAAGCCGGACGGTACATAAACCCGCATTTTTCATCGGGTCGAGACCAATTCTCGCCCTCTCGGCGTTGATAAAACCACGATCGAACGAAAGATTGTGGGCCACGATAATCGCGTCGCCCAGGAACGATTCGTATTCAGGTATCACGTCGGCCGCGCCCGGACGACCAAACACCATGGCCGTGGTAATTCCCGTCAACCGTGTGATCCTGTACGAGATCGGCTGGCCCGGATCGATCAGTTCACTGAAAGACAGGGGTTCTTCGCCGTCGTGCAGCCGCGTCGCCGCAATCTCAATGATTCGATTGTTTGCGGCGCTGAGACCCGTGGTCTCTGTGTCCGTCACTACGAGTGGACGATCAATTAGAATCATCCCTTATCGCGCGGTTTTCAGCCGGGAGTGCTTTTTTCGAAGACGATCGGAAACTTCTGCCCCATAGTTGTACTCGATCAGAGCTCCCTCCCACGATCCATACAGGGGATTCGGGAGAACGATCCACTTGCGTCCCCAGAACGGCGCATAATTCAAGGCCGAATCGTCACGACCGCTTAAAGAATTGGCCGCCTCATTGGCAAAATCACCAAAATTATCACCGATCAACAGGAGTATCCGGTATGAGTCGGCTACAAACTGACGCCTGGGAGTTTTATCCGACATTGTCCACTCGTCCCTTTCGCCCCGGGTGAGAATCGTGTCGTCACGTTCATCGACCGGAAATCCGAGGCGCCTGAGATTATTTCTCGTTGCCTGTTCGCCGGAGGCGTTTCTGTTGGTCAGATAAATAACCTGAACTCCCCGCGAAGCCGCGTACCGGGTAAACTCAAGAGCGCCCGGAACCGGCGTTGCTTTCTCTTCGTCGACCCACGCAAGCCAGCTCCCGGAATTAAAACGGGTTCCATCTTCGATCAATCGAGCCTGATAAGCCGAATTATCCAGGACCGTTTCATCTACATCCAGAACTACCGCTGGAGGCAGCTCAGCATATCGCGTATCACCCAACTGTTCCAGCGCAGCAGACCAGAATGGATCCTGAAGTGCTTCATCCAGCCTCAGTTTTGCAAGTGCGTAGATTCCGAGAGCTGTCGCTCTGTATTCCACGGCCGTTTGCACGTAGAGTACGCTGTTGAGACTTTCGTGATGTCCGAGTGGTTGAGCACCGTTCTGCCCCGCAACCAAGGGCGCAAAAACGAATGGGAGAAACCAGAAATGGACGAAGAATCGTTTCATGGGGTTCAGAGTTATTCAGATACAATATGGTTGTATGATACAGATCAGCGTGGACAATCGCGGACTCAAGACGAACGTGATTTAGCTGAATATTGAAAAGTGTATCACCAGACGTTGGTTGAAGAATGGGCAGTAGTTCTTACTATTGGACCGCAGGTTTACTGTTTGAACACAATCTATATCTATTCGAATGAAAGTCACGGTTATTGGTGCTGGAAATGTAGGCGCAACAGTCGCCGAGTGTGTAGCCAGAAAGGATATGGTCGATGAGGTCGTACTCGTTGACATCGTCGAGGGTATGCCACAGGGCAAGGCTCTTGACATGAGTCAGGCCGCTTCGATTCATCTGTACGACACCCTCGTCACGGGTACAAACGACTATGCCGATACGGCGGGGTCTGATATCTGTGTAATCACGGCCGGTCTTCCCCGCAAACCGGGTATGAGTCGCGACGACCTTTTGGCCAAGAATGCCTCGATCGTTAAATCGGTAACAGAATTATTCGTAGCGCACAGCCCGGATGCCATTATTATTGTCGTTTCAAATCCACTCGATGTGATGACCTACGTCGCTTACATGACATCGGGCTTTCCGAGTAATCGAGTCATGGGAATGGCGGGCATTCTTGATACGGCCAGATATCGTGCTTTTTTATCGATGGAAATGGGCGTATCGGTAAAAGACATCCAAGCTTTGTTGATGGGTGGACACGGCGACACGATGGTGCCTTTACCGAGATATACGACCATCGGTGGCATCCCCCTCCCGGAGCTGCTCGACGAAGACAAGATCCAGGCCATCGTAGAGCGCACAAAGGTCGGAGGCGGTGAGATTGTCAAACTCGAAGGAACGTCTGCCTGGTATGCGCCCGGAGCTGCTGCCGCCCAAATGGTTGAAGCGATTGTGAAAGATTCAGGCCGCATATTACCTTGTGCTGTATGGCTTTCTGGACAATATGATGATGAGGGTATTTTTATCGGCGCACCGGCCAGACTTGGACGCAATGGTGTAGAAGAAATCATTGAGGTGGACCTGAACGAAGAGGAAAAAGCGATGATGAAAGCATCAGCCGATCATGTGCACGCCAACCTTGCTGCTCTGGAACGAATTCAGAACAGCTGATCGGACCAACCCCTCATTGCAACCCTGATGGGGCAGATTTATGCCCTTCAGCCTGCGAACCAAATTTCCGGAAATCCGTTCTCGACTTGGTATTCTGGCCACGCTTCGACGCCACTGCGTTACCGGTATTCTCCGTCACAACACAACCACAGGGTCAATCATGTCGATCAGTCGGAAATTATTTCTCCCTCTTCTCACAGCTTCACTTCTGTTTTCAGCCTGCGATTCCGGGTCAGAAGATGACAGTGAGCTGAGCATCACCGACCTGAAAATTGGAGATGGAGAGGCTGTGCAAACGAAAACAACGATTATCATAAGCTGGGAAGGACGACTCCCGGACGGGACCGTCTTCGACTCCTCCGAGTTGCGTGGGCTGGATCTGATATTCACTCTGGGAGTCGGTAAAGTGATTGCTGGACTGGACGAAGGCATACTGGGAATGCACGTAGGAGGAAAACGCCGCATTGAAATCCCACCGCAAAAAGCGTTCGGCAGATCCGGGTCTTGCCTGGAAGACGGGGCGTGTCCGGTCCCGGGCAATACGACGGTAACGTATGAAGTGGAAGTCCTCTCAATAATGACAGAGGTCGCCATCGATGAAAGGGAAGAAGGAGAAGGCGTTGCCGCCAAGACGGGAGATAAAATCTGGGTCGAGTATATCGGCGCCAGTCAGGCTGGAATCGTGTTTGATTCTTCGGAACAGCACGGCGGACCCCTTGAATTCACTCTCGGAGCTGGTCAGGTCATCGAAGGATGGGATCGCGGAATCACCGGAATGAAAATCGGTGGAGTCCGTATTCTGACCATTCCTCCTGTACTGGCTTATGGATCAAATTCCAACGGTCCGATCACACCCTGGTCTGTTATCATCTTCCGGGTTGAGTTGGTCGCAATCATCGACCAGGGGTGACTGAATCAGGGATTCTCCCCTATGATCCGGTCGAAGCCATCCAGGTTCTCTCGCGTGCTGATCCTCGGATGGGCGCCTTGATTCACTCTGCCGGCCCGTACGAAATCAACTTTCGTCCCGCGCAGGATCTGTTCGAAGCATTATGCGAGTCGATTGTATATCAGCAGCTTTCGGGCAAGGCAGCCGCAACAATTTTCGACCGATTCCAGAGCCTGTTCCCAGGCACTGATCCTCCGGATCCGAATCTTGTCTTGCGCGCCGGTACGCATCGTCTGAGATCGGTTGGACTGTCGGGTGCCAAAACAACCGCCATTCAGGACCTTGCAGACAAAACCCTGGCCGGCCTCGTGCCAACGTCCGACACGATTCACGACATGAGTGACGATGAAATCAGTACGCGCCTCACAAGCGTTCGCGGAATCGGGCCGTGGACTGTGCAGATGCTTTTGATATTCAGGCTGGGACGGCCGGATATCATGCCGTCTACCGATCTCGGGATTCGAAAGGGTTTCGGACTTGTTTACGGGTGGGATGCACTCCCGCCGCCCAGACATATAATGGAACACTCGGAGCGATGGATTCCTTATCGAAGCGTGGCAAGCTGGTACCTCTGGCGTGCATTTGACATCAAGGGGTTCACTCCCGGACCAATCTGAGCCGGATCGATCTGAGCCGGGCCAATCTGAACCGGACCGAGATGAGCCGGATCGATATGAGCCGGGCCTGAACTCCCGCTGTTCTTCGCCGGTTTCAGCCGGAATCTTGGACAACGGGTTTCTCGAACACCACGAAGTGTTGTTGCGGCAAAATATCTTTCAACTCTCTGAAAACAAGGCCTGCCGCTTCAATTTCCTGACGGATTTGCTCCAGCGACATGCGGTGGAGATCCGGCACGGGAATCGTCGCGTCTTCGGCGCGATATTCCACAATAATGAGACGACCTCCATCTTTGAGCGATGCGGCGATATTGACGATCATCTCTCGCGGATGGGAGAATTCGTGATAGGATGCCACGATAAGCGCCCTGTCGATACTGTTGGCAGCCAGACCAGGGTCCCTGGATGTGCCCAGGATGGTTTGAATGTTTCGAACCCCCTCGCGCCTCATGCGGACACGAATGGTATCAAGCATGGAGGGTTGTACATCAATTGCCATAACCCTCCCCGAAGAGACCACATTCGCCAGTTGAAACGTAAAATATCCTGTACCCGCACCTACGTCGGCGACAACCATGGCCGAACGCAGATTCATTGCCCGAATCAGTCGGAGAGGTAATTCTTCCGTATCTCGCGCGGGTCGGTCGAGCCAGACCGAAGAATTTTCAAAGAGCGGCAGATCATCAATCTGTCTGCCCATATAGAATCGGGTCTCTACCCCGGTCGCGGGTAATACCCTCGATTCATAATAATCCGGTTCGTCCTGCCGCCGATCCGATTCGTTTCCGCATCCTGGAAACGCAATAATAAGCAGAAAAACGAAAAAACCAGGTGTAAGAAAAGCACCGGGTGTCCCTCGCGTGCGGTTCACAAGTCGTCGTATCAATTTGCCAATTTCTTTTTTGGTCAATTTCCACTCCATATACGACTGAATCCGACACAGTTTCCATTCAGAATTTTCTTGCTTCCGCATGCCTTGAGGCCTTTACATATTAGCCCGTAAAATATACCTTGTGGTGCACCGGATCCCATCCGGTATTCCCACCGGGTTAACCTCTTTTTTTAAAGACCATTACTCGCTCATTTCCTACATACGCAGTTCCGCTTATTGCCGTGCTGTTCGGCGCACTGCCAACGCCTGATGCCATTGCTCAAACTCAGTTTGAGGAGGCGGTCGTGAACGTTGGCAATATCGGCGTAACAGTAACCAATGCGGGTTTTATCGGTAGAGCCAGCGTCCGCAGCAACCCGACGGGCCCTCCATCGATGGAGTACCCGCTTGATTCCGGAATAGAACATCTGTTTGAATCTGGGCTCTGGATCGGAGCCACACGATCCGATGGAGTCGAAACCGTACGCACAGGAGCAATCACGGTCTCAACAGGGTACCGCCCGGGCGGTACCGGGTATGAATTCGCACAGAGCAGTCCCATTTTTTCCGAATCAACTCTTCCCACTTCAGAAGTCTTTACGCGTTTCGCGACCAGCCATCTCGATTATATCACCGCGTTCGATGACACTTCTTCTGTCTTACCAGGGACGTCGATCCGGCTTCCCGATGTCGCCGGACAACTGGGCGCCGAGATCACACTCAGAACTTATGCCTGGAATTTTCCATTCACGGATGCATTCGTGATTTTGAATTTTGATATCGTGAATATTTCGTCCCAGCCCTGGGACAGCGTGTATGTCGGGATGTATCACGACATCGTAACGCGAAACATCAATACAACCAACGACGCCGGAGGCGCTTTTTTCAACAAAGGTGGATATGGATTCATAGACAGCCTGTCCCTGTCATACGGATTCAACGCGGGAGGCTCCGAAGAAACGATCAACACGTATGGTGGGATTGGATTCCTGGGTGCAGAATGGGTCGATCCGTCGACTGGTCAGACACGTTTTTTCCACCCCAATCAGGCGGAAAAATATATCGCCGATGGGTATTCACCGCCCACCGTGAATCCAAGGTGGTGGTTATTCGGAGGCGGTACCAACGAAACGGGAAGACCCGGTACGGATGATGAACGATACCGTCGCATGGCCACGCCATTTCCCGATCCGGTCACATTTTCGTCGGAGCAAGAATTTCTGGTCGCAAAAGAGGCCTGGTTCGATCGACTTCGCACAGACGGAACGCGCGCAACAGGAAACTGGATCGGCCTGACTCCGGTCGGCCCGTTCGCAACCGTTTTACCAGGCGATAAATTACAAGTCACCTTCGCCGTCGTAACCGCCCTTAAACCGGACGAATTCCAAGGACAGCCCGGTAAAGCCATTGATACACCTGAGTCACGATTGTTATTGGCTACCAACGCTTTATGGGCTCGTCGAACATACTCCGGAGAAGACACGAATTTCAACGGCGTACTCGATCCCGGAGAGGACGTAAACAGCAACGGGGTTCTTGATCGTTACCTGATTCCGGAACCTCCTGCATCACCCATTATGCGGGTTGAGTTTGAACGTGACACGGATACCGATGAACCTCTCGTGGCGCTCTACTGGGACCTTACGGCCGAACGCTCCCGCGACCCGGTAACCGGCTTGCTGGACTTTGAAGGATATAGAATATATCGCAGCAATCCGGGTGACGATCTTGCGGGCGACATTCTGAGCCGGGCCACGCTGATCGCGCAGTACGATAAACCGATGAACCAGACCGGATTCAACAATGGATTTGATGAGGTTTTGCTCGATGAGCCGGTTATTTTTGCAAATGACACGACCAGATACTGGTACCGCTTTGAAGCGCGGGATTTAAAAAGTGGCTGGCAATACCTTTTCACCTTGAGCGCATTTGACCACGGCGACCCGGACGCCGGGCTGCAGTCGTTCGAGTCGTCAAGGGTGTTCAACGCGACCCGTGTTTTTCCCGGCACCCCGGCGGCCAAAGCCGAAGAGAGACTGAAAGTCGGAGTCTACCCCAATCCGTACCGGGTGAATGCCGCCTGGGACGGCAGCACGTCCAGAACGCGCAAACTCAATTTTTACAACCTTCCACCTCGATCGGAAATACGCGTGTACACCCTCGCAGGAGAAATTGTAGCAGAAATGTTACATGAATCGGATACTTATATCGGCGACACGCGGTGGTACGACGATTTCAGTGCACCAAACCGCATCCAGCCGGGCGGAGAGCATTCCTGGGATATTCTGTCCGAAAACGGATTGAGTATTTCTGGAGGCCTGTACCTGTATACGGTGAAGGACCTCGAGTCCGGCGACGTGCAGCATGGCAAATTTGTGATCATCAAATAACCAATTACTCACCACACACATAATGAGGATTTAACATGTTACGAAGAGCTACCACGCTATTTGCGCTTCTTTTTCCGATGCTGCTCGTCGGAGACGCGCTGGCACAGTTAGACCGCACAGTACGGCAGATCAACTTCATTCCGGACGCCAATATTGAAGCAATGAAGGCCCTCGGTGCCAATATTACGGAAGACGATCTTTACTCAGGCTGCAATGGACTGTTATACGAAGGCACACTTTGTGGGGAATCCGTAAAATTCACTGCCGTTGTATTGACGGATCCACTTAGCTCTGCGTTGTCTACGCCGACCGATGGTCTGCCCAGTAGACTCCACTTCTTCGTACGGGATATCACGGCACTTCAGGAGGGAAATAAAGGCCACGGAATTCAGATTGTAGACGGAGCCTGGCAGACGCTGCGAACGGACGCCTTACTTATCGGAGATGTGATTGAAATCGTGGGTGTCGTCGCTCCTTTCTTTTCCGATTTCCAATTTGAGCCAACATCAGTTAACGTTACGGGCCACATGTTTCCGAATGAGGGGAGTCCGATTTTCGATCCCATCCTGATTAAGACGGAGGATCTGAACATGGATATGGGACCAGGCGGCGCAGTTCAGATAAATTGGGACAATCTGGTTGATCTCCGTGGTAATTTTGTTCGATTCGAAAACGCCACGCTGCTGCAGCGATCGGTTGAGGACCGTCCGGACTGGAATTTCACAACAGATAACTCCGCAACCGTCATAACATCAGTCGCTACGTACGAGATTTCCATACGGTATAGGAATGACCGGGCCACGACGTACGCATCCACTTTTAATCATCGAGATGAAGATTTCATTCCTCCGGTAGCTGGTACATTGATAAATGTACAAGGGTATGTGTCATTTCCAGGCCGGACGGGAAGTGATCCTTACAGCCTCGCGGTTCCGAACGGAATCAGTTTGGCAATAAATCCGATGCAAGACAGTGACCTTGAAATCCTTGAGGCACCGATCCAGGTCGCGAAGCTCGATTTCACGTCTGTTCCCGGCAGCACGGATGAAGCCGTGATCTCCGCGGACATTCTAATTGCGCCGGGTCGTTTCCTCTCATCGGCGAAGATTCACTATTTCACAGATCTTGATGCCACAGAGTTCTCGAACAACCCGAGTGCGCCTCCTACCGGGGATACCTATCCATTCAATATCGAACCGCAACCTGACGGAGCCTTTGTAACATTCTGGATACAAGCGACAGACAACGGAGGAGGTAGCTTTACGACAGATACTTTCCAGTATCGCGTGATCGACGGTGGTATCAGCAACATTGAGCACATCCAACGAACTCGGGACGACGTTGCAGGAGATGGCCCGTTCGCCGGTTGGACGCTGGATATGGATATCGAAGCTGTGGTCCAATGGGTGCGTGGTGACCGGGGTGATGGTTTCCTTCAAGATGGTGACAATACGAGCCTCTGGTCAGGCATCTTTTTTGATGACTCAATTCTGGAGAAAGAGCCTATTGGCACCGTAATTCGGATTACGAATGCAGATATC
>JACZYD010000110.1 GCA_022571255.1 Bacteroidota bacterium
AATTACTTCCTCCCATGCGCGTTCCGCCTGAGGTCTCTAGCCTATGGGATTTGGAGAGAGGTGCCTTGAGGTACTTGTTGAAAGGATTGTTCTAATCGTTCGAAAGCGACTTTGCCGTCTCGCTTAGGGACCTTAGTGCGGTAAACAATTTCTATATCGCCACGGCCGACTTGGGTCGTGATTTCAGAGTGAGAAACTATGCAGCCACTCATGACCCTTCTCCGGCTCGCCGCCTAAGCTCATCGCCCCAGTTGAGGATTATTCGGGCCTTTTCATTTGGGAATCCAGAGACGTCTCTGAGTGCCAGAATAATGCGACCGTCCGGTGATAAACTGAACGGTGCATTGGACAAAGCCTGGTCCTCGAATACAGTTTGCGGATTACCCGATACACTGATGCCTGATTCTGTCGACACGGCCACGCGACGGATGCGTTTGTCCGAAAGATAATAGATCCATTTCCCGTCCGAAGACCATGTCGGGTATTCGCCCAACTCATCCGAAACGATAATCGAGTTCCCTCCCGCTACGTCATACACCACAATTCGATATTCATTGTCTACTTCCCTCTGGGCAACAAGATAATCGTCGCGGGGTGAAAATTGCGGGTTGCGAACGTCAACGGTCATCGCGTCGATCGGTGTCTCTTCTCCGGATTCAAGATCGTGCAGAAACAAATGAATTTCACCCGCGGCATTGCGGCTGAAGGCGATTTTTAGACCGTTTCCAGATACATCAAATCTTGAGTGAGCGTCGCTCAATACCAGCCGTGCGGTACCCGAGCCATTCACCCGAGACTCATAAAGATTCCCTGATCGCTCAAAAAGGATACTTTCTCCGTCGGGGTACCAGACCGCTGCCAACGCGCCTCGTTCGACCAGCCGCGATGTACCCAATTTGACATCGAAATTGTACACATCCCACCGATTCTGCTCCACGTCCCATATCCTCATCAATATCCAGTCTCCATCCGCTGAAACGACAGGACTGCCGAACGATGGGTCTTGCCCAATTTCATCACGATTACCTGTTTCGGGATCAATGGACAGAATCGGGGTGACATAGTTCACGCCCCGTGCCATCTGCGATATCCACACAGTACCATCCCTCCCTGTGTCATAACGCCAGAAGGGAAGGTCTTGATCGGATACAACCGGGACAGCAGCACCGCTCTTAATTCCCGTTGCTGGATCGAAGAGTTGTGAGAATAGCGGCCCGCCTGATGTATCATCCACATCACCCGTATAGGTGAAAAAACCGTCTTGCGAATATTTGGCCCACGATGCCTTCGACACAAGAATCGACGCAGCACCATTGCGAATAAAAACGATATCGGAAGCCCTAGAAGAATCTACGTACGCTGCAGATGCCAGTGCAGCACGTTGTTCTGGAATCGGCTCGATATCAAGAAAATACGCGATGTCCTCTGGTACATTCACAATCTCGTCCATAAACGCGGACCCGAAATAGGCGGATTGATCTCCGGTTGATATCTGGTGTATCCACCATCTGCCTTCTATGCTGTATAGGATGGTATCATCGTCCAGCCATGACACCCCCCAAGTCGACGCAGAATCAGACACAACAATTGGGATTCCCTGCGCCAGATTTGCCCGCATTATTCCTCTTTCAGAATTGTACACGATCTGACGTCCATCCGGAGAGAACGCGGATGTGGAGATGTCATACTTCTCGCCCACAATTTTCCGGGTATTGCCCGTCGAGAGATCATGGATCCACAAGGCAAGGTGGTCTGAGTGATCAAAACCCTTAAACGAGACAAACCGACCGTCGGCTGATACGGACGGGAACCAACTTATCCAGATATCAGCAATGTCAGCGGTGAAACGCCGGAGCTGCTCGGGTTGATTTTCGGCCTTTCGCGGGATAAACGCGAATGTGGCCAGTGCACCAGCGATGAATGCAACAACGACTGCGATTAATGCGATCGAGTTTCTGTACCATGGAGTTGGCCTGGCAGATGCAACAGGCGTGGCGGGCACTGCAGCCACAGATGTCTGCGACGCAACGCGCGACATCGTCGTTGCGGACTTTAAATCTAAGGTCCGCAGATCAACCAGCAGGTCTTCCATTCTCTGGTAACGATCGCCAGCGGCCTTTGCCAGGCACTTGCCGACAATCCATTCCAGCGCCATGGGAACACCGGTGCGAACTGCGGTCAACGGCTCCGGGTCCTGATTGAGGATCGAATACACAACCGCCTGTTCGTAATCCCCGGGGAAGGGCGAGCGCCCGACGAGCATTTCGTAGATAAGTGCTCCGAGCGACCAGATATCCGTTCGGTGATCGACACTCTCCCCTTTAGCCTGCTCAGGACTCATATACGCGACGGTCCCGAGCGTCGAGCCCATCCGTGTGAGTTTCGTCGACTGTGCGGTCTGCGCAAGGCCGAAATCGAGTATTTTAGCATCGCCGTTCGAGGTGAGCATCACGTTGGCGGCCTTGATGTCGCGATGCACGATTTCCTTATCATGTGCAGCCTCCAATCCACTCGCGATCTGCGAGGCAAGCCGAACGGCTTCCTCCATCTTCAATGGGCCCCTTTTTATGTATTCGTCGAGCGTTTCCCCTTCGATATATTCCATCGCGATGAACGGACTAGGCTGGGCGTCGTGAGGCGCGTCCGAGGCTACTGCCTCATCGATTTCGTAAACGCTCGCGATATTCGGGTGGTTAAGCGCCGCAGCGGCTTTCGCCTCTCGATAGAACCGTGCTCGGTCATCGTCGCTAGCCAGTGTCGCCGAGGGGAGCACCTTGATCGCGACGGTGCGGTCGAGCTTCGTGTCCTCGGCCTTGTAGACAATACCCATCCCGCCGCGGCCGAGTTCGGCGGTGATCTGGTAGTGTGAAAGTGTGGTGCCGATCATCATTTTATCAAACTGCTACTCATCGAGCAATCGTTTCCAGTTCTGGACTAGCATGGTTTTCACCGTCGATTCGCCCGTTTGAAATGTCATCAGAAATCGGTCGCCTTCCGGTGCGATGTCAAATCCTGCCTCTACCTGTAATTCGAGGCCTTCAAGTCCGAAAAGAGCAACGGGCGGTGTCAACGACCCGGAAAGATCGACCGGAACGTTCCATCTGTACATCGAATCAGCAGACATAATGAACAGCTCGCGCCCGTCGCGGCTCCACCTTACGGCGGCCCCGGGCCCGATTCGCCTTGCAGGTTCATTCGCATCACCATACGGCCGAATAAATACAGACAGGTCCCCTAAATTGGCACTGGAGATGTAAATATTGGCACTGTAGATGTACGCGAGATACTTTCCTTCGGGTGATACCGTTGGAGCGAATTCAAGTGCCGGAGTTGCGATTATCAGGCGAGCAGTAGAATCGGGATGAGGGTCTCGAATCCATATATCACCCCCTCCTTCAGAATAATCGGCATATAACACCTTACCATCCGGTGTCCACGACGGTGAGCCCAAACTACCGTCCGACCGCTCAAGGATATCCAGCCTCGAACCGCTCACGTCAGTCAACCAGATATCCCAATTGTACGAAAAAGCAATCCTTTGGCCATCGGATGAGAAGGCAGGCGATTGCACCATTCCGTTCAGTTCACCAATCGGCTGTTCCGTTTCGGAATCAACATGATGAATAAATAGCTGATTACTTAGGTTGGTAGCCGAGGCCAGTTCACTGGCATTTTGAGCTCCAACGAATATGTACGTGGAACCGTCTGGAGAAAACGATGCATCTCTTGCCGACATCCTTGCGCCTCCGATAAGACCAAGGTTTTTACCCTGCATATCAACCCAACCAAACTGCCTAAGAGCTTCTTCGTGAAGCTCATATACAAGCGAACCGTTGTTAGCCACGGTCGCCGCAAACGCATCTCGAATCAGAAGAATGGGTGATTCTGTGATCGGTTCTTTTCCCGGTAAATAGGGAAGTGCCCACAGACCGGTTTCCCCAAAATCATCGTATAGAAGATACCCCGCGGGATCATATACGATGTGGGCAAGAAATTCAGGCGAAGTTATTTGAGAGGCCTGATTCCCGGCTATTCTGTAAGCGCCACTCGCGCCGCGGTCGTCATTTAGAGACTGATTCCAGTAAACAAACATTCCATCCCCTTCCGAAAGAGTGAGAGGATTGAACAGTGCTCCTTTGAATGACATCGAATCCGGCAAAATCACCTCTTCAGCCTGTCCACCACGTTCCAGTGTTTTATACAGGGTAGTTTTAAGTGGACCCTTAACGGTTAAGAAATAAATCTCTCCTTCTGCGGTCCATGTCCCAGACCAGGGGGTTCCACCGCCAAACGTTGTTATGACCGACGCAGAACCACGGGCTAAATCTGCTTTCCAAAGAGATCCATCTCGGAAAAAGGCCAGATTCCTGCTGTCCGGCGACCAGAATGGCGACGTACCTCCATCTGCTCCTTGAAGGACACGCTCTGCGCTTTGAGAAAGTTCGCGAATCCAGATCTGACCATCTTTTTCAAGCACAATCCGCTGTCCATCTGGAGAAATAGCCGATCGATTCACGCCGAATGGATATCCGCCGGCCGATTCCGAGATCTCGAAAAACGCCAGTGGTAAATCTGGCTCCGACTGCATTGCGCCGGCCAGGTAAATGGCCGAGACAGAGACGACTACCAAAGCCACGAGCCAGGTGACATGTAGCCGTGCGTTTCTCAATGTTGACTGTTCGTTCGCCGTTACAGGAAGAGCGGTCGTCTCTTGCACGACGGTCCGCGTCCTCGTCCCGCTCCCCGATCGAATGGATTCCAGATCCGCTATGATATCCGCAGCTGTCTGATACCGATGAGCTGGATCTTTTCGAAGACATTTCTCAGCGATACCTTCAACAGCGAATGGAACCCCCGTCCTCAGCGCCGATAACGGCTCGGGATCCTCGTTTAAAATGCTGTAAATGATAGCCTGTTCGTAGTCTCCCCCAAATGGAAGACTACCAGAGACCATTTCGTACAAGACAGTGCCCAGAGACCATAAATCACTCCGCCGGTCGACCTCTTCCCCCCGTGCTTGCTCCGGGCTCATGTTCGCGACCGTGCCAAGGGTCGAGCCCATACGAGTCAGTTTTGTCGACTGCGCCGTTTGTGCCAGACCGAAGTCCAGGATCTTGACCTCCCCCTTTGTCGTCAGCATGATATTAGACGCTTTGATATCGCGATGGACGATGTCCTTTTCATGGGCGGCTTCCAGGCCCGACGCGATCTGGGACGCCAGACGGATCGCCTCTTTCATCTTCAGCGGCCCTTCCTTAATCCTCTGGTCAAGGGTCGTTCCCTCGATATATTCCATCGCTATGATGGGCGACGGTTGCGCGTCATGCGGAGCGCCGCTCGGGGCCGCCTCGTCGATTTCGTAAATGGAGGCAATATTTGGGTGGTTTAACGCCGCCGCGGCTTTTGCCTCCCTATAAAACCGAGCTCGATCTTCTTTGCTTGCAAGTGTAGCCGACGGCAGCACCTTAATGGCTACCGTGCGGCCCAGCTTCGTATCCTCGGCCTTGTAGACGATGCCCATTCCGCCGCGGCCAAGCTCGGAAACGATTTTATAATGCGATAAGGATTTGCCAACCATGGTGATGCAGGAGAGATTGGGTTAAAGAAAAGGGTGGCAGGGCGAAAGTGCAATTGCGGATGAACTGCCAATCCAATTCAAGTCATCTAAGGTATCGCAGAGCCATCAAGGTAATGTCTGAGCTTCCCCCGATTTCATGGACACATCGAAAAGGCTATTTTTCGGGATCAACCATGGAGTCACAATCCAAAAAAGAAGAAATCATACAGAGGAGTTCCGGAAGGCAGCCGTTTGCCGCTGGTTGGCAAGGGCCCTTGGTAGCTCTCCATCTGTCACGCTCGTGGACAGTAACGAAAACCATTGTATGGTAAGCAAATCGGAAGGGTTAACCGCGATTCATGGCAGCGTGCTTCAGGAACAGGTGCTCAGCGAGGCCCAAGCCGGACGCACAGAATTAGTAATTGCGATGACGCCAAATGTGGAAGTCAACACGATCGTCGCTCGGACTGCCCGAAACGTTTTTCAGATCCCTGAGGTACACTTACTTCAAGCCGGATCGGGGCTAGACGATTTGGCCTTAATTCGAAAGCATCTAAAGGCAGAGCCTTGTTTGCGAGCACTATAGATCTCGAAGAATGGAATTACCGAATCAGTCACGGTAAAGTCACGTATTCTGTGATCACCATTGTGCAGAAGGAGGCTGCCACATCGTATGTTGAATGAGTGCGAAAAGAGAATTCTGGAATTGTATTGGCCGTTCAGTGTGACGAGGAAATTATGCGGCTTCACGAGAGGACTGAACTGACCGACGGCGCTTTCCTGACGAAGAAACCTCACTACCCCAGAACTGATATTCGGCGCATCGATCAAACACTGGACTCTAACCCAATTGACCTGCCCCATCGTGCCCGCTATTACTCTTCCCTTTTTGAACGAGATGGTGGTGCTCTTCGCTGTCAGCGCGGCCATCGCCTATCTGTGCTACCGCCTTGGCCTCGTCCCCATTGTCGGCTTCCTGATCGCTGGTGTCATCATCGGACCCAATAGCCTCGGTCTCGTTCACGACCGAGAGCTCGTTGACATGCTGGCCGAGGTCGGCGTAATCCTGCTGCTATTCACGATCGGGCTGGAGTTCAGTCTGGAGAAACTCGCACGCATCAGTCGGGCTATTTTCGTGGGCGGCGGGCTACAGGTGGCCTTCAGCATCATAATGGTGGCCGGCGTGCTTCTTGCTTTAGGTATTGACTGGAAGGCCGGTGTCTACACCGGGTGCCTCGTGGCCTTGAGTTCGACTGCGATCGTCCTTGGGCTCCTCTCGGACCGGGAGGAAACCGATACGCCCACTGGTCGCCTCTCGCTGGCCATCCTCATCTTCCAGGATTTGGCTATCGTCGTCATGGTACTCCTCGTACCGATGCTCGCTGGACACGAAAGCACAACGGCCGAATTCTTATGGGTACTTGGAAAAGCGCTACTGCTGATTACTACAGTGCTGGTATTGGCCAGGCGTATAATTCCATGGATCCTTGAGCACGTCACGCGCACTCGACGACAGGACCTGTTCCTTCTAACGGTTGTGGCAATCTGCTTCGGGACGGCCGCTGCGTCCAGTTACGCTGGTGTCAGTCTGGCACTTGGGGCGTTCCTGGCAGGGCTGGTTGTAAGTGAGAGTCGCTACAGCGAACATGCCCTGAGCGAAATCCTACCTCTTCGTACGATATTCGGAGCAGTCTTCTTTGCATCGGTCGGCATGATGCTGGATCTGGGGTTCCTGGTACAGAATCCACTGCTCGTGCTCGCGGCAACAGGTGTCGTCGTCTTTATTAAGGTGCTCACTACCACTGGTAGCGCGCTCGTGTTGGGTTATCCGATTCGAATTGCAGCCACGGCAGGTTTGGGGCTGGCTCAAATCGGTGAGTTTTCGTTCATACTGGAACGCGCAGGGCGGGCAGTCGGCCTGTCCCCGGCTGGCCTGGGCGAAGTTGGCGCTCAGACCTTTATCGCAGCGGCAGTTCTTCTTATGCTGCTTACGCCTATTCAGGTGCGCGTTGCAAGTCGATTCGGGAGTTTTTTGTCCCGCACACCGCTGAAGAGACTCAGGGCTCCTGCTGACCAGTCGGCGACTGCGGAAAGCGATCACCTCGAAGACCACGTAGTCATCGTGGGTCGTGGCCCAGCAGGTCGTCGACTTGTGCAGGTGCTTCAGGACCGAGGGATCCCCTTTGTTGTCATCGAAATGAATCCGGCCACGGTCAAAGAAATGCACCAGCAGGGTATACACGCTATTTATGGAGATGCGTCGCGGTCTCGCATTCTGGAATCTGCCAGCATTAAAAACGCCAAGCTGTGCGTCTTGGTCATAAACGACCAAGCGATCACCCCCCGCATTATTTACCTGGCCCGATACTTAAATCCTACACTCCAGATCATCGCACGAACGCGCGCCCTGGCGAATATTAAATATCTGCAGGAAGTTGGTGCCGATATTGTTGTGCCGGAGGAAATGGAAACGACCGTCCGGATCTTCAGCCATGTCCTCGGAGCCTACATGATCCCGCCAGAGGAAATCGAACGCCAAGTTCAAATCATTCGCGCTGAGGATTACGGCATTATGCGCGGAAGCATTCAGGAGGCACACCTGATGGTGCTACAAGGACTCGACGAGGATGGCATGCATACCCGCGCCGTGGCCGTACGGGAAGGAGCGCCGGCAGCAGATAAATCGCTTACGGAACTGGCCCTGCGCCGCAAGCACGGGCTTACCGTACTTGTGGTGCGCAGAGGCGGGAAAACGATCGCCAGTCCTGCAGGTGACTTTCGTGTTCAGGCCGGAGATCGACTCGTCATGGTTGGTACGGCAGAGCGATTCGCCTCGTGCGCGGCCCTGTTTCGTACGGAGTCGCCTCGCATCAATCATTCGATCGACAGCTCATCATCCGGTCACACGAAAACGACTTGATTATTCCGCCGGTTAGGGCATGTTAGGATCACGCGAGATTCAGGTTCTGGCGCCGCGTATCAAACAAACAACGCCGAACGAAGCAACAGAGACAAAAGTGAGCCCTTAAACTTTTTTAAAAAGTGTCCCAATATTGTTGGCACATTCCGCATTCCGCTACCTGAGCCATTTACAGCCTGGTGGCTGGGGATACTTCCTTGTAGCCCTCTGGAGATGCTCATAATCTTTCGGCGCAAGCACAGAACGATCAAGTTGCGATTTGAGGCGAGAGTGATAACAGGAACCGTGATCTGTGGATTTTGGGATAAATGACCGCATAAATGACCGCGTAAAATCGACGATGTGATATGCGCTTTCAACGTCACGTACCTACTCTCACTTGCGAGAATTACCTGCATCCGTGACACTTGATACAAAGATGGACCATCAGCAGCTAATCGCTTCCCAAATGCTGGTCCATAGAAGACCTGTTATACAGCCTTCGAGTTTACATACTATATATATTATAGTATATTTATGGTATGTGGGATGTCTATGAACACCGGAAGGTGACCCGAAAGATTTCGCGCCTTCCGCAGGAAGTCCTGAAACGCTACGAGAAATGGAAGGATATCCTGGAAGTGTCGGGTCCAGGAGGTTTGCGCTTGATCAAGGGATTTCGGGACGAGGCCTTGCGCGGTGAATGGAAAGGACATCGCTCATCGAGATTGAATCAGCAGTATCGCGTCATCTACAAGATTGAGAAAGACAAGTTATTTGTTCTCGTTATGGAGTTGACCCCGCATGTCTATAAGAGGAAATAAGTCGTGGATATGAACCAATTCAGAAAAGCGAAGAAATCGGTTACCGTGACCGTCGGGGAATCGGTTCGCATTATTCGAGAACTTCAAGAGCTGAGCCAGACAGATTTGGCAAAGAGAACCGGAATTCCTCAATCAACCATCTCAGCGATTGAGAATAACCGAATTAACCTGGGTGTAGAACGCGCAAAAGTAGTTGCCCGCGCGCTTTTGGTGCACCCCTCTGTATTGGTATTCCCAGGTTGGAACGTACAGCAAGAGAGTCGGCAGCATAACACTCGAATTCTGCGGGTCGGCCACGCAGGATCAGGGTCCGCACACGAGGGACGCGAAGTGGACCGACTGATGGAGTGACAAAGTCACGTAATAAATCCGATAGCCTTCATGCACACCCATATTCCAGAGTAAATGAGAAAGACCGATCGTGAACTGGGTATGCTGCGGCACATTACGCGCCGTGATTTTATCCAGGGAACGAGCCTCGTGGCGCTGGGACTGATGCTGCCCGTGGGCTGCGGGCCCACCTCCGATGACAGCGACGTACGAGCCCCAGGCGCAAATTACCCTCCGACACGAACCGGGATGCGCGGATCGCACCCTGGATCCTTTGAAACAGCCCATGCACTGGCCCGTGAAGGCGTGCGTTTTGAAAATCCTGTCGACCTCGATGAGCAGTATGACCTTGTCGTCGTGGGAGCGGGTATCAGTGGACTGACGGCTGCCTACGAGTATCGCAAGAAGTTCGGACCAGAATCGCGCATCCTGATTCTGGACAATCACGATGATTTCGGAGGTCATGCAAAGAGAAACGAGTTTCATCAAGGCGGTGACATGCGTCTCTCGTGGGGAGGTACGATGAATCTCGAATACCTGTTATTCACTGACAGAGTGCTGAATTTTTTGGAGGAGTTCGGAATTGATGTCGAGCAATTGAGTAAAGAACTGGACTTCCACTATGGCGGTGATGGACCTGCTATCTGGTTCGACGCAGACACCTATGGAAGAGACGTGTTGGTCCCCGGATTTTCGATGTACAGTCGAAATCTCGAGGTACTGGACACGATCGATCAATTTCCGATCAGTGAGTCGGCGCGAGCTGCATTCAAAGACTTTTACTCTTCTGAGGCTGACGTCCTCAAGGGAATGAGTGAGAGCGAGATCAATCATGTTCTACGAGAAACGAGCTACACTGATTTTCTTTCCCAATATGCCGGTCTTCCGGACGAGGTGGTGGAGCTGTTCGTTAAGTCAACCGACGGTTACTGGGGTATTCAGCCGCATAGTCTATCAACCACTGAGGCCATGAACGCCTGGCTTCCGGGGTCTCATCTGCTTGGGGATGCGGCCGATCGCGCAGCCGGTGAAGAAGAGTCCGAACTGGTGGCGATGTTTCCGGACGGCAATGCAACGATTGCCCGCCTACTCGTCCACGCGCTCATTCCTGACGTTGCTCCGGGCGCAAATGCGGACGATGTTCCGATGGTTCAATTGGCCT
>JACZYD010000111.1 GCA_022571255.1 Bacteroidota bacterium
ATCTGTCGTATTCGTAATACGCTTTTGGACGATCGAAAAATCGTTTCTTGAGCCACTGATACGTTCTGACGTGGCGATAAATAAACAGTGTAAGGGCCGGAATGTAGTTCCGGATTTCTGTCGGCGGTTCCCCTTCAGATGAACCTGAAGAGGCATCATTGAGGCACCAGAAAACGGTTACACGTGTGATCGGGTGCGCATCGCTTTCTGCCATCTCCGAAAGAATGTTTACGTAGTCCCTGGAAGAATAACCGATCAACGACGGATTCAACACCCGTAGCGAATCTGCTGCCCTGGCGCTGAGACGGCCCGCAAACGTTGAATCCGGATCCACGCCCATTCCCATCGTTACGGAATCACCAAGAAACAGCCACTCCATACCGATTTCATCCCATTGTGGCATCCTGGAACTCCGGTACTCCCAGAAGCCGTCTTCAGTGACTGAAAACCGTTGCCCCATACTTCGACCCGTTGCTCCCGGAGTCAGTCCGGGACTGGCCCCGAATAAACTGTCCGTTAGGAAAACGGAATCGGTTGCCAGTGGCAGAATATCAGGATTCGCGAGGCGGATACAACCCTCTACCACAAGACTCAGAAAGACCAGAGTCAGAAGATTATATCCGGCAAGTCTGAGGCCTTTTTGAAGAGCAGACTTTGGGTTCAAAGAGGGTTCAGTGATCAACATCGAGTTGCGGCCACGTGTCCGACACCCGGTATCCTTCTGGCCACGGATCATCCGGATCAAGAAGAAGCTGATGGGTTCCGGTTATCCATGCCCGTCCAGTGATCTGCGGTATGACTGCCGGACGATCGCACAATTCTGTCAACGAATCGATCCGGCATCGAAACTCAGACACGATGATTGATCGCGCAAGATAATGGTCACCCGCTTTCATTTTTCCCTGAGCATGCAGCAGAGCCATTCGGGCTGAACAGCCCGTCCCGGTTGGCGATCTGTCGATTTTTCCTGGCCGGATGGCTACTGCATTTTCGCCCGTCAGTACGCCATCTATCATTTCAAGCGGCCCGGCAAACTGGCAAAAAGAAATATGAGTCCATTCAGGGTTGGTCGGGTGAGAAAACCCGAGTTGTTCATCAGCGGCGGCGGTAATGCGCATTCCGGTTTCAGCAAGTTCTCTGGCTTCTTCCGCTACCAGATCAAAACCCAGCGCGGAAGCATCGACGATTACGAAACTGTCGCCCCCGTAGGCCGTGCAGACCGTGATGGATCCCAGGTTTTCGACCTCAATCGTCACCTCCGTTCGATCAACAAATGAAGGCACATTGGTAATCGTAATGTATTTTGTTTTACCATTTTCGCACCGTGCAACTGCCTTGATCAACCCACCAGGCGCCTCCAGTATCAATTCTGTTTCCGGCTCTGTCATTGGCAGGATCCCCGTTTCAAGAATCACGGTTGCGACACACATGGAATTGGAACCTGACATCGGCGGCGTATCCATTGGTTCCATAATAATGAAACCCATTTGAGCCTCAGGATGATGCGGCGGCACAAGCAGATTTACGTGTCGAAATACACCTCCGCGGGGTTCGTTCAGTACAAAATTTCGGAGTCCTTCATCCATCGCGATAAAGTTTCGCTGCTCCCACAATGTATTACCAGGTGGAGGTGCGACACCTCCGACGATTACGTCACCCACCTCGCCTTCGGCGTGACAACTGACCACATGAATCACTTTTTGAGAGGTCATGATTGAACGTTTCGGGAGGTCATGATTGAACGACTTCGGGAGGGTTGCGTCTCTCGATAAATCCCCGGACGACGCCGATCAGGCTGATTCCGATCCAGAATATTTCGATCACGAACGACGATAGATTAAAATTGTAGAATAACGAGATAAGAATGAATATCGCACCAATCAGGTTGATCCACGAATAAGCCAGTCCTCTTGCCGACATCCAGTCCAACTGTATACCCAGATACGAAATGATAATTGCTGCGACTCCCAGATTTCCAACGAAGTCATACCATGCGTAATCCATCATTCACTCGCTCAAGTTTAAAACACGGAAGAGACAGCGGTCGATCACGTTGCACCGTTTTCTCTTCAATTCCGGCCATTCACGACCGGCACCATTCGCACGATCGATCTCGGCCCTTTATTGTCATCAATTGCCAGGTAGATATAACCATCCGGACCTTCGCGCACATCTCGGATCCGTCCGATTCCCTGCACCAGCGTTTCCTCCTTCTCGATTCCCGATTTCCCCGGTGTCAAGCGCGCCAGTTGCGCGCCTTTAAGGCCTCCGACAAAAAAATTACCTTTCCATTCCGGAAACTGATCACCATTGTAGATCAATAATCCGGATGTCGCTATCGACGGCACCCAGAAATGCACGGGTTGCTCCATTTCATCCCGATGCGTCGATTCGTGAATCGCTTTTCCTGAGCCATAATTCACACCATACCCGATTACGGGCCAGCCGTAATTCAAGCCCTTCTTTATCCGATTCAATTCATCACCGCCCTGTGGTCCGTGTTCAATCGCCCACAATGCATTGGTCTCCGGATGGACGGCCAACCCCTGTTGATTTCTGTGGCCATAGCTCCATATTTCAGCTCTGGTGTCGTCTCGCCCGACAAATGGGTTGTCCGATGGAATACGGCCGTCGTCGTGAATACGATTAATGGTACCGTGATGATTGGAAAGATCCTGCGCCGGATGATTTTCGAGGTCTCCCTTGGGAGGCGCCTGTCGGTCGCCCACGGTGATATACAGATATCCCTCCTTATCAAATGCCAATCGCGATCCGTAATGACCACGCCCTCTGGTATCGGCAACAAAAATCTCCTCCACGCCTGAAAGCCTATCGTTTTCGAGTCGAGCCCTCACAACTGCCGTCGTTGACGAGGAACTGTCTGGACCCGGTCTGGCGAAACTCAGATACAGGATTTTGTTCTGCCCGAACCCAGGATGCAACACAACATCAAGTAAGCCGCCCTGCCCGACGGCAAAAACCTCGGGCACACCCTGGACCGGTTCTTCGATCAGTTGACCGTCTCGAATTATCCGGAGTCGACCCGGGCGTTCCGTAACAAGAATATCTCCGCCCGGCGTGAATGCCATCGACCAGACGTGTTCCAGTCCTCCCGCGACGGTTTCGAGTGTGTAGTCGTGAAGGACCGACCTGTACACTTTGTCCTGTGCGTAACCGGGAGCTGCGCAACACATACCGGCTACGATGATCAGGCACGCGGTAATTTGTTTCATGATCGCATCAGCTCTTTTTATTTCTTGGTGTGCAGCAACATACGAATTGAATCTGTCGTCGGGAATGCGCTTCTGTCCAACTTTCCTTGATAGTTGCTGTTTATATACGCTGTACGTTTATGATAATATTTGTCTGTTTCGCCCTTTTCGCTTGGCAGGAGACAAATTCTTGACTTATTTAAGGCCGTAGTGTTACATTTTCATTACTCTGCATGACCGGAAAGACGGTATTGTCCAGGCATGTTGAGACACAATCTCTCAAATTTGATCCGCCGGGCAATCGAAGCCCAGATTAAAAAAACACGAACAATGAAACGCATAATCTTTAAAACTTGCCTGGCATTGTCGGGTGTTGTTTTGACAGCACTTTGTCTGGCCACGACAAGTACTGGGCAAATTGCTGCAAGCGAATTGGGAACCGTGTCACAAGCGGTAGACGGCACTCTGATTTCCATTGAATATTCCCGTCCTTCGCGCCGGGACCGCGACCCGCTTTTCGGAGGTGTGATGGCGTATGGACAGGTGATCACCCCTGGCGCCAATATGGCCACGACGATCGAATTCAGTAAAAACGTAACCATCAATGGCAACGCGGTGCCGGCCGGTAAATATTCTGTCTGGATCGGATTTGAGGAGGATGGCTGGGAATTCGGGCTGGATGAAACTTGGCAACGTTTCCATGGACCACATCCGGTCATGGACGATCTGGAGATACATTTTCCGGTACAACCTCAAGAAATGCCACTCGAGATGGAGACATTGACGTTCCATTTTCCGGCTGTTCGCAAAGACGGTACTACACTTCGCATGCACTGGGGCACCACAGCGATTGACCTCGATGTGAAGGTCGAGCCCACGCCTCTCGTCAACATCACAGCGGAAGAAGCCGCTCTGTACGAAGGTATGTATGCAATAACCATATACAAAAACCCGCCGTGGGCCATGTATGACGGCAGCGCCGAAGTCCCATTAACCTATGAAGGAGGTTATTTACACACGATCTTGAACATCGGTCCGTATTCCGATCCGCATGACATGGCGCTATTTCCGAAATCACCACAGGTGTTCTACCCGATCCTGTTGATGGACGGCGAGCCCGCTGAAAAATTCGGTACGGCATATTTCGAGTTCGAGGTAGACAGCTCAGGCCGGGCCATCAGTTTTGAGGCCCGGCGGGAAGACGACAGCATTTTCGTGTCAGGTAAGAGAATGGAATAACTTCCGAGGACCGAACGGGTCGTTCCTCTCTGTGAGGGGAACGATCTGGGCTCGTCTGAATATGCAAAAAGTCAAGGTTCAGTCAAAACAACCATCGAGTGCCGCAGGTATGTTTAAGACCAATAAAAAACAGCTCACCAGACGATCGTTTCTGGTTTCGGTCTCCGGAATCAGCGCGGCCTTTGTCATGGGCGCAACTCCCCAGAGAACGTACGGAATGATCGTACACCCTGACCCGAGGCCCGACATTGATGCATCCTTGGTGATGCAGGGTAAAGAGTTGGCCGTCTGGCCGGCTCACATCAGAAAGATATACGAGAAGATTCGTGAAATTCCTGATATCGCAGATGGAATCGGCTGCGCCTGCTGGTGTAAAACATTGCCAACGTATCGTTCTCTTTTAACCTGCTACTATCCCAAAGCAATGGCGATGGGATGTGATATCTGCCAGAATGAGGCAACGCTTGTCTACCGCCGACATAAAGAGGGGCAGTCTCTCGAGCAGATCCGAAGAGCAATCGACGCTCGTTTCGGCTGATCCTTGACCCGAGTAAAACGACGAATTGACGATGTCGGGTAGACGAATCGAATAACCCGACTTTGGGGCGGAATATTTCTTGCAGAGGGCGGCGAATTCGTTTCGCCGCCCTCGTCTGTTTTATATCAGCCTCGTCTGTTCTATGTCAGTCGAGTAAAGTGACCGGGCGTGCAGTTGCCATAGCAACGAGGTCATAGGTCTCCACGAGACGGATAAACTCGGCTCTGTATCCATGCTCGTCTTGCCCTTTCGCCGATCCGGCAAGATCGATTATTGCCGCGGCGGTTGTATTACCGGTAAACCCGGAATCTCTGAGTAACATACTGAACATGGCCACTGCTGCGGAGAATCTGAAGTTATCTGTGGTCTCACTCTCGATAAAACTTACGATGACGGCGTCCATCGCAATACTGGTCGATTCACCTGGGTTCTTATAGCGCACTTTGACTATACCCAGCTCATTGTCGTGTTTCACCGGAAAGGCCTGGTTCTGATACCTGAGGCCCGGATGAGTTCTTCCGGTGACATTTTCGGCAAGGACTATTTCGTACAAAGCCGTCACCGTATGTCCGGGTCCGATCTCTCCAGCGTCCTTCTTGTCGTCCTGAAAATCCTCTGCGTTCAACATCCGATTTTCGTATCCGATCAGACGATACTCGCCAACTATCGCCGGATTGAACTCGACCTGGATTTTTACATCATGCGCAAGCGTGTACAGGTTCGAGCGAAGTTGATCGACAAATACTTTCTTGCCTTCCCGAATAGTATCGATATAGAAATAATTTCCGTCACCTTTGTCTGCCATGGCTTCCATGCGAGAATCTTTCAGATTTCCGCTCCCGAATCCAAGAATCGTAAGGCCGATCCCGTCTTTTTTATAGGCCTGAATGAGCCGGACCAGATCCCCGGTCCCGGATACTCCGATATTGAAATCGCCGTCGGTGGCAAGAATTACGCGGTTATTCCCGTTTTTGATCAGGTGCTTCCGTGCGACATCGTACGCCAGTTGAATACCGGCACCCCCGGCCGTTGAACCACCTGCCTGTAGTCTGTCAAGCGCTTCAAAAATGACGTTTTTCTCATTTCCCGGCGTCGGCGGCAGTACCAGACCCGCCGCGCCGGCATACACGACGATGGATACCTGATCTGCGGCTGTCAGCTCTTGAACCAGCAGTTTAAACGACTGTTTTAAAAGACCCAGTTTGTCGGCGCTGCTCATCGAACCCGATACGTCGAGCAGGAACACCAGATTCGATGGCCGCAAGTCTTCAGTTGCAATATCTTTGGCTTTCAGTCCAATATGTAACAACAGGTTATATGGATTCCACGGTGCCCGGGCGACCTCGGTGTAAATCGACATCGGGTGCCGACCGACAGGATCCGGATACGAATAGTCGAAATAATTCACCAGTTCCTCGGTCCGGATCGCGTCCTTGGGCGGTCGTTGACTTGAATTGATGTATCGACGCATGATCGCATACGACGCTGCATCCACATCAATAGAGAAGGTTGATAATGCGCGTGTGAGCGGATCGACAAATCCGGTTTCTTCAATAAATGCGTATTCTTCGGTGTTGAAATCAGAACGGCGAATATCTCCTACCCACGATTCAACTCGCCCCGGCGTGTTTTGACGTTCTCTAATGGAATAGGATTGTTTTGCAACACCAAGGGCATCTGTGGAAAGAAGCCGGCGGTCATATTCGACAACCATTTCATTGAGCAAAACGCCTCCCGCAATCCGGAAATCAAGTGTCTTTTCTTGACCAGCGTGAACCCGTACTCTGGCTGATATCGTCGTCTGGTAGCCAGCAAAAGAAACTTGAACATCGTACGTCCCCTCTGGAATATCTGAAATACGATACTCGCCCCGCGTATTGGTAATCGTCCCCAGCGTGGTTCCCAAGAGCACCACACTCGCACCGGCAATCGGTTGTGCCGTAGCTCGATCCGAGACGATTCCTGCCAGCGTTCCAACTTCCCTCTGTGTCTCCGACGGCGACCCGCGTAAGAATAACAGAAATATCAGAAATAGAGGGATAATCAGATTAACCTGCGTCTTCATTTTATATACCTGTTTGTTCTTACTGTACTTAGATGACAGTGTAAACAGGTACAAGTGGCCAATTATTGCCCCGGGGTCCAGAATTCTTCTGCCGAGTTATTCTTGTCGAAGGCCAAACAGTTTGCGCCCCACATGAATATAACGGACGGACAAACTTGCATAGGGCCTGGATCCTTGAAATGTGCGCACATGACAGGAAGCATCATGTTGGAGGTTGCCTCCGATGTCGTATGCGAATTCAAGTAATGCGAATCGCGAACGATGACCCCGCAGATGTACTGCGCAGCGAATAAATTCGAATCGATCCTAAATGCCTTCGGCCTGGATTTCAGCTGCTACCCGCTGAACTTCGTCCAAAACGCGGAGAAGATTTCCACTCCAGATCATTCCGATTTCTTCTTCGGTATATCCCCTTTGAACCAGTTCCAGAGTCACGTTGAACGTCTCTGAAGCATCCGCCCACCCCTCGATACCTCCACCACCGTCAAAATCCGAACTGATGCCGACGTGTTCAATTCCTATCAGGTCGACAAGGTAATCGATATGATTGACGAAATCGGCCACATTGACAGCCGGAGCCACGGCATGTACCTCGGCGTCAACCCGTTTTTCCATACTTGCATTCACTTCCTGCATACTTTCCTTATATGCAGCGCGTTCTTCTTGCGAAAGCTCGAACTGCTCTCGCCGACCAATCACTGTGACTCCGAATTCTTCCGCAATTTCACTTCGTAACGCGCTCATGGCTTCCTGGTGCTTCCGGCTTTTTTCCACATCGATATAGGTTCGGAATGCGACCGTCTGCACAACACCTCCATTTTCCTTAAGAGCCATAAGTTGTTCATCATCAAGGTTGCGGCTTACGTCGCTGAGCGCCCGAGCTGCTGAATGCGAGGCCAACACAGGGGCCCGTGACAGTTCAAACATCTGCATAATGGCATCTTTTGACGGATGCGAGATATCTATTATGATCCCGACACGGTTCATTTCAGCGACGGCCTCCTTACCGAGATCGCTCAGCCCATTGTACAGATATGGCTGGTCGCCCGATTCACCTGTATTCGAATCGGAAAACTGGCTGTGACCTTGGTGCGCCAACGACATGTAACGTCCACCGAGACCATGGAATAACTCTATCGTATTTAAATCCAATCCGACCTGGTAAGCATTTTCTATTGCAATCATGGCCACCCTTTTTCCTGAAGCAACAATCCGACGAACGTCATCTGACGTATACGCTATTTCGATTTCGTCCGGTGCTTTCTGATCAGCCAGCCAGTGGATGGCCTCAAATTTTTCCATGGCGCTGTTTGCAGCCTGCACATACCCCTCATCGGTGAGTTCGCCCTGTTCGACAAAAACCACAAACCACGCAACATCCAGTCCTCCAGCCTTCATTTTGGGGATATTTACCTGCGAATCGATGTCCATCGTGTAGTTGCGTTCCTCGGTGAAATTCGAGACACGGATGTCATCGTGGGTATCCAGCGTAATGACACGATCATGGATCCCGCGCGCGCGCGCGACAAGGCCTTCTTCCGTTTCATTTCCGCAGGCTGAAAAAACCAGTATCGCCGCAAGGATAAAGAGCGATTGCCGATGTGATTTCAAGGTCTTCATGTCTGTCTTGAAGTGGGTTTCGTGAGTTCGTCTGGAAAATCAGGATCAGACTATGGCGATGATGATGGCGAACCGCCGTCTGATTGTTCGGGCAGCCAATATACGGCGCGGTCCCGTACGTACCCGATAACTATATTCTCAAACCGGGGGTTTCACCGTTAAAGTCAGACAATCCGTATCACCTGTTATCAATCGGCATCGGACATGCAAAAGGTATCGACTTCACGTACGATCATCACTCTCCTCTTCATGGCTATGGTATCCAATATTCAGGCGCAAGAACATCGGCCATCCACACTCGCGGGCAGATCAACCGTGTACGCCCCGAACGGAATAATAGCAACAAGCCATCCGCTCGCGAGCGGTGCGGGTCTTTCCATACTGAACGAGGGCGGAAATGCTGTTGACGCAGCAGTAACGGCGGCAATTATGCTGAATCTTGTAGAACCACACGCCACAGGGATTGGCGGCGACCTGTTTGCCGTCTTGTGGTCGGTGAGAGATCAGAAACTTATCGGCTTGAATGCAAGTGGGCGCGCCGGCACAAAAATGACCAGGAAAGAATTAATACGCCGTGGTTATGACACGGTCCCGCTCGATGGCGCCGAACCGATTACGGTACCTGGAGCCCTTTCGGGATGGGTCGCTCTGCTCGAAAAACACGGCACAATCACACTGGCCAGAGCCATGGAACCCACCATTCAACTTGCTGAACAAGGATTTCCCGTCTCGCCGATCGTCGCCGGGCAGTGGGCGGACAATGTCCACCGAATAAAAGATGATCCGGGCGCAAGTGCAACATTTCTCATGGATGGACAACGTGCGCCGCTTTCGGGCGAGTGGTTCACCAACCCTGATCTTGCCCGAACACTCCGCCTCATCGCAAAAGAGGGACCAGACGTTTTTTACCGCGGAGTGCTCGGTACCCGAATCGTAAATCACATTCAGAAAATGGGCGGATTTCTTACGATTGAAGATTTCAACACGCATTCAGCCGATTGGATAGAACCCATCTCCGTTCCTTTCCGGGGATATCGTTTATGGGAATTACCCCCGAACGGACAGGGCATCGCCGCCCTTGAAATGCTCCGTATTCTGGAAGACTATGATTTAAAAGCCATGGGCCACAACTCAGTGACCTACCTGCATCACCTGATTGAGGCAAAAAAAATCGCATTCGCGGATCTTGCACGTTATGTCGGTGATCCGGACTACATGGAGACGGCGCCACGGGATCTTTTATCCGACTCGTTCATCCACTCACGGCGTGCGCAACTAAACGCGGCAACTGCCGCTGAGCGACAGGATCCGGGTGAAATTGTTACCGGAAGCGACACCATATACCTCTCGGCAGCTGACAGTGAGGGAAACATGATCTCACTGATCAACAGCGTGTACTGGGAGTTCGGTTCGGGTGTTGTTGTGCCGGGTACCGGTTTTGTGCTCCAGAATCGTGGCGCCGGATTTACGCTGGAGGAAGGACTTGCGAACACGCTTGCCCCCGGGAAAAGACCCTTTCACACTATCATACCTGCATTTGTGACGAGAACCGCGAGAGACGGCTCGGACGAGCCGTGGCTCAGCTTCGGAGTCATGGGAGGCTCCATGCAACCTCAGGGTCATGTGCAGGTACTTCTGAATCTGCTGATTTTTGATATGGATCTTCAGCAAGCCATCGACGCACCTCGGTTCCGACATCGAGATGGTTTTGAGGTCGCCCTGGAGTCGCCTCTCTCCGATCGAGTACGAGAAGCCCTCGAGGCAATGGGCCATATTATTACACCAGAAGATGTAACCTCTGTTCAGGACGAGTCAGAGGCAACATCCTGCAGGGCCATTGGGCTATGGCAGGGGAGAATGACGTGGCGGTGGTTTATCTAACGCTATCTACGGCGCCGCCTGCGCCGCGAATGGACGATGTCGCGTTTCAGAGTGACACCGTCATCCTCCGGGGCTCAATGGTGATGCCCCGAGGGAAGGGGCCTTGGCCCGGTGTGGTCTTCGTGCATGGCGCAGGCGATGAAACCCGGGACGCCAGCCGCTTTCTGGCGAGCTATTATGCCCGGCACGGTATC
>JACZYD010000014.1 GCA_022571255.1 Bacteroidota bacterium
GCGGATGTTCTCGAGGATCTGCCGCACATCTTCGATGAGTTTCGTCAGGTAGCGCGACAGGGCGGCGAACAGAGGGAAGGGACGGGCCTGGGACTGGCGCAAGTGTACGGAATTCTGAAGCAGCACAAAGGATTTATTGATGTATCGTCCGAGGTCGACAGAGGCAGCACTTTTACGATGTATCTGCCGACGTTCGTGGGAAATCATGATGTCGGATCCACGGAGCAGACGGATCAACTCGTACGCGGAGACGGTGAGACGATTCTTATCGTGGAAGACAATGAGATTTTACGTACGGCTCTTGCGGAGTCGATGCTGATGTTGAACTATAAGGTTCGCGAAGCAGGAGACGGAGTTGAAGCGTTGGGGATTCTTGAGCATTACGGTCGGGGAAGCGAAACCACTGACAAAGATGATTCTGCGGACTCTTCCACAGACGCCATTTCGCTGGTGCTCAGTGACCTTATCATGCCCGAAATGGGCGGACGAGAGTTGTTTGATTCGATGAGACAGCGAGGCATTGCCATCCCGTTTGTCGTATTGAGTGGTAATCCGCTCGAGGATGCCCTCGAAGAAATGCTGGCTCGCGGTGTCGCCGGGTGGATGCTCAAGCCTCCTGATCCCGAACAACTGTCTCAGCTCGTAGCACGAGCGCTCGGCAAGGGATTGGAAACCGAAAAGTAAATTATCCTTTATCAAATCCGCAGCCGCACTTTCAACAGCTTGGATCTTTCGCGCGATGCGATGACTTCGTGATTGCCCGTCAGAATCAGTTTGTAGCGACCGGAAAACCACGTCACCAGTTCCCGGATGTGTGAGAACTGAACAATAGCCGAACGGTGCACGCGGATGAAATCAGTCGGATTCAGCAGTTCGCTGAGCTGGTCGAGCGTGTAGTTCACAATATGCTGCTTGAGGCGCGGCCGCTGTCCGGCGTCGTCGTCGTCGTCGAGAAGATGAACACGCGTAATTCCTTCCGATATTTCAATGGAAACCACGCGATTCACAGGTATGATCAGAATACGGTCCCGGTACGGAATGGATAACTGATCCAAATACGTACCCTTTTCGGGGTCTCCGATGGGAGATTGCCCCGCGCCGGCGTTGTCATCCATCCAGTCCAGAAGACGAGCGAGGTCGTTTTCCGCATTCAGTCTGGACGTGGGTTCTCCCAGGAGTTCGGAAGCCCGCTCAACAGCGATTTTCAGTCTTGCCGATGAGATCGGCTTGAGCAGATAATCGACCGCATTGGCGTCGAATGCCCTGAGCGCATATTCGTCATACGCGGTTGTAAACACAATCACAGGTCGAGATTCCGGATCAAGTCGATCAAGCACTTCAAATCCGTCGTGTCCGGGCATCTGAATATCGAGCAGGACAAGATCCACTTCGGTTTTTGAGAGTTTTTCCACGGCCTCGACGCCATCGGCAGCCTCACCCACCACTTCGAGATCAACGTCGGCCGAAATCTCGTCCAGTAATTTTTTCAATCTTTCCCGGGCGGGTGGTTCATCATCTACAACAAAAATGCGAAGCATAATCTTGTCGGTACGCACGGGGCGATGCGTCCGCCTCTTTTTCAAGTGATCTGTTTTATTGGACTGACGGATGCGAATAGGAAGCCACCTGATTATCAGCACTCCATGCGGCTCCATTTCCCATTTGTTCTCTCGAATGAACCGGGGGCAAAATGACCCGCACATGCGTGCCCGTTTCGGCGTTGCTCCGCATCTGTAACAGATCATTGCGTCCGTACAATTTCTCGAGCCTTGAACATACGTTATTCAGTCCAATTCCAAAAAAGGAGCTCGCCCCGAGCGTGAATTCAAGTTTTCCAAAAAGAGCAGGAATGCCTACACCGGAATCCTCAATATCAATTTGTGCACTTCCGTCTTGCCGGGGCGTGCATGATATCAGAAGCGTTCCCCTTGTCCGTCGTTTTTCCAGTCCGTGTTTCACCGCATTTTCTGTAATGGTTTGTACCACGAATGCCGGGACGGGAAATGAAGCGAGCGATGGGTCTATTTTGCATTTCGCCACAAGACGTTCTCCGAAACGTGCTTTTTCGATACGCAGATATCGTTCGACCAGTGCAATTTCATCGGCGAGATCTACAAACGGTTTGCTTCCGATGAGCAGGGTACGTCTGAAAATAGAAGCCAGATCTTCCACGACGCGTTCCGCTTCCTCGGGTTTTTCCCCGATCAACGCCAGAATGGTGTTCAACGCGTTGAATAAAAAATGGGGATTGATCTGTGCCCGGAGTGCGACCAGCTTGGCATTGGTATTTTCAGTCGCCAGTTGGCGTTCACGTTCGATCAGAGCGAGTCGATCTACACCCAGTGCGAGCGGGCCACTGAGAGAACGTAAAAGCTCGATATCTTCCAGATTGTACGTGCCGCGCCGCGTCGATTTTGGTCCGAGGATCAACAGGCCCGATGAGACTCCATGCCTGCGAATCGGCAAAGCGAGAGCCGCGCCATGGTCCTGCATGAGCTGTGACGACTCGGCGGGAAGCATGTTTTCATTCAGTTCCGGATTGGCCGCCCATATCGACGAATCTTCCTGAAAATAGGGCCATATCCCAAGAAACACGCGTTCTGTAAAATACGGGGGATTCGGGTCGTATCGGGCTGTAACCCAGCCAGAAAGTTCATCCGGCGAAGGCAAAAAAAGTACTGCAGAAGATGCGTTGAATACGGAACCGAGCAAGGTTACAGTCCTCTCCGCCAAGGTCTTGGCATCAACAAAATCGGTCAGCTCCGTCTGGAATTTTCCCAGTCGTTCGCGCATCCGGTGGCGATCCGACGTAAAAAAAGAGGCGGCGAAAACACGCAGTCGTCTGGCACCGCGTTCGAAGAGAATCAGAAGCAGGACCACGTAAAGGCCTTCAATTACCCCCCTGGATGCACCCGTTCGCTCTATCGTTGATTCAATCAAAGCAAGGCCGCCCACAAACGCTATGAATAACGTACCCAGAACAAAAACGTATACAAATGTCCGGGTCAGCACCTCGTCGACTTTCCCGAGGCGGAGTGTTTTTACCGTCGAGAGCGTAATCGGAACAATTGCCAGTAACTGCGCAGCAACAATGAACCAGGCCGAAAGCGTCACGTCCAGAGAACCGAGAGTCGGGACAATTCCCTTTACGGAAAGGGCGATGACTGTTGTTGTCAGGAGAATCAGCAGACTGCCTGTTTTGCCCCAGGTCGTCAAAAAAGTGTCTGCGGTTTTATCCAGCCACACGTTCGACAGAAAAACAAGAAGTGCGGCGCCACCGATATAACAAGAAGCGTAAAAAACGATGGGGACCAGAAGGTCGTCGAGTAAAATGGGCCCCAGATGCCCGACCGAGGCGATGTATCCAAACGTCGCGACCAGGATTACGGGTGTCACCCAGAGCAGTGTGGACACCACGCGCGATATGATGGAATCGCGCGTTCCGGACACCACTTTCCTCAGCAGTAAAAACGGAAAGCCGATCCAGCCAGTAAGTCCGACGACGGTCAACGCTTGGAAAATGGTATCGTAGGTAGTACCGGCAGAGGGCGGGCCAAATAATTCGACGGCCAGAAGGCGCAATAGATTGCCGATAATCCACATGGATGAAACAGCGATCAGCAAAAATTCAAACCGGGCTTTTTTGCTGTGGGCGGCAAGTGGTCCTGCAATAAATAATCCGAGAACATGAAAAAATGCACCCAGGGTAAACCCCCAGAGCGTAAACCGCCAGAGGGCATTCGACCGGGGATACATGAACGTCGGATGCCTTGTCATTTTCACCCGGCGTTCCATGGTTTCCCCGTCGCGAGTTATGAGATAAACCAGGGTTTCGCCCGGGCGGCTTCCTTCGATCGCTGTGCCGAGTCCTCTTGTGTCGAAATACTGTTGATACTCGAGCATGTAAAATCGATCCCCGGGTTCGATTCCTGCTGCTGCGCCCGGACCGTGCGGGAAGACATACCGGGCAGTTATGCTCCCACTTTCGTCGCTCCACTCAATCCAGTCAGAGCCTGCGGCGCTCGGGACAATGCTGATACCCGCAGCCGACTCGTATTTGTGAATCTCGTACCAGTCCTGACCCAGTTGTACGAGCGGAATGAGCACCAGGGCGGTGATCAGGACCACGATAAGGTTGATAATGTGCGAACGAGTGTTCAACGGGGAAAGATCAGGATTGAAGCAGGATTCCAGCAAAAATGTCTCATACCCTTCAGTAGATACACTTATTTTATATCATATACTCAACGTTTTGCGCCCCAGACGGACTCAGGTTCCGTCTTAATTGTACAAACTGTCAGAGAGACGACTCTGATCGTCGATTCCCGGGGGTGAATGGTACCGACCGTGCCTGAACAATGCCGTCGGTGCGTGAACAATGCCGTCGGTGCGTGAATTATGCTTATTGACAGCCATACTCATATTTACCTCGAAGACTTCAACGACGACTTTGATGCCATTCTCGAACGGGCCGTTGAAGCGGACGTGCGTATCATGATCATGCCGGCCATCGACGTGTCCTCCATCGAGAAAGCAATCTCTCTGTGCGAGAAATACGACGGATTGTACGCGATGGCCGCCCTGCATCCGTCTGAAATAAAAGACTGCACCACCTCGGATTTCGATCGTGTGATTGAACTCTGCTCGCATCCCTCTGTCGTGGCGGTGGGGGAGACAGGCCTGGATTATTATTGGGATCAATCGTTCAACGACAAACAGAAAGACTATTTGCGACGCCATATTCATCTTGCGGAAGCCGTGGATCTTCCGCTCGTGTTTCACAATCGGGAGGCCTCTCAGGATCTGGTGGAAATTGTTCGAAGCGAGAAGCAAAAATCGAGTCATCCCGATCGGATCAGAGGGGTATTTCACTGCTTCAGCGGACCGGCATCGCTCGCGGATGACATTCTCTCACTCGGATTTTACGCCGGACTGGGGGGCACACTCACCTTCAAGAATGGAGGTGTACCGGAAACGATAACCGATATTCCGCTCTCCTCGATCGTCCTTGAAACCGACGCGCCTTATTTGTCGCCTGCACCCTTCAGAGGAAAACGCAATGAACCGGCTCGCGTGCGCCTGGTCGCCGAAAAGCTCGCGGAACTTCGGGGGTTGTCTGTCGACGAAATCGGGAAACAGACTACCGAGAATGCGCTCCGGCTCTTCCATCTAGATCCCGCGCGATTGTTGTCCGTCTAAGCCTGTCCGGACAAATAGTAAAGAAATCACCCTATCTGGACAAATAGTAAAGAAATCATCCTATTTGTACAATTGGTAAAGAAATCACCCTATCGGCGAATTCTTAGACGTTGAACAGGTCCGGGCCCAGTTCAATTCTTGTTCTTCTGAGGATGGCCTCGTTCGACTTGATTCCCACAACCGTCGCGTCAAAAGACGTTTGCCAGTTCGCGACCGGGTCATATGGACCAAAGAAAAAATTGTCGGTAAAGGATTTGATCGCGTGGTAGAGCGGGGTTTCGGCATCAGGATCCACGTCGGTAGCCTTCTGACTCAAAGCGTCCAGTTTTGTGGCATTCGCCAGCAGTGCGATTCCGGTTTCGGTATAAAACTGATCTCGACGTGCGTAAACTTCCCACCCGAGCATGGGAGCGTCTACCTCCTTGAACATCCAGGCCTTACTGTCTCTGAGAACGATCGTGCTGTCGCTGCCATAAAAGACCTCGTACATCGCGTCAAAGCTGCTGACGAGTGAAATGTCGAATATCAGATTTTTGCCCGAAGGAAATTCCAGAATGGATTGAACCACATCCGGAATTTCTCGTCCGTCGCGCCAGAACATCACGCTGCCAAACCCGGAAACGGCTGTCGGCCGGTTGCCCAGGATCCACATGACAGTATCGATCTGTTGAATTCCGATCTCACCCATGAGGCCAATCGAAAGATCATTGTCCAGCCTCCAGTTAAGAGCTTTTGTTCGTTCAGCCGTTGCCGATGCTCGGCGCCAGGAATTCTTGACATGATACTGAGCTCGTGCCATCACCATTTTTCCAACTGCACCACTCCGGATAAATCCGAACACAGATCTGTACTGGGGCTCGGTGCGGTAGAGAAGACCACCCTGGAAAATCAGTCCGTCAGCGTCACGCGCGGCTCGGGCAATCAAGCGTGCTTCTTCAATCGTTGCTGCAACAGGAGCCTCGCAATACACGTGTTTACCCGCATCGAGCGCATCGATAACAATCTCTCGGTGAAGATGTGTGGGTGTGGCAATAAAAACGGCGGAGATATCCGCGTTCTCGAGTACTTCCCGGTAATCAAGATGAGTCGAAATTCCCGGGAGAGACCGCTCCGCCCGCCGCAGCATGATCGGGAAATTATCGCAGACGGCAACAAGGTTGGCGTCTGTGTTTCGCGTGAGAGCCGATGCGATTTCTCTTCCCCACGGTCCGTATCCGATCACGGCGCAGGCCATCGAATCCTGATCAGCACCGCGCACGGGCTGATTCTTCTCTGTGGGAGGAATTTCTTCGCCGAGTGCCAAAACGCCGGTCAGAGTACCGAGCGATGATTTTTTCAAAAAATCCCGTCTGCCGGGAGAATCTGCAGATAGCTGCCGAGACATAAGAAAACGGTTCAGTGAGCGAGTGGGAGTGAGCGAATGGACTGACAGCCAAAGTTACAATCTGATTGCGGAACGTGAAATGCCTTCAGGGTATTACGGAAGAAATGCCTTCAGGGTATTACGGAAGAAATGCCTTCAGGGTAGTACGGAACGTGAAATGCCTTCAGGGTACTGCGGAAGAAATTCCGGCAGACCACTCTGGAAAACAAGGCGCGGTGGCCCGGATCCGGATTGAAGTTTTGTCTGAGATCTTGTTTGAGGTTGCATTGGAGAAGGCTGCCAGACGGCGACTCCGTGTGTGGCTTCGGAGAAAGGATTCGAATGTCGCGCTTCCCCACCCAGAACGAGGGCGGCCGTTGAAAGTGCATCACACTCTGAGGCAAGAGGGCAAACCACCGCTGCGACGGCGGTATGACTCACCGGGTGGCCGTTTGCCGGATCCACAATATGGCCGTACAATCTGTCGTCCATGATTCTCATTTTTCCGGACTGAGCCGAAACGGAGAGCGACCCCGTAACGAGTTCTATCGTGGCCAGAAGATTCTGCTGATCAGAGATTCCGATTTTCCACGGCAGTCCTTCAAAAGACGTTCCCAGGGTGGCGACTGTACTGGTGCCACCGTGCAACAGGATGTTTTCTACGCCTGCTGCGATCAGGAATTCCATGGCCATTTCGATGGCGTATCCTTTGGCGATGCCTCCCAGGTCAATTTCGAGTCCATCGATTGCATACGAAATCGTACTGTTTTCCGAATCAATATGAACATGGTGCATTCCGGTGCGGGATAAGGCATCCGCAATCTCTTCGGGTGCCGGTAAAGAGGTGCGCGGCGCGGCCCACAACTTCATCAGCGGACCGATTGTCGGGTCGAAGGCGCCACCGGTTGCTGTAAAAAGGTCTTTTGCGCTTTTAAGAAGATCCAGAAAGTCCGGAGCAACGCTGACAGGGCCTTCGAACGCGCCCTGATTCAGGAGAGACAACTCGCTGTTGGACCGGTAGTAGCTGAATCTTCTTTCGATCGCTCCGATCTCGTCAAATGCGGCTTCACCCAGAGCCTGTAAATGGGACTTGTTCTCACCGCGAAGAACGAGCTCAAATCGCGTGGCCATCATGTTGCGGGCCAGGCGCACCGACGTCACCGGTAATTTCCGGGCATGCCCTGCACAGAGATCCAGCCTAAGATGGAGACAGTGTGCCGTACGTCAACGTCTCGAGTTTGCGGCCGCTTCCGGTAGACATATCCCTGGTGTCTTCGTCAAAGTATACCATTTCTCCCAGGCGTTCTGACATTTCAGCCATAGATATAACCGTCTGGGCACGAATCGCTACATCGATATTGCCATTGGGGTCGGTATCGCTGCGAATGGAATCGAACAGGTTGTCGATATGGGCGGGAATGCTTGCGCCCGGACTGATACCTTCCACCAGCTCCTGATCGACAAGGTCTGCAAAAGGCCTTTCCGGGCGTAACTCAATAGTCCCGTCGCCGAAATAAAGTGTGCCTTCCTGACCTCTGATTATCTGCGGCAGCCCTTGCTCGTTAACCGTTGAGCCAAGCACAACGATGGAGTATCCACTGGGATATTCAGCCAGCAACTGTGTATTGTCAGTCACTGTCCTGTCTTCGGGTCCCAGCTGGTTGATCGTAATGTTATGATTTCCCAGGCAGACAACCCGTTTGGGGAATTCCTCCGCACCGCTGGCGATGATGAGAGGATGAATCCGGTGGGCCAGAAGGTCTCCCAGGATGCCCGCGCAATAGGGCAGAAACTTTCTCCAACGGGCCCAGTGTTCCACGTTGAAATCAGGACGTTCATCCACCTTGCCCAACCAGTGGTTCCAGTCGAGTGTGGAGGGTGTAACGTCCTTGAGCATTTCGTAATAATTCCACTCTCCCGACGGGGTATTGCGCGTATACGAGCTCTGAAGTGTCACGAGCGGGCCGATTTTCCCCGCGTCAATCATCTGCGCTGCGACGTGCCATTTTCTTTCCGTGCAGAACTGTGAGCCGACCTGGAATTTTTTGCCGGTTCGTTTTACAGCATCGTAGACCTCGAAAGCTTCTCCCAGATAACGGGTCATCGGCTTTTCGCAATAGACGTGTTTACCGGACTCCATCGCGTCGATAGCGATCTGTGCGTGCCAGTGGTCGACGGTTCCAATAAAAATCACGTCGATATCGTCGCGCTCCATCATTTCGCGGTGATCTTCATAGGTCTGAACCTTGTAGTCTCCAAGATTCCGGGTCGTCCTCGCTTTTTCCAGAAGCGCTCCGGCCCGATCCCGGTTTCCGGCATACAGATCGCACACGGCTACTCCAACGGCGTTGTACTCATGACTGTGGAAACCCTCGCCATCGCCGTCCATGTTGGTTACCGTACGCACGTGGGCGTTGAATCCCTGACCACCGACGCCTACAAATCCGATGCGCAGTCGGTCCGCCGCCCCCAGCACACTTGATTTGGGCAGAGGAGCAGAATAAGGCGTTCGTGTCACGCCTTTTGCAGAAACAGTTCCCACGCCGGCAACCAGCGCGGATGCGGCCATGGCTCCCTTTTTAAGAAATTCGCGGCGAGAGGCTTTTTTGTCACGGTGGTTTTCAGAGTGGCTCATAAGGCAAGCGGGCGAGACGTGTATGAATTACGGAATGTCTGGTGCGCGGTTGGTGTCAGCCGTGTGGCGCTCAGAAGATAACATTCCTCACCTTAAATGCCACAAACCACGTCGGCGCTCGCAAAGGTTGATGCCTATCTTGGGTCGATCGAACAACCCATTCAAATAGCTCATGGAAGTCATTGTGATTGTCACCGAATCGCCGGTCAAAAAAATGCGTTCATGGAGGCTGTTTTCTGGATTCGCCTCATGTCTGTTCCTTGTTCTGCTGCCCATTGCCGGGGCTGGCGGCGCGCGGGTGCAAGCTCAGGTTCGTCTCCTTGTTTTGCCGGAGAGCGATTTTCGAATCGAAGGCCGATCGAATCAGAGCGATTTTGAAGTTCATTCGACAGTAATCACGGGCTGGTTGGAACTGTCTGATGCCGACGACCCGCTTTCGGTCACGGGACTGTCGCTTACCGTGCCATCGGAGGGAATCAAAAGTGATCAGGGATTGATCATGAACAGAATAATGTACGGCAGTCTCGACGTCGATAAGCACCCGAACATTACGTTTGAGATGGTGTCGGCCTGGGTGCCCGATGTCGTATCGGACTCCTTGAACTTGGTTGTGAACGGTCTTCTCACGCTCACAGGAACCACGAAAGAGGTTGCACTCGAATTACTGGCGGCCTCAGATTCCACGGGGTCCAGTCATTATGTTGGATCTTTCCCGCTCACCATGACCGACTTCGGAATGGAGACCCCCTCGGTAATGTTCGGTCAATTGCGAGTTCATCGGGACATTCAGATCCATTTTGATTTGTTTTTCGGGCCCGAGAGCGAGGAGTAAATCTCGCTCATGCCAGGATCGCATCCCAGTCAACCGTCTTGGACGGATCCAATACGGGAAGATTTCTTTCGAACAATTCCACATTTTTCTGCAGTGCACCGCAGTTGAAAAGAACAACCCGTTCGCCTGGCTGAATCCAGGATTGACTGCGCAAAATTTCGATGGCACCGGTACACGCGGCCGTTTCGGGACCCGTAGAAATCCCGGTTCTGGACGCCGTGTTTTTCATCAATGATAGAAGACGCGATTCCTCCACGGCCACCGCCGTTCCGCCGCTTTCCCGGATCGCATCGAGAATCATGAAGTCGCCGACGGCTGCCGGAACACGGAGCCCTTTCGCGATCGTTTCGGCGTTGTCAAAAAACGAGCAGAATCTTTCTCCCTCATCAAAGGCGCGAACGACTGGACAACAACCTGTCGACTGCACGGCGACCATGCGCGGCATGGTATCAGTCACAAGCCATCCCAACTCGCGCAATTCTTTGAATGCTTTCCACATACCGATCAAACCCGTGCCGCCGCCCGTCGGGTAAACAATCACATCCGGGAGAGACCAGCCGAACTGCTCGGCGATTTCCAGACCCATGGTCTTTTTTCCTTCGATCCGGTATGGTTCCTTGAGTGTCGAAAGGTCGAACCACCCGGTGTGCTCCGTCCCGGATCTGATTATTGCTCCACAGTCGGTAATCAACCCGTCGACCAGATACACACGGGCACCGAACTGGGCGGCTTCGAATTGATTGACGATGGGCGTATCGGACGGCATGAAAACGTACGCTTCCATGCCCGCGCGGGCGGCGTACGCTGCCAGGGCCCCACCGGCATTTCCTGCGGTAGGAATGGCAATTCTGGTGATGTCAAAATGTGCGGCCATGGTGACCGCCATCGAGAGGCCGCGTGCCTTGAACGAGCCCGTCGGAAGTTGAGACTCGTCCTTTATCCACAGATTTTCGACACCAATATGGGATCCGAGGGAGGGGCAGTGCAGCAGCGGCGTCATGCCTTCACCCAGCGAGACGATTCTGGACGGGTCTTCGACGGGAAGTAATTCCCGGTATCGCCACAGACTGTTCTCGCGTGAGGAAAAATCAGAGGGTTGAACCGAGGCCCGAATGGCGTCCAGGTCATAGCGGACCCATATCGGCCGGTCTGCATGCGTGGTCTGAAGCGTACGCGCCTCCAATACTGCTCCGTCGATTGCGCCCTCAAGGTGCGTGACAAAGGAGCGTATATTCGACTTGGTTTTCTTGCCTGTTTTGGCGTTTACCTGTGTAGTCGTAACATCCATGGAATCAAGGTCTCTGAAGTACGTGATTTCTGCGCATCGTTACTCCGCGCTGTGTCTTCTTGAAAACCACCTCTTTTGAAAAAGCACCTTTCTTGAAAAACCATCCGAAAAAGAATATCGAACCCCTGATGCGAATTCCCAAGTTCTTCTCCGCTGTAATTGTTCTGATCGCTGTCGTCGTTCTGGTACCTGCGTGTAGTGAAATGCAGGACCAAAATGTTACGTTGGATTCCGCTTCGATGCAAAGCGAAGATGTGGCGGAAACGGCGTTTGAAATTGTCCCGCTGATGGCGGGAATGAATGCTCCAGAATTTTCGTTGACTGCTGCCGACGGAACGACATATCAGTTCAATCCTGAAAATCTCGAAAAACCACTTGTGCTCACATTCTACAGGGGAGGCTTCTGTCCGTATTGCAACCGACAACTGGCAGAATTTCGTCATGCTGAGACACGTCTTACGGAGATGGGGTACTCGGTGGCTTTTGCGAGTATGGACCGGGCAGCCATCCTGAAATCCAATCTGAAAATCGAAGATGTGAACTACACCCTGCTCTCAGACAGTAAGGCTACTCTGGCGAAGGCTTTTGGACTTGCCTATCGAGTTTCGGACGAAACGATCGAGCGTTACCTCAAAGGTGGTATAGACCTGGAAGGAGATTCAGGAGAGAGTCATCACATTTTGCCGGTACCCGCGACCTATATCATTGGAGTCGACGGAGTCATAGACTTCGCGTACGTAAATCCGAATTATAGCGAACGCGTGCATCCGGATCTGGTGGTGAAGGCAGCCGAGCTGGCGTTGGAATAGTTTTTACTGAATAAGAAAGGCCCCGCCGGATCGCTCCGAACGGGGCCTCATTTTCATGTCGCGACAGCGCCGCGCGCACTACAGATCGTTTACGATTTTTCTTCGTCGTCAACGACTTCGTCGACTACTTCGTAGTCAACGTCCGTGACGCCCTCGTCCTCTGCATCAGAGTCTGACGACTCGTCGACGACACTGCCGTCGTCCTCACTTCCTGCTGATGCTTCCTGCTGCGCCGCATAAAGGTCTTGACTTGCGTCATTCCATGCTTCGTTGAGCTGCTGCATGGACGATTCGATTTCCTCAATGTTGCGGTCTTTGTGCGCCTGACGAAGCCTTTCCAGCGCGGCCTCGATTTTCGCTTTTTTCTCTTCAGGTAATTTTTCGCCGTATTCGGACAGGTTTTTCTCGGAAGAAAAAATGAGCGAGTCGGCAGCATTCACCTTGTTGACCTCTTCACGCTTTTTGATGTCTTCGTCCGCGTGTGCTTTCGCTTCCGTACGCATTTTGTCGATTTCAGCATCCGTCAGACCGCTTGAGGCTTCAATTCGGATCGATTGTTCTTTTCCGGTTGCACTATCCTTTGCGGAAACGTGAATCATCCCGTCTGCATCCATATCAAAAGCAACTTCAATCTGCGGCATTCCGCGTGGTGCCGGCGGGACGCCATCCAGATGAAATCGTCCGATCGTGCGGTTATCACTCGCCATGGAACGATCCCCCTGTAACACGTGAATTTCAACCGACGGCTGATTGTCGGATGCCGTAGAGAAGGTCTCGGTTTTGCGCGTCGGAATAGTTGTATTGGCCTCAATAAGCGTGGTCATCACACTGCCCAGTGTTTCGATGCCGAGATTCAGCGGCGTTACGTCAAGCAGAAGCACGTCCGATACATCGCCAGACAACACTCCGCCCTGTACGGCCGCGCCGAGTGCAACCACTTCATCCGGATTTACGGACTTGTTTAATTTTTTGCCGAAGAAACTCTCTACCACTTCCTGAATTTTCGGGATACGGGATGAACCTCCTACCAGGATTACCCCGTCGATCTGATCTTTGGTGAATCCGGCATCTTTAAGCGCCTTTTTCATCGGCGGCATCGTACGCGTGATCAGATCATCCACGAGCTTTTCGAATTTCGCCCGCGTGATATCCATCGTGAGGTGCTTGGGACCATCCTGCGTTGCCGTGATAAATGGCAGGTTAATTGTAGTTTGTGTCGAAGTGGATAATTCGACCTTTGCTTTTTCCGCAGCCTCTTTCAGCCGCTGAAGCGCCATCGCATCTTTGCGGAGGTCTATGCCTTCGTCTTTCTTGAATTCGTCTGCGATGTAGTCGATCAGTCGCTGGTCAAAATCATCTCCACCGAGATGTGAGTCCCCATTGGTCGCCTTGACTTCGAAAACACCGTCACCCAGCTCAAGAATCGAGATGTCATACGTACCACCACCAAGGTCGAAGACCGCGATGACTTCGTCATGGTCAGCCTTGTCCAGCCCGTAAGCAAGGGCGGCGGCCGTGGGCTCATTGATAATACGCTGTACGTTCAGGCCCGCGATCTCGCCGGCCTCTTTGGTTGCTTTTCTCTGTGCGTCGTTGAAATACGCGGGTACCGTAATCACGGCGTCGGTTACTTTTTCTCCCAGATAATCTTCGGCTGTCTGTTTCAGCTTCTGCAGAATCATGGCCGAGATTTCCTGCGGCGTATAGATTCGGCCCTCAATTTTGACACGTGCGGTATCATTGTCGCCCTTTATGACATCGTAGGGTACGGTTTTCAATTCCGATTCCACCTCGTCATATCTGCGACCCATGAACCGTTTTATCGAAAAAATGGTGTTTGTCGGGTTCGTAATGGCCTGCCGTTTCGCCGGAGCACCTACGAGGCGTTCGCCATCTTTCTTGAACGCAACGATGGAAGGCGATGTACGGGCGCCCTCGGAGTTCGTGATGACTACCGGTTCTCCGCCTTCCATGACGGCAACGACGCTGTTCGTGGTTCCAAGGTCAATCCCAATTATCTTACTCATTTCAGCAGCAATTAGTGTTCATTATGTCATGCCGACAGGACGTCGGTTGTCAGGCACAGCCATCTCAAGAACAGTGCCGCTTTCAGAATCACGACATAATGACAGATTCTTTGATATCGGTCGCGCTGAGGGTTGCAGGAGAACAGGTGCGTATATTGCCGCATGATTTTCCCGTTCGACATGAAACACGTCCCGAATGTATTGACTGTTGCGCGCATAGCAATAACACCACTGCTCTTGTTTCTGCTTTTTTCGGATACGTTCATGGGTTATGTGTGGGCTCTTATTCTATTCGTCCTGGGAGCAATATCTGATTATTTCGACGGCGTGCTTGCCAGGAAGTACGGTGTTGGAACCCGATTCGGGAAATACCTGGATCCGCTGGCAGACAAGATCCTGGTCCTGGGCACATTTGTGTCTCTCGTTTTTATTTTACCCGACCTGGTCCCGGTCTGGGCGGTCGGACTGATCGCCGTCCGCGACATCTCTGTAACGGCGCTTCGCTCATGGCTCAAAAGGCAAGGTGGCGAACTCAAGACATCCCGCGCGGCGAAGGTAAAAACAACGGTCCAACTCACGTATCTGATCCTGACCCTGACGCTTTTGGCGGCCTCCAAGCTGCCGGGGCTGTTCGGGGAAACAGTCGGATCCGTGCTTGCTTCGGATATCATGTTCTGGCTGCTCATGGGTGTTACGGTCGTTACCGTGGTCACGGGCGTGATGTATTTTGCAGAGATAAAACGGGATACGAATGACGCTGGGCCGTGACAGTCTGTCGAGCAGAATTGCGCACGAATTGCTTGCCATCGGTGCGGTAAGTCTTTCTCCTGATGATCCATATACGTGGGCCTCGGGATTGAAGTCGCCTGTCTATTGCGACAATCGGCTGATCATGGGTTACCCTGGCATTCGACTTCTTGTCACGAGCGCGTTTGCGGATATCATGGGCGAAAAACAGATTGCCTGTGATGTGATTGCGGGCACCGCGACGGCCGGAATTCCGCATGCTGCCTGGCTGGCGCATCACATGGATCTTCCAATGGTGTATGTCAGAGGAGCCGTAAAATCACACGGAAAAGGAAAGCAGGTGGAAGGAGTGCTGTTTCCGGGTCAGCGCGTCGTAGTCGTGGAAGATCTGATTTCGACGGGTATGTCATCCACGGCCGTAGTAGCGCCCCTTGAAGCTGCGGGCGCTGTCGTGTCTGCCATACTGGCGATATTCACGTATGGACTGAAGCGTGCTGATGAGGCTTTCAAGAGTATCGAGATTCCCCTTTATACGTTGACAAGTTTTCAAGATCTGATCGAAGCGGCCGCGCAATCTGAACGTGTCAGTGAATCGGGTCTTGCCTCGCTTGAGTCTTGGCACGCCGATCCCGAGGCCTGGTCAGATCAGTTCACGGATTTTACCGGATAACACACGCGAATGTGAAAGCAGTACTTATCACAGTGGGGGATGAGCTCCTGATCGGCCAGGTGGTAAACACGAATGCATCCTGGATTGGAGAGCGTTGCGCAGAGCGAGGCATAAAGCTGGTTCGGATGAGTACGGTACGTGACGATGCCGATTCTATTCGGGATGAGCTTGACGCTGCGTTGTCCAGAGCCGATGTGGTGTTTGTCACGGGTGGACTCGGCCCGACACACGATGATATTACGCGCGACGTGGTGGCCGACTACTTCAAGGTACCCTGTGAACTGAATGAAGAGCTTCTTGATACCGTAAAGGCCCGATTCGCGCGAAGGGGGATTGCCATGCCGGATTCGAATTACTCACAGGCCATGGTGCCGCGGGGTTTTCAAACAATCAAAAATGCCAAAGGGTCGGCGCCGGGATTATGGCATACATTTTCGGACGGAGGCGACACGAAACAGGTGATTTTAACTCCGGGTGTTCCCCATGAGATGAAAACGATGTTCATGGATGAGATTTTCCCGCGCCTTTCGGACCCGACACGGACGGACGAAATCATTACCCGAACGATTCTATTGACCGGAATCGGAGAATCCACGCTGGCCGAACGATTCGGCGACATTACGGATTTACTGGACGAAAATTTGACACTCGCTTACCTGCCCGGTACCGAGAGGGTCCGGGTTCGTCTGATGGCCTTTATAAAAAAGGATTCGGGAGTGGCCGAACGCCTTGACAGGCTTGATCGCCTGATTCACGAACGAGCAGGTCGGTTTATCTATGGATACGGCACCGATACACTGGAGGCATCCGTGGGCAAATTATTGATTGATCACCACATGACGGTCGCGACGGCAGAGAGCTGCACAGGAGGATTACTCTCCAGTCGACTTACCGATATTCCGGGATCGTCTGCGTATCAGCTTGGCGGTGTGGTCGCATATTCCAACGAAAGTAAAATGCGAGAGCTGGCGGTTCTGTCGTCGACGCTCGACGAACACGGCGCCGTCAGTCGTGAGGTTGCTCTCGAGATGGCCGAAGGTGTCAGGCAGCGATTCGGGGCCGACCTTGGCGTGGCCACCACGGGAATACTGGGGCCGGACGGGGGCTCGAAGGAAAAACCGGTGGGAACCGTGTGGGTGAGCATCGTTGACGGGGAGAAGGCAAAAGCGACTCGGCTCCATCTGGGCGTGGATCGCATCAGGAATAAGGAGCGGGCAACCACGTCTGCCTTGGATATGATGAGATTGTGGATATCCTGACCTGAATCGCGCAGGAAGAGAGGTTATATTCTACAGTGAATGGTGTCACAGGATAGTCGTCGCCTCTGACACACTGCTGTCATCGGTTCGCAGTAATCTTGATGACTCCGACGACAGCTTCAAATCAATCGAGCTTCCGAGCTTAAAATCTATCGAGCCTCCGAGCTTCAAATCTATCGAGCTTCAAATCAATACAGCACCGTGACGAACAAGAACACCACCCCAATCGACTCTTCGAAGGAACGCGCCCTGGATCTTGCGCTCAAACAGATCGAAAAAACGTACGGAAAAGGCGCCATAATGAGAATGGGGGATGCACCCGTGGTGCTTATGGATTCCATTCCGACCGGCTCCCTTGCGCTTGATGCCGCGCTCGGTATCGGCGGAATTCCGCGCGGCCGTGTCATTGAAATTTTTGGTCCGGAATCTTCAGGTAAAACTACGCTGGCAACCCATATCATTGCGGAAGCCCAGAAACTGGGCGGAACGTGTGCATTTATCGATGCCGAACATGCCCTCGACGCCGGTTACGTAGAAAAACTGGGTGTGGACCTGGATAATCTGCTTATCTCCCAACCCGACACCGGAGAAGATGCGCTTAATATTTGCGAGATGCTGATTCGGAGCGGTGCGCTGGACGTCATCGTAATTGATTCGGTCGCTGCGCTCGTTCCGCGCGCTGAAATCGAAGGAGATATGGGTGATTCACACATGGGACTTCAGGCCCGTCTGATGAGTCAGGCGCTCCGGAAACTCACCGGCACCATCAACCGCACGAATACGGCTCTGGTATTTATCAATCAGATTCGTGAGAAAATCGGCGTCGTGTTCGGTTCACCGGAAACGACGCCGGGCGGACGGGCACTTAAATTTTATGCGTCGATTCGAATCGATATACGTCGCATTGGAGCCATTAAAGATGGAACTGAAGTCATTGGCAACAGAACGCGTGTCAAGATCGTAAAGAATAAAGTGGCGCCGCCGTTTCGGATCGCCGAGTTTGACATCATCTTCGGAGAAGGTGTTTCCGCGATAGGTGAGTTGGTTGACCTGGCCGTTGAAAACGACATCATTGACAAAAGTGGGTCCTGGTTTTCATACGGTGATATAAAAATTGGTCAGGGTCGCGATTCTGCTAAAATATGGTTATCCGAGAATGATGCTTTACGGGCCGAAGTCACGCACCGTGTCAAGGAGGCGATTGGTATGCTGCCCGTCCCGGAATCGACCAACGGAGTGGCCGAAGACGTACAGTTGGCTGTACCTGCTGACGCTGGCAGCGCTCCTACTGACAAGTGACACGGCACAAGCCCGGCTTCAGTCTGGAATTATTTCGGGATCAGTAGTAGACGCCCAAACGGGTGAGTCTCTTCCGGGCGCAACAATTCAGATCAAAGGACAGTTTGTTGGTACGATCACCAACGAAAGGGGAGATTTCGCTTTTCATATCGCTGAGTTTCCGGTAACGCTGGTTGTGAGATTCATCGGGTATGAGAGCCGTGTTCAGACATTTCCGGCTCTTCCGGGACAACCTGTGCGTTTTACGCTTTCCCCTTCGTTGCTGGAACTGCCTGAATTGGTCGTAACGGGAGAAAATCCGGCGATAAATATCATGCGCCGGGTTATCGCGGAAAAACAGCGTTGGCGGGCCACTTTCGAAACATACAAGGTAAAGGCCTACAATCGATTTCGACTCGAAAACGACACAGGAATCGTTTCCATCTGGGAGAGCAGCACCATTGCTTTCTGGGACAAGGAGCGCGGAATTCGCGAAATCAGCCTGGCCCAGAAGCGAACGGCAAATACGGACATTGAAGATTTGCTTCCCGCAGCCCTGTTCATGAAAAACCTTTATGATGATGACATAGAAGTAGCAGGACATACGATTATGGGAGTAACCCACAAGAATGCTCTGGATCACTATACCTTTACTCTAACCGGGACGCGGGCCATCGATGGGAAGATCGTGTACGATATTGACGTTCGACCCAGTTCTAAACTGGGCAGCGGGTTTACAGGATCGGTGGCTGTTCTGGATGAAACGTACGCACTTCTTTCCGTGGATCTCGAGCCCGGGGAGGCCTTTTTATTTCCTCTGCCCATTAAAAGCCTGACGGTACGGTACCGACAACAGTATTCGCAGTTCGGATCGGACGTCTGGCTGCCGGTTGACCTGCGTTCGAGTCTGACCCTCGATATTTCATTTCAGGGCTTACTCTCGTTTCCGACCTTTCACATCGAGCAATTTACGCGTCTCTCGGATTTCGAACTGAACATCCCCGTACCCGATTCGCTCTACGAGTCGAATGAAATTGTTGCCGCGGATTCGACCATGATTGCGATGATCGAACCGGCGAAACTGGAAGACGTGGCCATTCCGCTGACGGAAGAGGAATTGATTGCTTACGAAACGATCGACAGCACAATGACGATCGCAAGGGCGTTTAAACCGCGCGGATTACTGGCGCGTTTCGTCAATACAACAGACGATTCGTCGGATCGCAGAGAGAGGCGCCGCCGGCGAGGCCGTTCGGCGAGGGAGGCCGACTCCGATGCGGCTGATACCGGTTCGTCGATAGGTGATTACGTGGAATTGAGTTTTTCGGAAGATATGTGGTACAATCAGGTTGAGGGATTTCACCTCGGTGGCGGAGTATCTCTCGGATTCGACTACAACATCACGCTGAGTGGCAGAGCAGGTTATCAGACGGCCCGGAAAGGCTGGACTTATGGAGCAGACGTTCGGGTGGGTCGGCGTCGCTGGATCGAGGTCGGTTATCTGGATCATGTGCCACGTCGGTATCGGTCTGCCGTCCGAGGACGCCTCCTTAATTCGCTCAGCGTTCTGTTCTCGGAGCCCGACTATTATGATTATTTCCATGAAGAGCGGCTCTATGTTTCCGTCGGGACGCGGATTCCCGGGTTAAACGCAGCTACCGCTCAGATCACCCTTTCTGATTCCAGGCACCGAAGTGAGGTGCGCAATATTTCCGGCGCCGTTTTCGGAACTCCGAGCCTCATTATCCCCAATGCTCCGATCGATGAAGGCAGTCTGCAATCCGTGTTCCTTCGCCTCCGCTACACGGGAGGAGATTCCGTACCGTATGGTATCGGAGGAGAATATTCGGTCCAGTTCGATGTAGAACAGAGCCTGGGAGGATCTATCGTTGAGGCAGGTCACTTCATTCAATTCAGCGGAGCTCTTGCCTGGCGGATACCGACATTTTACAACCGCCGCTTTTTACCGAATACACTGGACTTTAAAATTGTCGCAGGCACCTACTCCGGGCACCTCCCCCGCCAGCGATTTGGTATAGTCGATGGATCGGCCATCCTGGCCACTTTTGGAGGATTACGTACGAGAAAAGAAAGACCATACGAAGGCGAGTCTTACGCGGCATTTTTAGCTGAACACAGTTTCCGCACGATTTTATTCGAACGGCTTGGTCTTCGAAAACTGGTTCGGTATGGCTGGAACATCATACTCACCGGCGCTGTCGCTAAAACGTGGGTGTCCGATGGACGCGCGGCTGATCTTTCTCCCGCCGTTGAGATTACTGAAAACGTACACACGGAACTTGGCATATCGTTATCCGGCTTGTTCGGACTTGTACGGATTGACTATGCCCGTCGAATGGATGCGTCGGGATACACCGTCGGGATTACGGTTGCACGGATATTCTGATCGACCGAACGGCGTGGCCTGTTTCCGGTCCCGGTTGTTTCCCGTGCGTGGCCTGTTTCCGGTCCCGGTTGTTTTAATCGTGATCATTCTCCGGGCCCGTGGCAACAGCGCGTTCCCGTCGTGTGATCCATTCGCTCCACGATCCCACATAAAGCGGCACATCGCCGAGTCCCGCATACCGTATGGCCAGTACGTTGTGGGCACCGGTCACCCCGGAACCGCAATACGAGACGACGTCTGAGGCCGGAAACGATTGGAGTAATTCTTTCCAGCGCGCTCTCAGAACATTTTTCTTCAGAAACGATCCACTGCTTTCCAGATTGTCGCCAAAATAGCAGGACCTGGCTCCCGGGATGTGCCCCGCCACCGGATCCATCGTTTCACCGATACCGAGAAAACGCTCGTGCGAACGAGCATCAATAAGAAGCCGTCCCGGGTCTTGTGCAACAGAATCTATCTGAAGGGAGGAAATGAGCAGGTCGGGTCTCGGATTGCAGACAAATGCACCGGGCTCCGTTTTCCCCGGGGATGAATCCTGAGGATATCCAGCCTCGATCCATGCGGGCCATCCGCCATTGAGTACGGCCACGTGATCGTGTCCCAGCCAGTGGAGCATCCACCAGGCTCGCGCCGCGAACGCGCCTCCAAAATCATCATATGTAACGACCTGGGAATGATTATTTACTCCGAGATCCCGAAATACATTCTGTGCGGCTGAACTGCTCGGGAGCGGGTGCCTTCCGGTTGAACCGGCAACGATAGTCCCGGAAAGGTCATCTTCCAGGTGGGCGTACCTTGCGCCGGGAATGTGATTGTCAGAAAACTGATTTCGCCCGCTCTCCGAGTCCGCAAGAGAGAATCGGCAATCGATGATGACGAGATCGGTATGCTCGAGCTGTGAGAAAAGTTCATCAGGATCTATCAGTGTATTCCAGGAACTGTTCATCACTCACGTTGCTTATAGGTTGGAAGAAAGGTAGCTTTTCGTACGCGGTTTTCGCTCGCAGAAAGAATCCACGTCGTGATGGCGAAACGAATCACAATAAAAGACATAGTCAAGGAAGAAAAAAATAAGATGAGGGGCAGTACGCCGCTCATGAGACAGTACTGGTCTGTCAAAGACCGCCATCCCGACACGGTGCTGCTTTTTCGGATGGGTGACTTTTATGAAACCTTCGATGAAGATGCACGCCTCGTACACGAGGTGTTGGGCATTGCGCTTACAAAACGCTCGAATGGCCAGGCCGCGGACGTGGCCCTTGCCGGATTCCCGCACCACGCCATAGATACCTATCTCCCGAAACTCGTAAAAGCTGGATTCCGAGTCGCGATCTGTGAGCAGCTCGAGGATCCGAAGCAGACCAAGAAAATAGTCAAGCGGGACGTGGTAGAAATCGTTACGCCGGGCGTCTCACTTCGCACCCAGCTGCTCGACCCGAAAAAGTCACAATATCTTGCTGCCGTTCATTATGCGAGAGGTCGCAACGCCGGTGAAACGGTCGGAATTGCGTACGCTGATATTTCGACAGGGGAGTTTGTGGCCGGCGAGATCGATGCCCGTCAAGTTCAGGATTTCCTGAGCTCATTATCCCCGTCTGAATTGTTGATTGAAAAAGGAAGAGAAAGCGATACAGGGATCTCTTCTCAGCGTTTCATGACGACAAAACAGGAAGACTGGGTTTTTGCCGAAGATTTTGCGCGAAATCTTCTGACATCTCAATTCGAAACCCACTCGTTGAAGGGATTCGGTATTGACGATCTCACGCTTGGAATCGTGGCCGCCGGGGCGGTGCTTCATTACCTGTCAGAAACGCAGAAAGCTTCTTTATCCCACATTCGAAAAATCAGTCGGTTCGATTCGTCCGAATCCATGCTACTTGACGCGCAGACGTGTCGTAATCTGGAACTCGTCGGCACGATACAGGCCGGGAGCAAAGACGGATCGCTGATCCAATTGATGGACGAGACCATTTCTCCCATGGGTGCGAGGCTCCTTCGGGCATGGCTGTTACGTCCTTTGAAAAATGTCTCGAAGATTGACAATCGGCTTTGCGCCGTATCAGAACTTTTTTCTTCCGATGATCTCCGCGAAGAAATACGGCAGGAGCTGAAGCCCGTTGGCGACCTGGAGAGAATCGCTGCTCGTGCGGCCGTTGGAAGAATCAATCCCCGGGACATTCTTTATTTGCGCGATACGCTGCGGCAGATTCCAGTGATCAAGACTGTTCTGTCCGCCACCGAGAGCGAACGGTTGAAATTTATCGGTACGGCTCTGGATTCTCTCGAGAACATGGAGACGAGGATTTCCGACGCGATCACGGATACGCCTCCGCTCTCCTTGAAAGATGGCGGCGTGATCCGGGATGGTTTTAATAAAGAGTTGGACGATTTGCGCCGGCTGGCACGGTCCGGCAAGCAGTATCTGGCGGATTTGCAGAAGAGAGAAGCAGAAAAAACCGGCATCAGCAGCCTGAAGGTTGCATATAACAGAGTTTTCGGTTACTACCTCGAAGTAACCCACAGACATCGTGATCGTGTACCTGCCGAGTGGATCCGAAAACAGACACTCGTGAATGCGGAACGCTACATCACCGCCGAGCTCAAGGAATACGAAGATAAAATCCTCAATGCGGAGGATAAAATGGTCGAACTGGAGGGCCGCCTTTTTCGTGAGTTGAGAGAGGACATCGCCAGAGAAACTGGAATCCTTCAAATCAACGCTGAATTATTGGCGACTTTGGACGTACTGGCCTCATTCGCGCATACCGCCACTCGTCGAAAATATGTCAGGCCGATTGTTGATGACGGGATGACGATTGATGTGAAAGGTGGGAGGCATGCTGTTGTCGAGGCGATGTTGCCGGACGGCGAGCCGTTTATTCCCAACGATACTTTTCTCGATCCGGAGTCCCACCAGATATTGATTATTACCGGCCCGAACATGGCCGGAAAAAGTGTAATTCTTCGGCAGGTAGGTCTTATCGTGCTGCTGGCCCAGGTGGGTTCATTTGTTCCGGCCGATTCAGCACATATCGGCGTTGTGGATCGCATTTTTACACGAGTCGGGGCATCGGACAATTTGGCGGCCGGGGAAAGTACGTTCCTTGTTGAAATGAACGAGACGGCAAATATTCTGCATAGTGCAACACCGCGGTCACTCATTCTGCTGGATGAAGTAGGTCGGGGCACAAGCACATTTGACGGCCTCTCGATTGCCTGGGCGCTGGTGGAATATCTGCACGACGAACCAGCGGTACGGGCTCGCACTCTTTTCGCCACGCATTATCACGAGCTGAACGAGTGTGCAACACGATTGGGACGTGTGTGTAACTTCCGGATCCAGGTTCACGAACATGAAGGTCGGTTGATTTTCCTTCGCAGACTGGTGGCCGGTGCGGCGGATCACTCCTATGGTATCGAGGTGGCTCGCATGGCCGGCGTTCCAGGCAGCGTTCTTGAAAGAGCGCATAATATCCTGGTTCATCTCGAAAGTCAGCAGCTCCGGGTTGAGGAGACACTGGAGCAGGCGGGTGTGAGAGCAGATTCACGCACTGTTCCCGGGCGGCACATGTCGCAGATGTCGTTGTTCGATCAAACAAAAGATGCCGTTGCAAGTGAATTACGCAATAGAATTGAAGCCATCGAGCCGGAGCGTTTGACTCCTATTGATGCGTTGATCACACTCTCAGAACTTAAAAAACTGACCCGAGATTCCCCCGGGGGCTCATCTGGTAATTCTTGACATGAAGGTATTGATTTTAGGTGGTGGAGGACGAGAACACGCTATCGGTCTGGCTGTCTCAAAAAGTCCGGATATGGAGGCACTTTTTTTTACCCCGGGAAACGCAGGAACGGCTGCAATTGGAGTCAATCTCGAGATTGCGGCGACGGATATCGATGGCGTATCCGGGCTTTGCAGGAAGGAACACATCGATCTTGTGATTGTCGGGCCTGAGCAGCCGCTCGTGCTCGGGATGGCCGATCATCTCCGGCAGAATGACGTTGCCGTGATGGGCCCATCGGCCGGCGCCGCACGCTTGGAAGGAAGTAAATCCTTCGCAAAGGATTTCATGAATCGCCACGCTGTTCCTACGGCCAGGTATCGGACCTTTCGATCGGACAATCTTGATGGGGCTTTATCCTATGTAGATAAAGAAGGGGCTCCGATCGTTGTCAAAGCGAGTGGTCTTGCAGGAGGAAAAGGGGCTATCGTATGCAACTCTGTCGATGATGCCCGTATGGCCCTGCGTCGTCTCATGGAGGATTGTTCGCTGGGCGATGCCGGAGAAGAAGTCGTTGTTGAATCCTTTATGCACGGCGAGGAAGCAAGTGTATTTGTCGTCACGGATGGAAACAACTACGTGCTGCTGCCCTCGGCTCAGGACCACAAACAAATCGGTGACGGCGATACAGGAGTGAATACGGGTGGAATGGGTGCGTATTCGCCCGCGCCCGTTCTGACTATGGATGTCATGCGGCGAGTTCGTGCGGAAATCATTGAGCCCACTCTGCGGGGAATGTCAGACGAAGGGACTCCGTATCAGGGCATATTGTACTGCGGTCTGATGATCACCGATGCTGGTCCGAAGGTAGTCGAATACAACTGCCGCCTGGGAGATCCTGAGACGCAGGTTGTTTTGCCTTTGTTACAATCAGATGCACTCGAATTGTTTTATCGTTCGGCTACGGGCACCCTGTCTGATTATGACCTTCGGATTGGACCCGGCGCAGCGGCATGCGTCGTGATGGCATCAGACGGTTATCCGGCAAAATATGAAACCGGTCGGGTCATCAGTGGAATAGAGGTGGCCCAGAATCAGGTGCAAACAACTGTTTTTTACGCAGGTGTTCGCTCGGAGGGGGATGAATTATTTACGTCCGGTGGAAGGGTCCTCGCGGTGGGGAGTACCGGAGCTGATCTTGAGGAAGCGATTGAACGCGCATACAGTGGTTGTTCACAGATTCATTTTGACGGCGCTTTTTACCGCACAGATATAGGCCGGAAAGGTCTTGCGAGAATACAAACAACGTGAAGCAGATAAAACCAGTCCTTAAAGCATGCTTTGCGATGTTTTTTCTCGCCTCCACGGTGGTCACGATCACCGCTGTGGCCCAGGACGTGGATACCCTCGTTGTTTTCACCGCTCCAGCAGCCACGTTTTCGGATGCCAGAAGTATTGCCGTCGACTTCAACGGTCGTATTTACATCGTGGACGCCGCGCGAAGCATGATTTTTATTCATGATACCGACGGTAAATTCATCGCGTCGTTCGGAGGACCCGGCACGGACGAAGGGCAGTTCGACGAACCAGTGGATATCGATCCGACAACGAGCCTTCTGCTGAATGTTGCAGACGCAGGAAATAGTAGAATTCAGCGATTCACACATGATTTCAGGTTCATCGAAAACCTTCCAATTCCTTCTCAGACCGGATCTGGTGGAGATGAATTTCCAAGCTTTCGGCCCGGTGCCGGCCGGGTAGTGACTCCCGCAGACGGTTTTCCCATCGCCGTGGTGTCTTCTCGAACGGATGACTTATACGTGATTGAAGATGTCTCTCAGCGTGTGCTTCGGTGGGATCGAGACCGACGGAATCGGTGGGAAATCGGGCAAAATCTGAATCTTGCCGAAAATGTGGCAGATCCGATAGACCTGGCCATCGCAGGGGACGTTTTACTGGTTGCTGATCGGGGAAGAGAAGCGATTCTGGTCTATGATCTGTTCGGGTTTTTCATCCGGGCGATGGCCGAGACGCAGCTCAAAAACATCATGGCCGTCAAGGTCGACAGAGATAAAATATTTGCAATTCTGCCCACTCGGATCATTCGGTTTGATATGCGTGGCAGACTGGAACAGACAGTACATCTCGTTATGCCAGAGAACGAAACGCTCGTTGACGCCGCTCCGCGAAACGACCTGGTTTATCTTCTGACGCATCGCAGCCTTTATATTGTACCCCTGTCCCGCACGATTTCCAATTGAGGTCTTTACCTGTTGCTTCAACCATGCTGCCGATGAATATTGTGCCTGAGAATAACTCCTTGAAAGAAAGAATTCAGCGACTGGACTCGGCTCCGGGTGAAATTCTCGTAATGCCGGCTTCGATATCGTCGGTGGTTTCGTTTTACGCTTCGTTTATCACCGTTCCGGATTTTGAGCGTGGAGACGATCTGTTCCGGGATATCGCCATCTCGATGCTGGACAAGGGTACCATTCGACGCAGCAAGTTGGAGATCGCGGCAGCGATCGAGGACGTTGGAGCGCGAATATCATTTTCCAGTAACGGGCTCCGTGCTTCCGTATCGGGAAAGGCGCTGGTGAAGGATCTACCTGTTGTACTCGAACTGGTGAAAGAGCAATTGCTTGAACCGGCGTTTCCTGAAGATGAGTTCATGCGGCTTCGCGAGCGATATCTGGCCTCGTTCCAACAAGGTCTCCTTGATACGGGAGTGTTATCCGGATCGGCCCTGAACCGCTCCATCTTTCCGGCAGATCACCCCAGTTATTCACCGGATCCGGAACAGGAAATTGAAAGGCTGCAGAAAATTTCGGTCGATGATATTCGCAGCTATTACCTCGATCATATCTCTCTGGAGGATTGGCGAATGGCTCTTGTCGGCGATCTGGATGCAACCCTGCTCAAAGACAGTGTGCTCATGGAATTTCCGGTGTCCGATGGATCGGGCATCAAGCCGTGGCCCACGATATTACCGGAGAAGCCGCTCTCAGGCCAAATCGAAATCAATGTGCCGGACAGGGACAATATTGACGTGCGGATGGGTCATGCGATCGGTCTCAGACGACAGGACGATGAATACATACCGCTGGTACTGGGTGTTTTCATTCTCGGTGGAAATTTTTCTGCGAGGTTGATGCAGACCGTGCGAGACGAAAAGGGTCTTACGTACGGGATTCAGTCCGGTCTTGTCGGCGTGGATCCCTGTTTCAGCGGGCAGTGGAAGACGTCTGTGACGCTGAACAGCGACAAGTTGCAGAGTGGTATGGAGGCTACGTTGTATGAGTTGAAAAAATTCGTATCGGAAGGCGTAACGGAGGCGGAAATCAAGGAAAAGAAGGAGACCATCGCAGGCTCGTATCTGGTCGGGCTGTCCACGACCGGAAGTCTGGCGCGTGCGATTGTGCATACCAGAGAACGGGGTGAAGACCTCGATTACCTGGATGTTTTTCCGGAAAAAGTTCGTGCGGTAACTCTACAAGAAGTGAACGGAGCTATCACGAAACACCTTGAGCCGGATCTGCTCCATGTCGCGCTGGCGGGCACGTTGCCGGAAATCGCCGAATGAAAGAAAAAAGCCGGCCGAGCGCTTCTGCTCAGGAATCAGGCATTACGATTGCGAGAATTCCATACACAAGCAATCCTGGAAATCCGGCGGAAATGAGGCAGATCAATACATACCCTATTCTAACGAGCGTAGGGTCAAGGTCGAAGTAGTCGGCAAAACCACCGCAGACACCGGCGAGCATTTTATTGCGAGACGATCTCTTTAATTTTTTCGTTGGTGTCATCAATGTGGAAAGGTTAGCTGTCGCGGATAATTGTGATACGTTCTTCGAGAGTCCTTTTTTCGGCTGAAGGCATGATAAACGCCAACAGGAAATAGGCAAGTACGAAAGGAGGCCCTCCGGTGGCAAGCGTTCCGACAAAAAAACCGATTCGAACAATCGTCGGATCGATCCCGAAGTAGTCTGCGATGCCACCGCAGACGCCGGCCAGTTTCTTATTGTGCGATTTGAATAAGCGCCTTTTTTCACCAGAAACAGTCGCGTCCGCTTTGAAACTTTTCTGGTGACGCTTTTTGTGCTTCGCCAGCTTTTTCTCAATCTTTATTTTTTTCTTGTTTGGTCGCCAGGAAAAAACTCCAAATCCAAGTAAAATGATGAAAATTCCAGCTACCCACGGCAGGAGACTGGCCAGGACGGTAAGATCAATTCCTGCGCCCCATAGTCCCAGTTGTTGAAACACATATGCGATTCCTACGAGGATGAGAGAAAGCCCTGCAAGCGTTGGAAGATTTAAAGCTCCTTTAGGTTTTTCCTTCTCATCGTCGAACAGAAGAGCATCCAGTTCATCGTCTGTCAACATCTCCAGCTCGAGAGTCTCGTCGTCGAGCAGGAACGGTGCGTCCTGTTCAGTTTGTCTTGTTCTAGTGCGTGTCGCTGCCATAATGTCTGTTTTGCGTCTTGCGTCCCCCGCGTACGGTGCGGCTGCTTTGAGGTTACGTTCCCGAGAAGTCCCACGTACCCGACTCGGTAACGATATAAGTCATTCCGACATCATGAGGTTCCGATGGAACGTGTTCAACATATGCTTTATTTAGAATCGGACATACACGAGGGCAGTCCATGTCTTCAAGAAATTCATCGTAATAACCGAATCCATTACCGAGGCGATTCCCTTTCCGATCGGCAGCGACGGCAGGAACAACAACGACGTCTATGTCGGCCAAAGTCTGAGGTTTGCCATGCGCGGGTTCGGAAATCCCCCAGCGATTAACGATCAAATCGTCCATGGAGGATACGGCGAGGTGCTCAAGTCTGGGTTCAGATGCGGGTGCACGGGAAAAATTTCTGACGACCGGCAGAACGATTGTGATTCCTTTCGACATGAGATACGAAATAAACGGACGGATATCGGGTTCGCGTCGTGCGATGACAGGGAAGAAAACGTGGACAACAGATAAATCAGACCACAGGGGCATCGCTTTGAGAAATTTGCAGATTTGTTGACTCTTGACCTGATATTCCTGAGTGCCGATGGCGGAAAGTGCCGCTCGCACGTCAGTCCTTATCTGGTTTTTTGTAAGCCCGGTTGCCACAGAATCAAGCGGGATTGTTTCATCCTGATTGCGATGCCTGAAAACTGGCCCGTGCAACCGTGAATATCCAGAGGATTGCCTTACAGGACCGCAGGGATGATACGACAAAGGGATCAGCTTATTGTTTGTGCTTTCAGTGAGCCTTAAATTTGCTTGTCTGTACCCGAATGGAAATACTAAGGCCTCTACGGGCACGTTCCTGATCTGATCAACTACCCATGTTTGAGAGTTTAAGCGAAAAATTGGACGGTGCCCTTCAATCCCTCTCGGGAAAAGGGCGCATTACGGAGTTGAACGTCGCGCAGTCGATGCGCGAAGTACGACGTGCACTTCTCGATGCGGATGTCAATTATCAGGTTGCAAAAGATTTTACCGAGCGCGTGCGAGAGCAGGCTCTCGGGGATAAAGTTCTGAAGTCGGTTTCTCCGGGTGAACAGTTGGTCAAGATTATACACGACGAACTCGTTTTTCTCCTGGGAGATTCTCAACAGGATATCGTTTTTGCAACGAATCCGCCTACGGTCATTCTCGTTGCCGGTCTTCAGGGTTCAGGGAAGACGACTTTCTGTGCCAAACTTGCCCTGTATCTTAAAAAAACCGGTCATTCTCCCATGCTGGCCGCGGCTGACGTTTACCGTCCGGCAGCGGTTGATCAATTGAAGGTACTGGCGTCAGAAATTGACGTTCCCGTCTATTCGGTGGAAGAGGACGGAGTCGTCGTACAGGATGCCGTTCGCGTAGCAAAAGAGGCATTAGCCGCCGCTCGTAAGAATGCTCGCGACGTGCTTATTGTAGACACAGCAGGCCGTCTGCATGTGGACAAAGAAATGATGCGCGAGGTGACCGACATCAAGTCGGCCATTTCGCCGCAGGAAATTTTGTTTGTTGTTGACAGTATGACCGGCCAGGACGCAGTCCATGCAGCACTGGAATTCAATGCGCAGCTGGATTTTGACGGAGTGGTCCTGACAAAACTTGATGGGGACGCACGCGGTGGAGCTGCGTTATCCATTCGATCGATCGTTCAGAAACCAATAAAGTTTGCCTCGACGGGAGAAAAGCTGGATGCACTCAGTGCATTTCATCCAGACCGGATGGCCCAGAGAATTCTGGGCATGGGCGATGTGGTTTCTCTGGTTGAGAAAGCCAGAGAACAGTTTGACGATAAGCAGGCTGAAAAACTGAAGTCAAAAATTTCTTCCGAGACGTTTAATCTCGAAGACTTTATGGATCAGTTGGGACGTTTGAAGAAGATGGGATCCATGACGGAGTTGGTTGGAATGATCCCGGGAATTGGTAAACATGTCGGGGATATGGACATTGATGACGACTCTTTTTTGTACATCGAGGCGATGATTCAATCCATGACTCGGGAAGAGAAGCGAAACCCCGATTTAATCAACGGAAGCAGACGCCGTCGCATTGCAAGCGGAAGTGGTGTGGAAGTACGCGACGTCAATCAGCTTCTGAAGCAGTTTCGTGACATGAAACGCATGATGAAAACCATGACCAGATTGATGGGTAAAGGACGAGCTGTAAATCTGGCCTCATTGATGGGTCGTGGTTGATATCATTAATAATTGAACTCAAAAGTTAAAACGAAAATAAAGTGGCAGTAAAGCTTCGTTTACGTAGAATGGGACGAAAAAAACGTCCGATCTATGCCGTTGTTGCGGCTGATTCACGTTTCCCGAGAGACGGAAGGTATCTCGAGGATCTTGGCCGATATGACCCGCTGCAGGATTCTGCGGCAATCAATCTCAAACACGATCGGATTCTGTACTGGTTGGAAAATGGTGCACAACCGAGCGACACGGTTCGGTCTCTCCTGAGCGACAAAGGCATCATGCTGACCTTGCATATGCGCAGAAAGGGGGCCGAGCAGGAGGACATTGAACGTGAGGTTTCCGAATTCCTGAAGCAGAGAGAGGTGGCAAAGGCCAAAATCAAGACGGTTACCGTCGAGGAAAGACGTCTTCAGGCACTGAGGGAAGAAGAGAAAAAGGCGACAGAAGCGGCTGCTGAACTTGCTGAGAAGAGGGCGAAAGATGAAGCCGCTGCGATTGCAGCTGCTGAAAAAGCCCAGAGGAAAGCGGCTGAAGATCGGATCAAAGCTGCTGAAGAAGTCCGTGTAGAACAGGAAGCAGCCAACAAAGCACAAGCAGCAGACGACGCACCGGATGAGGAGAAAGCGGAAGCTGAAGCTGCGGCCGCCGAGAAAGCCGACCCCGAACCTGCGGCCGCTGAGACAGCCGACCCCGAACCTGAAGCTGTGGCCGCTGAGACAGCCGACCCCGAACCTGAAGCTGTGGCCGCCGAGACAGCCGAGCCCGAGCCTGCGGCCGACGAGACAGCGGAACCTGAAGCTGCGGCTGATGAAGCGGAACCCGAAGCTGTGGCCGCCGAGACAACCGAAGCCGACTCCGAAGCGTCCACGGAGGAAGAGTCAGATAAGGATGATACAAAGTAAGGCCTGAATTCGGTCACACGGTTGGTCATGAAAAAAGGCGGAGACGATCTTCGTGAAATCGGACGGCTTGGAAAGCCTCACGGTATCCGAGGAGAAGTCAAAGTCATCCCGCTCTCGGATGATCCAGATCTTTTTTTTGGTCTGGAACGTGTATTCATAGGTCAGGATGAGGAATGTGCCCGTGCGTTCGACATCGCTTCGATTCGACCCGTTGTGTCTAAAAGGGGTTTGACGATTCTGCTTTCGTTGAAAGAGATTCAGAATCGCGACTTGATTGAATCGTTGCGCGGACAAAAGCTGTTCGCAAAAGAATCAGAATTACCGGGCCTCGATGAAGATGAGTTCACGTATGGCGATATCGTAGGATTTACAGCAGTATCTGAAGATGGAGAAGTGTTGGGAACAGTGACCGATGTCATTGACCGTCCTCCCCAGGATTTGTTGGTGCTGTCCAGGATTAAAAAAAGGGATGTAATGATTCCTTTTGTGAGTGAGTTTATTAAAGCGGTTGATACGGAGAACCGAAAGGTTACCGTTTCTGTCATTGAAGGAATGTTATAGGGTAACGGGCACGTGAAAATCGATATTGTAACAGCGCAGCCGGATATCATTTCGGAACCACTCCGGCAGAGTATTATTCGAAGAGCATCCGACAAGGGTGTAATCGATATTCGTGTTCATGATCTGCGGCAATACGCAACGGATCGCCACAAACAGGTAGATGACTATCCATTTGGCGGTGGAGCCGGGATGGTGCTCAAGCCTGAGCCGATTTTTTCCTGTATTGAAAAGCTTCAGAAGGACGCTGAGGAATCCGGGGCCAGCGTCGATGAGGTGATCTATCTGACACCGGATGGCGTTACCCTCAACCAGAAAATGGCCAATTCGCTTTCCATGAAAAAGCATTTGATTCTCCTTGCCGGACATTATAAAGGGGTGGATCAACGGGTCCGTGATCGACTGATTACCCGGGAAATATCGATAGGTGATTACGTCCTGAGTGGAGGGGAACTACCGGCTCTTGTGCTTGTTGATGCGTTGGTTCGGCTGCTGCCAGGGGCGATCGGTGACGCAGTTTCTGCTCTTTCGGATTCGTTTCAGGACGAGCTGCTTGATGCGCCGGCGTATACGCGGCCTGCGATTTACAGGGATTTGGAAGTACCTGCCGTACTTCGTTCCGGGAATCATGAGGCTGTGTCGAACTGGCGGGAAGCGGAACGTCTTAAAAAAACCATGGAGAGACGCCCGGATTTACTGGACGGATAGGATTTGCAGCAGCAACATTCGCGATTCTGAAATTTCGATTATTCAGATTTCCATAACAATCATTATTAACTGACGAACTCTGAAAGGGGTAATTACGATGGCAACTGATCTTATCAACCTTGTGGAAGCGACTCAATATCGCGACGATATTCCTGAGTTCGAGAGTGGAGATACGGTCAATGTGCACGTCAGGGTTATTGAAGGTGAAAAACAGCGGATTCAGCAATACCAGGGCGTGGTAATTGCGTTTAAAGGGTCGGGATCGAGGCGCACGTTCACCGTGCGGAAGGTATCGAATGGAGTCGGTGTGGAACGAATCTTTCCTGTTCATTCTCCGCGGTTGGCGAAAATTGAAGTCATTCGTAGAGGGCAAGTTCGCCGTGCCAAGCTATATTATCTGCGGGACCGAAAAGGTAAGGCAGCTCGCATCCAGGAGCGCAGGAGATAGATTATTCAATCTGATTTTCCGAATTTCTGTTTATGAGAAGCCGGCGGTGATTGTTCATCGGCGGCTTTCGCATGTTCGCAGCGAATGTCAGATGCGTTTTTAATACAATACCGCTCAGATATTACTCGTATTGTCGACGAACAACGTGAATTGTCGGATCGATGGCCAAGGGAGAAAAAATAGTCGCGACGAATCGCAAGGCGAGGCACGAGTACCATATCGATGATCACCTGGAGGTGGGACTTGTTCTCACCGGTACCGAAGTAAAATCACTTCGTGGTGGGCAGGCCAATCTGAAGGAAGCATACTGCACCGTCGATGGTGGCAATATGATTCTGCGAAAGTGTCACATTGCGCCCTATGATCATGGAAATGTCAACAATCACGATCCGGTTCGTCCGAGACGTCTCCTGATGCACAAGCGCGAAATAGCAAAGTGGTCAAAATCGTTGCAGCAGAAGGGATATACGATCATTCCATTAAAGTTGTACTTTAAGAATGGATATGCAAAATTACTGATCGGGCTCGGCAAGGGTAAGAAACTTTATGACAAGCGTCAGGTCATTGCGGAAAGGGATACGGCGATGCGTCTGAAGAAGGTGAACAGACAGCGCTCCAGGGAGTAACACGAAATATCACACGCGTCACGGTTATGTGTCTGTACGCGGGGCATAGGTGTCTGTACGCGGGGCATAGGTGTCTGTACCACGGGTAGAAACAGGGCAAATAATAGCCCCCGCTCCGATAAGAAGAACCCGCGCCCGTTCCGGGACGTATCAGGGGCGTCATCGATGTGGTCTATACTTGAGTTCTCTATGCGAAAGCTATTTCTTTTTCTCCTCGTTTTCGGTTGCAATTCAATTCCTGGATCTGCTGCACTGGCGCAGGAGGCAGTCGCACAACAGGTTGTAGTTGCTACTTCTTCCTCCAACATGGTTGACGGTATTCTGGCGTTTCGCGAAAAACGCTATGCAGATGCGGTGAACAGTTTTGAGAGATCCGTCGAGGCGGGAGAGGATCCGGCTGAAGCCCATTTTTTACTCGCGCGAATATTCTGGGAAACGTCTCTGAAGGATCAGGGACGTGCGGGTAACGAATTGGATAAAGCTCTTGAGATTGATCCGGACAATGTCCAGTATCTGGTTGCCAGGATGCAGCAATTGCGTTCTGATTCGTGGAATATTTTCCAGAAGATGGCCAGTGAGCAGAAACGGGCAGGGCTGGCACGCCAAATTCTGAAAATTGATGAGACCAACGCGTTTGCCCATCAGGAACTGGGCAAACAGGCGATCAGGGACTTTTGGCGGTACCGCAACGCAGTCGTGTATCCGCATCTTTTGTTTTCAAAAGACAAGTATCGAGCGAGAACCGTGATAGATCCGACCGCGAACCTCAATAGAGGCATTCTGGAGGACTTGGAGCTGGCGAGCCCTGACGATGCTGGTCTGCTCGATGATTCCGAGGTCCTTCGGACTACGGCCGGGTTTCTCGATGCTCGCGCGATCTTCCTCGCCGATAAATTTGACTTGGAGACGCTGGATTCCCAGGGTATAAACGTTCAGGACCTCTCCTCTCGAGCTGATAAGGCCTATGATCGGGCAATTGGACATTTGTACACCGCGATGGAGACAGATCCACGCCAGAGACTGGTCTACGACGACCTGATGCAGATTTTCGCCCTGAAAGGAGAATATGGTGAAGCGCTTCGGATGCTCGAACAGATGTATCTGTTTTTTCCAGAGGATCCGCAACTCTGGACATACCTCGGTTATGCCCATTTTGAAAGCGGAAATTATCAGGAATCAGCGGTTGTATTCAAAACTGCGTTCGACTTCATGGATGAGTCCATGGCTTATGCTTACAACAATCTTGATCTGATTCTTCCACAAGATGAAAAGAACCTGTACAAAAAAGACAAAATAGCCTACGCTGCTCGCTTCTGGACCAGTAAGGATCCGCGTTACCTGACGCCTTACAACGAACGTAAGCTGGCTCATTATGCACGCCTGACGTATGCAGACTTACTGTACGGTGCGCCGGAGATCGACCTGCACGGGTGGGACACCGAGCGGGGACACATTCTGGTTCGTTATGGAGTCCCGATGGCCGACGTGGTAGTTATTCCTAAGAGCCTCTCCGGTATAGATCGTTCGATTGTGGCTCGACCGGGAGACATTGGTTCGGGAGAGGGGGACACGAGCCGAATACTCCAGATTGCCAGAGAGGGAGACGGTTGGGATATGTTCGAAGAGGCCAACACGTATAATATCTGGAACTACGGTGATTTTAAATTTGTCTTCGAAGATCCTTTCAGAAATGGTGAATATCGTCTGTACAGTCCTTCTGCAAGGGACATTGCAGAGGGTACACTTCCCTGGGTGAACGATTATACGATCGAAGCCAATGATATTATCCGGCGGGAACCAGAGCGGTATGAATTTGAAACGGAAGGTCGTTCGGTCGAAGTGCCATTTCTGGTTGTGTCTTTTAAAAACTTCAGCAGCGACCTCTCCGATGTATATGTCAATTATGGTATCCCTGTTGTCGATTTTGACCCCGACGAGGATGTCATAAATGTTACGGCGAACGCGGGGGTTTTCGTCATTGGGGAGCAGCGCGACATACTGGTAGAGCAGCGCCGAACAATTTATGGCCTCCGTACGCAGCAGATCGTTCGTTTTGAAGAATCGAATCTCTGGATTGACACAGAAGAGCTGCGCATTCCTCCCGGCAATCAGGAAATTTCCATTGAGTTCGAGACCGTTGGCGGCGGGGCCGTGGCCGTGCAAAGGCGTGCGGTGACCATCGTCGATTATTCAGGTGATAAATTTCAGATGAGTGACCTGCTTTTTGCATACAGGATTGAAGAAACGGAAGACGGAAGGCCCACAGTGTCGACCGACATCGTGCGAAACGGCCTGTCCATCATGCCGGCACCATGGTCTGTATTTTCTCGCAAACAGCCGATTTACTTCTATTTCGAACTTTACAATCTGGAGTTGGATGCGTCTGGTATGGCAAATTACGAAGTGGAAGCGATCTTGTCACCCAAGGATACCGGAAGCGGTGTCAGTAAATTCGTAAAGGGCATTTTCGGAGGAGGCGATAAAGGTGTCGCCGTGACTCTTCCCATTCAGGTAAAAAGCGAGAACGACGGGCAATATCTGTTGCTGGATGCCTCCAACCAGGAAACGGGGCTGTATATATTACGTGTTCGCATCAAGGATACCGTCAGCGGGAAGACGGTCGAAAGAACAGAGGATCTATTCCTCGAGTAACGCCTGTTGAAAGATACTTTTCTGGAAGCGTGGCGGGTCCAGGGTGAATCAGTCGGATGGAGACAATTTTCTGATGCGAGAATCCATTTCTTCAACCTTGGATACAAGCTCGCGTTTGAAAGTTTCCAGTCGCGATCGGAGTTCTTCGTCGTGGACCGCGAGAATCTGAATCGCTAAAAGACCGGCGTTGCGAGCACCTCCGATTGCTACCGTGGCGACCGGCACGCCGGCGGGCATCTGTACTACAGAAAGCAGCGAGTCCATCCCTTTCAGGGCTCGTGACGGAACCGGTACTCCGATGACAGGAAGAGTCGTGTTTGCGGCAATCATTCCGGCGAGATGAGCGGCCCCGCCCGCGCCGGCAATGATGATTTTCAAATGTCTGGAAACAGCTTCGCGGGCATAGGAAGACATCGCATCCGGCGTACGATGAGCCGATAAAACACGCGTTTCGAAACCGATTCCAAACTCGTGCAGCACACGGACTGACTCTTCCATGACGGGCCAATCCGACTCGCTTCCCATTACGATTCCAACTACAATTTGCCGTTCCATGTCTGTAATACTTCTTTATCTGATTAAAGCAAGATACGTGAAGCGGCCTTTTCAGCACGAATCAGGGCCTCTTCAGGATGATCGGCCGTTACCGTCACGTGTCCCATTTTTCTGTCCGGTCTTGTTTCCGTCTTTCCGTAAATATGTATCGCTGCGTCAGTGACCTCAAAAGACGTGCGGAGTGATTGGCTGGAAACAAGTCCAGTGCGTTGTCCCAGAATATTGACCATCGCCGCTGCCGGAACCCTGAGAGAAGGATCACCCAGAGGCCAATCCAGAATTGAGCGCACATGGTTTTCGAATTGAGACGTTTTGCATGACTCGATGCTGAAGTGCCCTGAATTGTGGGGGCGAGGTGCGAGTTCGTTGACCAGAATCGCCCCGTCCCTTGTCTCAAATAATTCGACTCCCAGCATTCCTACAATGTCGAGATTCAATGCCGCCTGCACCGCCAGTTGCTGCGCCTGATTCTGAATGTCGGGTGACGAAGGTGCAGGCACCACCACACTATGGCACCGATGATTTCGCTGCTCAATATGCACGACGGGATAAACGACGTATTCTCCGGACGGGCGCCGGGATACCATCACGGCCAGCTCGCGGATAAAAGGAACCCACTTTTCCACCAGTAAACCGTCCGGATCGGCGAGTGCCTGCCAGGCGCCTGGAATATCATCCGTCGAATGAACCATTCGATTGCCATATCCATCATACGAACCCTGAAAACGTTTGAATACCGCCGGGAATCCGACGGCCGCGCAGGCATCTTCGGCTTCTTCAATGGACGCACACAACCTGTATTGCGTGCCCGGAAGACCGGCTTCCGTCAGCCTTTTTCTCTGAACCCCTTTATGCCGGATAATTCTGAGTGTTTCCGCCCTCGGATAGACCGGTATATCGCCTGCTACCTCCTCGGCGACCTCGGCAGGGGCCCATTCGCTCTCCACGGTGATGACATCACAGCCTGTCACAAAATTCCTCATGACGTCCGGGTCGGTCCAGTCTCCCGACAGCGATTCTCCGAGGCCCTCAACCGGCCCGGAGGGCTTCGGTGAGAGGGTTCGCACGTGAATACCCATTCGAATTGCTGCAAGAGCCGACATCCGGCCCAGTTGTCCTCCACCGAGAATTCCGATCGTTGGAAATGGTTGACTCGTATTATCCACTGTGCATCGGAGAAAAAATTTCCATTCAACCGGCCAGAAGGGCATTCAACTGGGTCTCGTCGGTGACAAGTACCTGTCGTGCTTTCGACCCTTCAAAAGGTCCTACTATGCCGGCATCTTCGAGCTGATCAATCAACCGCGCTGCTCGTGCGTAGCCGACCGACAGTTTTCGCTGAAGCAAAGAAACGGATCCCTGCTGACTCCTGACTATAATCTGGGCTGCTTCTTTAAAGAAATCGTCACGCGATTCGGGATGCACATTACCCGATGAGCCGACAGACATCTGAATATCCAGCGATGGAAGCATATACGGGCCCTCACCATGCTGCTTACCGATAAACTGTGTAATACGGTCCACCTCGTCAATAGAAACAAATGGACCCTGGAGTCTCACGACCCGTGTTCCGAGCATGTAAAGAAGATCGCCATTACCGACCAGACCTTCGGCACCGTTCTGATCCAGAATCGTCCTGGAATCAATTTTTGATGCAACCTGATAGGCAATTCTGGATGGAAAGTTGGCCTTTATCAGTCCTGTAATCACGTCCACGGATGGCCGCTGTGTGGCCAGGATAAGATGAATACCGACTGCGCGTGCCATTTGATCGAGACGGGCAATGGG
>JACZYD010000112.1 GCA_022571255.1 Bacteroidota bacterium
GTTTCCTGGCGGTTGTAGCCATCGTAGGTGTAGAGCGTGTCGTTGCCCTGTGGATCCGTAATCTTGGTGAGGTTCCCGGTGGTGTCGTCGTAGAAGTACTGGGTGATGAGCCAATCTGGCTGAGAAGGCGTCTCTGGACCGTAGCCGACTGTCTGCTTCTTAGTCTGGCCCCTACCGTCAAACACAGTCTTGGTCCATACGCCGTTGGGTGCCGTGGTCTTGGTCACACGGTCGCTGTTGTCATATTTGTAAGACGTTACCAGATTGTCCCCACCCACGTCGACGATCATCATCGTCTGCCGGCCGTAATCGTCATACGCATAGTCGGTGATACTCCAACTGGCAGGTGCTCCGGTGAATGGCGCAGGGACGCTGGCTTGCTTCGTCTTGGTCAGACGACCAAAGGAGTCGTACTCGTTCGCAGTTTCTGCGAGTTTGTTTCCGGTGCTCTCCGCGCCATCATATGTGATATCCCCCAGGTTGGCACCCGTAACGGGACATAGAATCGGTACCTGTTCATTGCACTCGGCGTCAATCGTCTTGGTCAGTCTGTTCTTCGTGTCGTATTTGTATTGCGTGACGGCAACCGTTGCAGAAGAGCAGTTCCACGTATCAGGATCGTACGTGAGGCTGCCGCCCGTGGTGTCCGGATTTTAACTGTTCATGGATGCAAATGACAGTATATCCGAATCTGTCTATTTATGCAATTATCTTCGTGATTGAACCGAAGCGGGTCAAACCCCGACTTAACATGCGAATACAGAAATACCGTAAAATCGAGATACCGTAAAACAGAGATACCGAAACACACAATGCAGGGTTTCAGGACGTGAGACTGCAGAAACAACAAGACGAAGTGCTTACCGAATTGACGGTTACCGGCGCAAGAGCCGGTGATCGCCGGTCCTTCGAGCTTTTGTATCATCAGTGGCAACCTCGTCTGAGCCAGTTTGCTTATCGTCTTGTCAGGAATTCGGATGCCGTTGCAGATATCATGCAGGATTCCTGGGTTGGAATTGCTAAAGGACTCTCCCGCCTGAACGAGCCGTCCCGGTTCAAGGGATGGGCTTACCGGATTGTCTCCAACAAATGCCGCGATTGGATTCGGCACGAGCAGGCTCGGCGGCGACTCGAAGATCAGGTTGAAGCTGGGGCCGAATCCCGAGCATCGCTGAACGCTTCGTCGTCGGAATCGGGGAACGCCGGAGATGCCGTCTCAAGTCTTCGGGAGTCCATCAAAAAACTTCCCGACGAACAACAAACCATTTTGAGTCTTTTTTATCTCGAAGAATGGAGTGTTCGAGAGATCGGTGCCGTACTCCGGATTCCAGAAGGCACAGTAAAATCAAGATTGTATCAAGCACGAAAAACGTTTAAGGGCGTTTTGGAGAAAGAAAACATAGAGGTTAAATACCATGAATAGACCAGAAGAAAATATTGACCAACTGATTCGCGCAGCTCTGGGTCAGGAAGAAGCAGAGGCCTATGACAACCTTGGCGAGCAGTCAATGATCGAAGAAGCCTTTGGCGTCCTGAAGGGAAGGAATCGATTCATCACCGGGATGACCGTCGTTTTCTCATTCGTGTTTTTCCTGATCGCAGTATTTGCCGGTTTTCAGTTTTTCGAAGCCGTCGAAACGAACGATCTGATCCTGTGGGCTGTTGTATTTATGTCCTCCATGATGGCAGTCAGCATGTTAAAAATGTGGTACTTCATGGAAATGAACAAGAATGCGACGATTCGCGAGTTGAAGCGTGTTGAATTGCAGGTTGCGCACCTGGCGAAAGTGATAGAGACCCGGTGACGGCAATTGCGAAACGACTATTGACTTGCAGATTCGTAACAGGTAACATGCCGCATAATCGTACTACAATCACTTACCTGAAAGATTACCGTGGGATGTTATAACTCTATCGTCATCGATGCGCCCGTCGAAAAAGTCTGGTCCGCTTTTCAGAATTTCCATGATATGTCTTCTTTTCCGAATGTCGTTGAAAAACTCGACAAGGTAGGCGATATCCCGGGCACGGATATCGGCGCCAAACGTGTATTGAATGGCGTGTTTCGGGAGACGTTGACATACTTCAACGAAGCAGATAAAAATCTCCGGTACACGATAGACGACGGACCCGGCCCTCTTGAAGGCGAAAAGTGCCAGGGATACGTTGGCGAGGTGCGACTGTATCCCGTCACAGAAAACAATGGTACGTTTGTGGTATGGAGTTCTGACTGGGACGTGGGAGGCGAGGAAGTCGCTGAATTCTGCAGCCCGGTCTATCATGCTCTGCTGAACGACTTGAAGGCATCGATGTCGTAGCCGGGTCGTTTATTTCGGGACCGGGACGAGTTGCTATAACTCGACGATGTGTAGTAGATCAGTCAGAACCCACCAGATGCCTACCATCAGGATGGCGACAGGAATTACATATCGAATCCAGATGTATAGAAATCTGATTCGCCCTGACGCTCTGCCTGTGGAGTTTTCCGAACCGGCGAGCTGCCCGAGAACTTCGCTCCGGTTTAATGCCCATCCGACGGTCAGGATGGCCAGCAGGGCGCCCAGTGTCTGCATTCCCGATCCGAAAGTAAGGTCCCACGGCACAAATATGGACAAATTGATCATGCTCGGGATGGCGAGCAGAAAAACAATAACCGCGCACATCAGAACTGCCCGCCGACGCGAGATCGACGTGTTGTCCGTGAGCCCGGCGATCAGAACTTCAAAGGCAGCGATGTCCGACAACCATGCGGCACCCGCCAGACCGACAAAGAAGAGCAGTCCAAAAAAAGCACCCGCCGGCATACCATCAAATACTGCCGGAAGCGTTGAGAATAACAGACCCGGGCCCGCAGCCGGCTCAAGTCCCAGAGCAAATACGGCAGGAAAAATGGCAAACCCGGCTAGCAGGCCCGCCGTAAGATCCCCGGCAGCTGTCCAGACGGCCCCGGACAGAATCGACTCTCCTTCTGCAAGATAAGAGCCGTAAATCACCATGTAGGTTCCACCAAGCGAAAGACTGAATATGGCCTGTCCGAGGGCGGCAAGCATAACCGACCCGGTCAACGCCGAAGCATCGAATTTGAGTATGTACCAGTCTATTCCGGCTCCGGCACCGGGCAACGTCACCCCGCGCACAATCAGAATCAGAAGGATGACAAGTAAAGTCGGTAACACATAGCGAGAGACCCTTTCGATCCCTCTTTGGAGCCCTCGCGAGAGTACCACGGCGCACGCTACTATTACCACACCGGTAGAGGCCAATTGCAGAAGAAAAGACGTGCTGTCGAATCCGGTGTCCGGGGGAAGAATGCGACTGGCATCGAGAGTTATTCCCACCAGGGCCAGTATTTCGGCCAAAGCGTGATAGACCACCCACCCGACGGCATTGGTATAATATGCAGTAGCCGCGAGCACGATCAGAAAAAAAATCCGCCCGATGATGCGCCCCCCGGGAACGCCGCTCGCCTCGAAGGCGCCCATGGGTCCCCGCCGGGTGGAGCGCCCGAGGGTCCACTCGGCCATGAGCGCCGGCACTCCCACAAAAACGGTCATGAGTATGTAGAAAAGTACAAATGGCGCACCGCCGAATTCCCCGACCATATAAGGGAATCGCCATACGTTTCCGAGTCCCACTGCCACGCCGATCATGGTGACCAGTACGCCGAATCGAGATGAAAATGTCTCCCGGCTCATGCGCTCCCGAGAATATCAGCCAATGCCTCAACCGCGGAGTCGATCTCTTCTGATGTATTGTAGAAATGTGGCGCCAGGCGGATCACAGGTCCTCGAGCCGATGCCAAGATGCCTCGCTCTTTCAACTGCATCTCGACGTCGTGGGAGTCCTGTGCGCCGCACCGGATGGCCGTCGAGGGTGTGCGCTGCTGAGGGTCTTCCGGGCCATGAATCTCCAGTCCAAATTCGTTTGCGCGGTCCACGATCTTTCCAGACAAAAGGAGCGTCCAGTCCCGGATGGCTTGAAGTCCGATTTCCTGAATGATCTCCATGCCCACCCGCGCAACGTACGCATTAAGAATCGGGGGCGTACCGGTATCGAACCGCTTGGCGGAGGCGGCCCAGTCAAGCCGCTTTTCATCGAAAGAGAAAGGATTCTCGCGTCCAAACCAGCCTGTGAGAGCCGGATGCAACGTATTCGCCAGCTCTCGCTTAACATACAGAAAAGCAATTCCAGGGATGCCAAGCAGGTATTTCAAGGCACCCGCAGCGAGGAAATCAACATTCATCTCCTTGACGTCGATCGGAACGACGCCTGCGGACTGGTAAGCATCCACATAGATGAGTGCGCCGTTGTCGTGCGCCTGGCGTGCTATCTCACCGATATCCTGTAAAGATCCGTTCTGATACCAGGCGTGGGTCGCAGACACGATGGCCGTGCGATCATCGATGAATTCCGAATAGTCACCGGGAAACAGTCTCTCTTTGCGAATGGGCACCCAGTCAATTTCTGCGCCGTATCGCTCGTGGGCTTTCCAGACGTGCCCGACGGTCGGGAATTCGGCTCCTGAAGCCACCACCCGGCAACGATTTCCCTGAAAGTCGAGCGACGAAGCCACGGACGCAGTTGCCACAGATACCGAGGGCATGATTGCCACTTCGTTCGGCTCGGCGCCAATCAGTGCCGCAAATGCTGCTCGACACTGCTCGATTTCGGCCATCCACGTTTCCCAGTCCATCCCCAGACGATTCCAGTCTTCCAGATACTGGCGAGCGGCCTCAGCTGTCCGTTTCATCTGCGGGGCGTGCGAACAGTTGTTCAGAGGGATAAATCGGTCCAGCAGCGGGATTTCTTTTCGCCAAGCGGCCAGGTCAAACGAGGGTTTGTCGCGGAAAGGCAAGAGTGTGGGCGCGATCATTCCGGGTTGGCCTCCAACCACGCGACGTCAGCAATATCCTGAGGTCGTGCGAGACATTTTTTATTCTGAATCAGCGCCCGTCGACTCAAAACCGGAATGTGTATTCCGTCGACCGAGGCGACAATATGGTCTACCCACGCATCCTCAAAGTTCTCGATACCGTCCAGTCCGGTGAGAAGATCGATTCGACATGGACTGATGCCAATCTGGTAATCGGTATCGAGTTTAAGGAAGTCATCGATGCTGATCTTAGATACAGGAGCGCCAAATTCTCCAAGGGCCTTCATCAGTCGCTCAGCGTTTGACAGTTCCGGTCGTATATAAATGTCCATGTCACCGGTCGCTCGGGGATTGCCGTGTGCTGCAAGCGCAAACGCCCCAACTACCAGACAGTCAACTTCCGCGTTTGACAAGGCGGACAACATGTCTCTGTAGTCGGAAGTCAGCATCTTTTTTACCCATCATTGACCACGCGTTAACCGTCATAGGCCAAACCTGCTCTATTCGTTCGCCTGGCGTAAGTTTGGCCAGATCGGACGGTACATTACTCGTCCGCGAAACCCGCGTGATGATCTGTCGATTATCTTTCGGCATCAGAACGGATTATACGACATTTCGACCTGTCGGATTCGCGATTCTCGCGATGCACATGCGCCGCACCCGGACTTGATCGTGATATTGTTTTCATCGAACACCGCTTTATGGAACACCGTTTTATGGAGCACCGCGTTTTATGGAGCACCGCGTTTTATGGAACGCAGTGCCCTTTCGAAGCCTGCCAGACCGTAAACCACTGCTCCCGCGTTATATTAAGTTCCAAAGCCGACACCGCCGACCGGATTCGATTCATTTTTCCGGTACCCAGAACCGGAAGAATTTCTGATGGATGTTTGAGTATCCACGCTAGCGCAACCTGGTCTATTGACGCGCTGCCGGAGTCCTCCCCGACCTCCTCGAGCGCACGGCGAACCCTGATGGTTTGTTCGTCGTCACCCAAAAATAGTCGTCCCTTCCCCATTGGAGACCATGCCATGGGCCGCATTGCAAGCTTCCGACAATGGTCCAGTGTGCCGTCGTGCATCACTTCAAATTCGAGGACCGAACACTCTACCTGATTCGTTACCAGGGGAAATGGCAGCGCCGACTGCAGAAGTTCGACCTGTCCGGGAGTAAAATTGGAGACCCCGAAAAAAAGAACTTTCCCCGCATCTCGAAGACTGATAAATGCCTCCGTCACCTCAGCGACATCCATCAGCGGATCTGGGCGGTGTAATAAAAGTACATCGATACGGTCGGTGGAAAGCCTTTTAAGGGACGTCTCGGCCGACAACATGATGTGCTCCCGACTTGTATCGTAATGTCCGATCCTGCGCGCGGGGTATTGCGCGGAGACCACCTTGATACCACATTTGGTGATGATCTGTATGCGGTCACGGAGTCCGCTTTCTCTGGCCAGCGCCTCTCCGAACAGAGCTTCGCATTCGTAATTCCCGTAAATATCCGCGTGATCAAAAGTGGTGATCCCTACGTCCAGACAGTCGTGGATGAACCGCAGACGCTCGGAGACGGAGTACCCCCAATCGGCGAGTCGCCACTGACCGGAGATCAAACGCGATAGTACGGGTCCATTCTTGCCCAGCGAGATATTCAACTTTCTTATCGCAGTATTTTAGCGTGGGTTGACGACGAACCATGATACAATATTCTAACACCCTGTATGTTTTGTTTATATTCTCGATCTCAAGCCTGACACTCACTCACACGGAATCCTGATTCTCCGCGTCGCGAGGATCATGCCCACATTCGCCCCCATTATGCCCCGAAAAAAAGGCTACTCGTACACCGATGCCGGTTCCGAATATTTTGAGAAACGCCGGCTGAAGCGTTTCGCAGGTGTCTGGTCGCTGTGGGCTCTCGGCGTAGGCGCCGTAATTTCCGGAAACTTTTTCGGGTGGAATTTCGGGCTTCTTGCAGGCGGTTTTGGAGGCCTTCTGGTCGCGACCGTGATTGTAGCGATCATGTATGTAGGCATGTGTTATTCCATTGCAGAAATGAGCCCGGCACTCCCTCACACGGGCGGCGCATATTCTTTTGCCAGAACCGCCATGGGTCCCTGGGGCGGTTTCATCACAGGCCTCGCCGAAAGCATGGAGTATATCCTCACCCCTGCCGTCATTGTAGTCGGTATCGGGGGTTATATGAGTTCAATTACCGTTGGCCTGATCGGCGTTCATATTGCGGCACCCGTCTGGTGGGTCCTCTTTTACGCGATATTTGTGGGCATGAATGTCGCAGGCGTCGAGCTCACATTCCGTTTTACCATCTTTATAACGTTTCTGGCTCTCGCCATACTGATGGTGTTCTGGATCGGCGCGATTCCCCTCTTCCGCTGGGAACACGCTTTGAATATCCAGCCCGATCCGGGTGCCTCATTGTGGTTTCCGAAAGGATTCGCCGGAATCGCCGCAGCGCTCCCCTTTGCCATCTGGTTTTATCTTGCGATTGAACAGTTGCCCCTTGCCGCCGAGGAATCACATGACCCCAAACGTGACATGCCGAAAGGGCTTTTATGGGGCATTCTTACCCTGATTATCGCTTCCATCCTGACCTTGTTTTTAAATGCCGGAATTGCGCCGGGCTCTGCGGTTGTCGGTGCCTCCGACGAGCCCCTCTTCCTTGCCTTCCAAACCATCTTCGGCGTGGGTGCCGGGGCATCGCTTCTCGCTCTGGTAGCGGTTGCCGGCCTGGTGGCCAGTTTTCATACTATCATATATGCGTACGGACGCAACATCTATTCGCTGAGTCGCGCTGGATATTTTCCACACTGGATGTCGATAACCCATTCAACACGCAAAACACCGCATGTTGCCCTGATCGTCGGCGCGGTAATGGGTTTCGCTGTTGCATTGATTATCGAATACGGAGAATCGTTTCTTGGAAATGTGCCTGTCGGCGCAGTACTGCTGAACATGGCCGTGTTCGGAGCGGTCATTGCCTATGTCATGCAAATGATTTCATTCGTTAAAATTCGGAACATGGACATCGAGCGACCCTATGTGAGTCCCCTCGGCAAACCCGGAGCCGTAGTAGCCGGAGTCATCGCAGCGGTGACCCTGGTGTTTCTTTTTGTGAATGCCGACTATCGGCCGGGCGTGTACGGCACTGCGGTCTGGTTCGCAGCAGGAATTATGTATTATTATTTCTATGGACGACACCGGATGATTCTGTCGCCGGAGGAAGAATTCGCCCGGAAGGCGCGCGGAGACTGATAAAATTGAAGCGTCATAATAAAAGCGATATGAAGGGAATGTTAACTCTGGATGAGGCTCGAACAGCCATCAATGACGGCCAGATCGATACGGTCGTGGTCTGTTTCCCGGATATGTTCGGTCGACTGATAGGAAAACGTTTTCAGGGGCAGTTTTTCCTGGAAATCGCAGAAAACGAGACGCACGGCTGTGATTATCTGTTGGCCGATGACATAGACATGGAACCGGTCCCGGGATATGAGGCTGCGAGCTGGCAAAAGGGTTACGGGGACTTTGTCATGAAGCCGGACCTTTCGACGCTGCGTTTGACGCCCTGGCTCAAGGGAACGGCGCTCGTGTTGTGTGACGTACTGGATCACCGCGGCGACGACGTTCCGCACAGCCCCCGCGCGATCCTTAAACGACAGCTCGCCCGGTTGCACACTCGCGGTCTCGAAGCCATGACCGCCTCCGAGCTTGAATTCTATCTGTTTGATGAGACGTATCGTGAGATAAGCGAACGGGGATTCTGTAACCCAAAAACGGCCGGAGCTTATATCGAAGATTATCACATTTTCCAGACCACCAAGGAGGAAAAGGTTCTTCGCGCCATGCGCAACGGACTCGAAGGCGCGGGTATCCCCGTTGAGAATTCGAAGGGCGAATGGGGTCCCGGGCAGGAGGAGCTGAATATCCGATACACGGATGCGCTTTCGATGGCCGATCGTCACGTCATCATGAAAAATGCAATGAAAGAAATCGCGTACGCCAATGAATGCGCGATCACGTTCATGGCAAAGTGGCACTTTGATCTTGCCGGCAGCAGCTGCCACGTGCACCTTTCGCTTCAAGACATGGCATCGGGAGAAAACGTATTCCATGATGCCAGGTCGCCACACGGAATGTCGGATCTGATGCGACATTTCATGGCCGGTCAATTAGCCCATGCCCGCGAAATCACGTATTTCCTTGCTCCGTACATCAACTCCTATAAACGATATCAGACCGGGACGTTCGCGCCGACCAAAGCCATCTGGTCGCGGGACAACCGTACGGCAGGATTCAGACTCTGCGGTGAGAGCACCGACGCCATTCGATGCGAATGCCGTATCGGCGGCGCGGATCTGAATCCGTATCTGGCTTTTGCGGCCTTGATCGCGGCCGGATTGGATGGAATTGAGAAGGAACTGGATCTCGAAGACGCCTTTGAGGGCGACGCATATACTGGCGCCGCGTTACGCGAGATCCCTAAAACCCTGCGCGAGGCGACCGGGCTGCTGCGCGATTCAGAGATGTTGAGGATTGCGTTCGGCGACAAAGTGATCGAACACTATGTACATACCGCCGGATGGGAACAACATGAATGCGACCGCCGCGTGACCAACTGGGAAATGCGTCGGGGTTTCGAGCAAACCTGAGAGGAGTCATAATCCATGGGCAAAATCCTGAAGTGTATATCTCCGGTTGACGGAAGTGTGTTTGCGCAAAGACCGATAGCGTCTGACTCGGAGATCGCACAAGTTGTCAGCGCCGCGCGTAAAGCCCAAGCCGAATGGCGGCAGGTTTCCATCAGAGAGCGGGAGCGGTATTGCTCGGCGGTCGTGGATGCGATGATTTCCATGAAGGATGAAATCGTCCCGGAACTGGCTTGGCAGATGGGGCGACCAGTCAGATTTGGAGGCGGTGAACTGCGTGGTTTCGAGGAGCGAGCCCGCTATATGATTTCGATTGCGGAGGAGGCCCTTGCGGATGTCGTGCCACCCCCCGAAACCGGACTCACGCGTTATATCCGCCGCGAACCCGTCGGACTCGTATTTGTCATCGCTCCGTGGAATTATCCGTATCTCACAGCCGTAAACTCGGTGATCCCGGCCCTGATGGCCGGCAACGCGGTATTTCTGAAACACGCCTCCCAGACGATGCTCGTCGGCGAACGATTTCAAACGGCATGCCTCCGGGCGGGGCTTCCCGAAGGACTGTTCTGCAACCTCGTTTTGTCCCATGAACAGACCGCGCGGATTCTTGAGGAAGGCCTGGTTGACAGGGTAAATTTTACGGGATCGGTTGCATCGGGCCGAACCGTGCAGCAGTCAGCGGCTGCCACGTTTGGCGGTATCGGGCTGGAACTCGGCGGTAAAGATCCTGCCTACGTTCGAGCGGACGCAGATATTGAATACACCGCTTCGCAACTCGTAGACGGGGCCTTTTTTAATTCGGGTCAGAGCTGTTGCGGGGTGGAGAGGATATATGCAGACATGCGCGTTTACGAAGAGTTTCTGGATGCGTTTGTGGCGCGCGCGCGGGGTTTCGTGTTGGGCGATCCTCTTGTGGAAGAAACGACACTCGGTCCTATGGTATCTTCCGCTGCTGCTGATTTTGTACGGCAACAAATCCGGGACGCCGTCGCCGCAGGCGCCCGAGCACTCATAGATCCGCGTGAATTCGAGCGCGAGGCTCCAGGTTCAGCTTACATGGCTCCTCAAGTCGTGGTTGATGTCGATCATTCGATGTCGATCATGCGGGATGAATCGTTCGGCCCGGTCGTTGG
>JACZYD010000113.1 GCA_022571255.1 Bacteroidota bacterium
GGATGGGCGGTCGATGAAGATCGAGGTGTGTTTTTACATGGCCAGAAGCGTGGAAACGGCAACAACGGCAAATAGGTTGAATGTCCTCTCAAATTTTCAGCACGTCGTGAGCGCCTTTGATCCGGCGAAGCGATGAGCGTAATCGGGGAGTGAACGCATGATCGGCGAACACGTATCGCATTATCCCATGGCACACGTATCATGTTCCCTGATCGAAGCCGAGCTCGGCCGGGGGCATGGGGCGCTGTTATCCACGAAATGATCTTCGGCCGCGCCACGTTCTCCGGAGATTACGAACAGGCAGCGGCCCATGAAATCCTGAGCCAGGGCCCTGAACCATGATCCTGAACCATGATCCTGAACCGGTCAGCGGGGCATTATGTCGCTGCCGGATGCGCCGAGCACCCGCTCTTTTTCGAACTCCTCAAATGTCATTTCCTGAAATCGTTCGGAGTCGAGGAAGGAGAGCAGGAGCAGAAATCGATCTTCATCATAAAAGCCGGCAGTTTCACCGAGAATTTTCCCGTCTTGGTCTGCAAAAATCATGGTGGGTGTAGCAATCACATCCATGCTTTCCGCAAACGAGCGCTCCGTAAAATCTTTGCCGTTGAAGACGACGGAATGTTTTGAGTCGAGGTCGATACTGACCGTCGCGAATCGATTCTCCAGCAGAGCCAAGATGTCGGCATTTGGAAATACCTCTTTCTTCATGCGTTTGCAGATCCCGCACCACTCGGCTTCGACAAAAATAAACAGGACTTTTTTGTCCGTCGAAGCGAGGATCTGTCCCTCGTCGAGCGAGAGCCAGTTCGGCGCGGACTGGGCATTTGCGATTCCTGGACCGCCGAGAAACCCCGGACCGCCGAGCAGAAGCATCAAAGCCGTCGCTCCCGCGATGAACGAATTGCGAATCGCTGCTCTCGTGATGAACGAAATGCGAATCACTGCTCTCTTGATGAACGAATTACGAAACATGGCCCCCGCGATGAATGGATCGGGAATCGTCGTGCACGCGATGGTTTTCATGGAGCGTCAGTTGTCGTAGATCTCAAGACCCGGGAAGAAATCAGCGAAACCGAACCAATAGCCTGTATAGGATGTTGCGGGTTTGAGTCGTTCTCCGGCCCGTGGTCCGCTCACTGCTGTTCCGAAAACATCCCATCGGTTACCCTCATTGTCTTCCAGGACAACCGGGAGCGCATTTTGGACGGCAGAAAATGAGCCCGTTCCCGATCCCACTTCGAACGCCACAGCGAAATCATCCTCGGCGCTCCCGACGATGATGTAATCCGTGCCCGCGATACGGTCCTCGATCAACCGAACGCCTCCCGAAAATATCTTGATCGGATACACTTTGGGATCTTCTCCTTTCGGGAAAATGCCGTGCACGCGCTCTTTTCTTCCCAGTCTTCCGTCATGGTTTTTAATGGGAAACAGGATCTGAGAAGGGTCCGTGCTGTAAGTCGGGCCGTACGTAAATCCCTGATATGCTCTTGAGAACCCCGTATTTCTCGTGAGAACTTCGGAATCCGGATACATCTGAATCCAGGTTTTCCACGTGGTTTCAATGACCAGGAACGTTTCTGCGGTTAATCCGCTGTTTGACCCGTTTACGCTGCGTAACTGCATCTGTGACCAGTTGCTGTCCGTTTTTCGATCGTAAGCAACGAGATTATTTCGAAAAAGCAATCCTGAAGTACCAAACTCAGTCACCGAGCCGTTGAGTGTTCGATTCCAAGCCGAGGCCGTGCCCGTGAGCGGGCAGTAGGTCAGCGCAATCGGAACGCCGTCAATTACATCATTGACGATCTCATGCCAGTCAAGAATCTGATGGGGATATGCCCGCACCTCATTCCCGATCCGTATTCCAACGACTCGTCTGTCGTCGGCTACGTACGAAGTCGCCGATACGGGATCAAACTGGGGCACGTCAACCGACGGAATGCCGTCTTTCCCGGGTCCGCCGTCAACGACTTCTGATTGCGAAATCAACCAGTCACCGCCCGATGCTTCGGTATCCGAGACACTGTCGCACCCCAGTACGAAAATGCTCGCAAAGAGCAAGAGGAAAAGAAACGGGACGAAAGAGGTGTGCTTTTGGAACCTCGTCATATTAAAATGCTGTTGGTTTTGTGAATCCAGTCTTGGTCTTTCCGAATTTGTAGAAAAAAGAAACGGCAATCGCAAACGACGTGCTCGGTTGCGTGCCATGAAGCGACTGGGCAATGGGGTAACGTCCTGCCAGACGGACATCCGTCTGTGCGGAGAGCGAATACTGGAATGACGGAGCGATCGAGAGCCAACGCCCGCCCGTATTGAAGATATCCGCTTTATTGCGCTCGTCTTGCGTGGTCGTGCGATACAAAAGTGCAAAAGCGTACGAGAACTTCGTGCCGACAGATTTGCCTGCACCCGCCGAAAAGGACAATCCATTTCCGAATCGGTATCGGTCCGCTTCGTTGAAGCGTTCGTTCACACCTGAAAACCGGTAGTCGGCACTCGCAAAAAGCGTGGTTTTCCATCGCGGAAGCGCGGAGTAAGACCAGTAGACAAGGACAACACCATCCCAGGAACCGGTTCCGGGCTGCATATCTGCGTTCAGCGGATGCCCGTCGCGCTCGAGCGAACTTGAACCGAGGGGCGCTTTCGCGCCCACGCTGACTAAAAGTAGATGCGGTTTGAAGAGACTTTGTTTCAGAATCGTGTAACTGACGAGAAAGAGCGCATCTCCGATCCCACTGGTAGACAACGATGAGCCGACATTTGACCCATCCGTTCCAGTCGTACGGTCTTTCTGGGCGAAGTTGATGGTGGAGGAGATCGAAAAGCGGTCCGTGACTCCGTAATGGATTTCAAGCAGGGTGGACCGCGTTGACCGCTCCGTTTCTTCGCCGACTCTTTGCGAGCCTGCAAAAACTCTTGAAATTTCGTGATGCTCATACGTCAGCCCGATCACCAATTGGCCGGCTTTGCCCGCTCCTACAAATTGAGCGCTGAGAAGAGGGGCGCCAGCACAACTGCACGTCTGTCCGAACGAAGACGTCGACGACGTGGAGAGGAGTACCAGAAGAAGAAGAATGTGTTTTTTCACAAGCATCTGAGGAAATCGTCCGATTAAGCAAATATGTAGATCGGAAATCGTCCGATTACTGCGGTTTGCAGACGGGAAGCTGTCCGAGTACGGTGATCTGCTGATCGGAAATCTCCCGAGTACGGCGGTGTGTAGACCGGAGTCCACATTCGTTACTCAGGGGGCCTGCAATTACCCTGATTCTTTGTACATCTCCATATTGTTTTATGGATCTCAAGGAACAATGGCAAATACGAAAGCGCCCTTACGAAATCATGCCTGCCTGACTTATTCTCCGTGAAATCCGGGGAAACCCAGCCAAGCATTCTACCGGAAATACGACGAACCAGAAAAAGCCCACTTCTGAGTCGCCCTGGATGTTATCGGGACAACGCGCGGCTCCAGGATCGTTGCCGCAGCCATCGGACAGCTCCGTATGTATCGCGCCAATGCGGAGTGCCCGACAATCCGTATCCGGCTGACTCTTCCTGACTTCCAAAATTGACATAATTGGACAGGAAGTCAGCGGGTTTCTTCCGCCCGAACAAAAACGCCGGCACGTGTGGGTTGTCCTTGAGTGCATCGTCAAGCGCATGATTTGCCCTCTCACTTTCTCCTTCCGTCCGAAAAAGGACCAGCGCAAGACTGTAACTCCACTCGGTGGAGACATCGTCCTCATATTGATCGAGAAGTTTCAGGATATCCTCGTCGTTTCCGGCTACAAACAAGAAGTCGCACAGAGGGTAACGCACACCCTGATTATCGGAAGGATTGAGCCTGAGCAAGTCCCAACATTGGATGATTGCCTCGTCGTTCTGCCCGCGGTTCGCAAGGATTTCAGCCTGGCGGAGGCGTGCTCGCATATACGGTCTTGTTTCGAGCAGGCCCCAGAAGTATCCGGCATCCTCTTCCAGGACTGTTGGTCCGAGGGCGCGTTCTCCCGCATGTACCGCCTGCTCCACCAGTGAGAATTCAGATTCAGAATTCGGTGTTTCAAGCTCTGAGAGAAGAAGATAGGCATCGGCGCAATCCGGCGAGATCTCGAGGGCTTTACTGACCAGGGTCTTTACCTTGTTGGAGCTGTCGGCTTCCATGGCCTGATAACAAAGGTCCTGTGCGCGCGACAAGTCATCGCCATCGGCGGTCGCAAACGGGAGGGGCTTGCCGACCAATTCCTCCATAAATGACTTGGCCTCACCGATGGAATCGAATTCGTGCTCGCTCATCAATTGCTGGATGTCTCGCATCATGCGTTCTACTTCACCACGTCCCGGCGGCGCTGGTTCACCACGTCCCGGCGGCGCTGATTCGCCACGTCCCGGCGGCGCTGGTTCAACCTGCGCAGGAAAAGACGTTTCCTCGCTGCCAGACATCCGATCCCAGCGGGTTCCTTGCCAGCCCCGGATTTCGCCATTGTCAAAACATGCGGGGCAGAACCAGTGTATGACGTCGCCTTCCGAGTCGATGCCGGCATGGATTTCTCCCGGGCATTGGACATGATCTGGTCTTCGTCGACAATACACGCTGGTTCGCTGAGCGCCGGCAGTCGGAAATGCGCTCGTCCAGGACGCTATGGAAGCATGAAACTGTGCGATGCTCCGGGCCGGGCAAGTGTTCTACTATTTCACCTTCCTCATCCAGATAGTGGCGCAGGTCAACAATCCAGGTATCTGACATTTAAACACTCTCCCATTTAGATGAAGACCCAAAAATACGACAAGGTTGAACCACGACAATAGCTGTTAACAACTTTGTTCGGATTCCAATAATTTTTCAGCAGGACAATATGGAGCAGGTAGTCGGTTCTTTCTGGAACAGATCCGAATGCCTCCCTCTTCGGTGCAAAATAACTTCTTTTTTGGTCGTGTGGTATATGAGCAACCAGTCAGATTCGCAGCTGAAGGGTCTCGATGACGGCCCTGGAGATGGCCCGGGTGGCCAGAGACCATCAGTCACCGGAAGAGTCGGTTGCGTGAGGCCTCACGATGACGGCAACTGATTTGCCCAACAGGTGCAGCAGTGAAATCATCTGTCCGACAGATTTGGAGTAGTTCGTCGTATCGAGTAGACATTCGTCGTATCGAGTAGACGATAGAACTGGCTCGCGGATGTCCTGAGCTGCCGAATCAATTCGCGCTTGCCAAGTTTTGATTCTTCCAGGGCTTTATGGACTTCAACCGTTAGATCAGATAGAAACAGGTCGTTCAGAATGGCCGGGCCGGCGTGGTAGAACAGGACCTGATCCAGTAGAACAGATTCTGTTTCGCCGGATTCGAGTTCGTTCGTGAAGCCTTCGTGAGCGATCTCCGGAGATGGGCAGACGGTCATAACGCGATTGCCTGCATGAATATCGTGCGGTAAGAGTCCGAATGGAAATGTATAATACCTTTCCCTCGTTTCAAGCTCAAAACAGCGCTTGCGATAATTCGTCGACACGCTCGTGACCTTCAGATTTTCTGTTCCTTCGGCAAGTCAGATCTTGATGAAAATCCGGCGCTGGTATAACCAGTAACAAAGCGCCCATTCGAGGCCCAGCACCGCGAGCGCCGTAATCACGAGCACCGCGCCCTCCGGCGCACCGACCCACCCGAGCGTGCCGTGCATGAAGATGGCGACGAATCCGTTGAACCACTGCTGGCCGAGTGTTTCGCTGAAGATGTAGATGAAAATAGGATTCAGCCCGACGATCGTAAAAAACGTGGTCCATCGCTTGAAGCCCCTGATGTCGACCAGCCAGTACAAAAAGGCCAACGTCACGAGGCACCATCCGCCGGTAGCAATCACAAAAGAGCTCGTGCAGATCCGTTTGATGATGGGTGTGATGCCGGCGATATCCAATCCGTATCCGACCAGGAGAGCAATAACACCGGCAAGAGCCAGGACTTTGACCTTCTCGAGCTGGCTGCGCTCGCTCATGAGCACCTTCCCGGCGAGGACGCCCCAGATGGTGTGTGCCGCCGTGGGCAGGGCATTGATTGCCACCCATCCATCCGGATTGATTTTACCCATCAACACCATATCCATCCACGCGCCAAAACTGTGGCCCTGGACGAAGGGTTGATCAAAACCCTCGACGGAGAAACTCCGATACAACACTTCGGAGAGCAGGATCAGGCCGAACGACGCGATGAGCTGCGTCCGAATGGGGAGTTTGAATAGCAGAAAGGCCACAAGCACGGTGAAGGAGAGCTGTGACAGGACGTTCCATAACTCCCATACCATCTCCTTTTTGTACCCGATATGCAGACTGACGCCGAGGGCCATAAGGATGGCGCACCGAGATAAAATGTGCCAGAACGATTTTCGCCAACTGTCTCCGCGGGCCCACCGTTTCGGAATGGAAATGGCCATCGCCACACCCACGATGAACATAAAAAAGGGCTGAATCAGGTCCCAGAACCGCAGTCCGTGCCACGGATGATGATGAAACTGGAGGAAGAACGCTCCGAGAGCGGTATCGGGTGCGGCAACGTCCGTGAGCGCGTGATACAGGAACGATCCTTCTGCGACCAGCAAGAACATCGTAATGCCCCGGAACACATCGAGCGAGCCGAGACGACCTTTGGGTTGGAGGCTGGGGGTTGGAGGGTTCATCTTAATCCTCTGTAGGGAAATCGAGCTTTTCGAGTACCGTGAGAGAACGAGAGTCGGTCGGCAGGGCTTCTGGACAGCAGGGCTTCTGGACACATGGCATCTGGAAACATGGCTTCTGGACAGCAGGGCATCTGGACAGCAGGGCATCTGAACAGCATGGCTCTTGGACAGCACGGCGTCTCCGCAGCGTAGATCCATCAATATCCGACAGTGGGCGGGTTAACGCAAAACCGACATCTGAAGGTTGCCCGAGCAGTGCATATATTAAGGTCCTCTGTTGGTGAGGATTTCCGCTGAGCTTAATCCCGTGCTCGATTCAGGGCGCTCTACCAAAGACGGGATATATGCGGAATATTGTATCCAGCCGGCTTCACGCCTTGCGCAGACGGGTCAAAGCAATGCGTTTTTAACAACGAGAATGTAGAATCACAAGAGGAGTGCAGCAGATTCTCTACCTGCAGTTGTCGTCGGTCATATCGGAGTCGGGTTCGCAGGCGATCGGGCGCGCTCAAAAGGCAGCCACATTTTCCAACATCACGATTGGCGTTGCCAGCCTCGTGATCGGCTTTGCTGGGGCATGGCTCCTCAAGTCGGCGCCCGAATTCCCCGCACGGCCGGCCGTTCGATTGCAAATAGAGTCCATGGAACTGTGGATGGATAGCCCGGATTCTCATCCCTGGAATAAATCGGGCTCCGCCTCAAAACCAGCCGACGCGTAAGCGGGAATCGCGGATAACAAGTGACCGACTAACACATATCCCACTAAAAGATTTTCTCCGAGCTCGGCTGCGGCGGGACGATCGGTATGAAAGCGGCAAGATCGCCGCTGGACTGATGTTATGTACCGAAAGTAGTGTGTCATTCAATTGACTGCCCCGAGGGTCGGACGGCCTTGATGTCTTGACTATAACTCGTCGGAACCGATCTACACCGGTATACATTAAAGACGTAATTACATTGTAATTACCAAAAGATATGGCGATTCGCGCAAAAATAGTAAGAATAGGAAACTCCCAGGGCGTACGTCTTTCCAGAACCCTCCTGGAACAGTCGGGTCTTTCCGGGGAGGTTGACGTCGAGGCCAGAGACGGAGAAATCGTTTTGCACAGGATCCGGAGAGTCCGTGAAGATTGGGAGACTGCCTATTCAAAGATGGTTTCATCTGGTGATGATGAACTTCTGGATTCTGATTCAATCCCGGCAGATTGGGACGAAAGTGAGTGGGAATGGCAGTGAGTGACCAAGTTCGCAGATTTGAAGTCTACTCAGTCCGCCTCGATCCGACTCGGGGCAGCGAGATAAAGAAAACGCGGCCGTGCCTCATCATTTCGCCGGACGAGATGAACACGCACATTCGAACCGTCATTGTGGCACCGATGACGAGTAAAGGCAGAAATTATCCTACGCGTATCGACTGCGTTTTTCAAAAGGTCTCGGGCCAGATCGTGTTGGACCAGATCAGAACCATTGATAAATCTCGACTCTCCAAAAAAATGGGGACGATAAGTCCGGTCGCCCAGGACAAGGTGATCGAAGGGCTTCTTGAGATGTTCGCTCGCTGATCACCATCACGTCCGCAGCAGACTGGAATTGGAGTTGACCCGCTACGGCGGACTGTCTTTCACTGGCGAACACAGACCGAGACAGTCATACCAACGTCGAGTGTACAACCATAAGTTCGTAGACTTTAGAAAGAAAATCTCCGCACGCCGCTTGCGATGACACTCATGAAGGATTTGGTCTAATGGGTGCGATTGGGGCATGTTGTTGGGTTATTTATCGCCTCCACGTCGCAACTCATACGGTGTCGGCGTTTCCCGGAGTAGTTTCACGCAGTATGTATTCAGGCTTTCGCCGGTCTTCAAAGCGTTGATAACCAAAGACTTATGTAAGTCTTCCCCTACGCGTATTACGAATTTCCCGGAATATGACTTACCGGCCGTCGTGGGAGGGAGGATTTCGCCATCTTCCTGAATGATTTCGATTGTTTCGTCGACGACCTGGCACAATTCTCGGTACACTTCGGTTTCATCGTCTCCATGGACACCTCCGAAAAACAATCCCGGGCACGTACCGACGTAGACCTGATCCTCTTCAGACCACTCAACCAGCTTTAAATATTGATCGCTGAGTTTCATTTCTGACTTGCCTCTAATACACTTCTAAGCAGGCGTTCCTGATATCGCTGAGCGTCACTGCCGGGTTTTCCGCTGACCACCATCCTGGCTCCAGACTCGTGTACGAAAACCCGGTGGCTGCCTTTGCCACCCCTGTTGACGAATCCGGCCTTCTGAAGATCGGCTATCAATTGTCTGATTTTCCGCGGCAAATAATATAGTATTAAAGTGATACTGTCACAACGATAGAGTAGCCTGAGACCAGATTGTAACATTTCTGCGAACCGCAGACTTTTGTCATTACGGTCGAAAGCTCGTTTATTCAGGCAGAGCCTGTTTTCGTATACCACCACATGCGCATGATCGGCAAACACTTATCTCACTATCTGATCGAATCCGAACTCGGGCGTGGCCGAACCCTGACCCTGACCCGAACCCTGACCCTGACCCGAACCATGACTTCCACGGTTTTCCCCAGGATTTGAAGCAGGGCGATCAGCCGGCACACCGAATGTAAATAGTGGGTCGTCGTGCACGCCAACTACAGCAAAATCGTGGACGCCAACTACAACCAATGTGCCACTGGCGCAGACAGAAACTCTTCGAGCGAGATTCCATCTCCTCCGACGATCAGGGACCGGTCGGGATTAAATGATCTGGCGAAAGCTGATAATCCGCGATGCGTACGCGATGTGCCTGAACCCGCGCTCTTTACTTCAATGGCTACCAATCGTCTGCCTGCCCGTACTACAAAATCAACCTCGCGGCCACGGTCGCGCCAGTAGTATAACTCGCAGATCCCGGTTGCGGCCGCGTTGGCAAGATGAGCGCCGACGGCCGATTCGACGAGCCTGCCCCTGTATTCTGGATCCGCGAGGGCTTCTTCGAAGCGATAGCCGGTCATCGCGGACATGAGCGCGGTGTTCAAAACCTGGAATTTCGGACTGGATCCGTACCGGCGAGCCGTATCCCCGGCATATTTCTGCAGACCAGTGAGCATTCCTACTCCAGAAAGCAGGTTCAGGTAGTGGGCCAATGTCGTGGTATTGCCCGCATCCTGGAGTTGTCCGAGTACTTTTGTGTAGGATAGTATCTGCCCCGAGTACCTGCAGCCGAGCTCGAAAAGACGACGCATGAGGGCGGGTTTATCGACACGTGTGATCAGCAGGATATCTTTCGACAGCGTGGTCTCAATCATCGAGTCCACGATATAACGTGCCCAGCGATTCTGATCATGCCGGAGAGAGGCTGCCCCGGGATACCCGCCGAAATACAGGTATTCGTTCAGAGAGACGTCGAACGCATCTCTCATTTCGCCGAATGACCAGTGTGGAACGCGGATCTGTTCGAATCGGCCAGCGAGGCTTTCGGTGAGGCCTGTCTGAAGGAGGAGAGGGGCTGATCCGAGGATGACTACGCGTAGTGCGAGACCGGAAGCGGTGTCTTCATCCCATAGTCTCTTCACGGTTTCTGACCAGTCGGAGATTTTCTGAATTTCGTCGATGGCAAGGACGCCGCCGTTGGATCCGGAGGTTTTGGTGTCGATTCTCGCAGCTTCCCACTGCGCGGTCAGCCAGGCTGAATCTTTTGAACCCGGCTCGTCCGCTGAGACGGAGCGGAAAGCTGCATCGATTCGTCCGAGGGCCTGTCCAACCAGGGTGGTTTTTCCGACTTGGCGGGCACCGCTTACGATCTGGATGAATTTTCGAGGTTCTCTCAGCCTCCTTTCCAGCGTCTCTACCTGTTCTCGTGAAAAAGAATGGGACATTTCCTGCATCGGTAGCGATTTGCTGATTGTATTTGGT
>JACZYD010000015.1 GCA_022571255.1 Bacteroidota bacterium
ATTGCGGATGAAGGCGAGCAGACGGCCAAGTTCACCGTGGAGGACAAGGAGTTCATTCTCCAGCTCGACACCTACAGGATCACCCGCGCTTCCGACCTGTCCCAGCAGGAGAAAGACCGGCTCGTCCCACAAATCGTCCGGAAACGCTTGGCTGCGCCTCCAGTGAAGGAGGTACTCTCGCCCGACCGCCGCTGGTTTGCAGGCATCAAGGATCACAATCTCTGGCTGCGCTCGACAAACGACGGGCGCAGCGTGCCGATTACCACTGATGGCATTGAAGACTACGAGTGGGAGGTAGACGGTGCCGAATGGTCGCCGGACAGCTTCAAGCTCGCGGTAAAAAAGGTGGACTACCGTAAGGTAGCCAAACTTGCCATTGTTCACTGGCTGAAACCTACGGAGGAAGTGGAGTGGGTGCAGTCCGACGCAGGGCGCCCCGGCCCCATGTCCCAGCCCGAACTGTTTGTCGTTGATATCCTCTCGAAACGCCAAGTACGACTCGACACCGGCAACAATCCGGACCAGCACTTTTACCTCTTCGGGTGGCGGCCCGACGGCTCTGAGCTGACTTTCCTCCGTAAGAGCCGTGACCACAAAAAGTTAGACCTGATGGTCGCCAACCCTGTGACGGGTGCCACGCGCGTGATCCTCACAGAAACCCAAGAAACTTTCGTCATCGATTGGTCATTTCTTTGGTTCAAGTGGCTCAGGCGTTTCACCTGGTTGGAGGATGGCCAAAGATTCCTGTGGCTGTCCGAAAGGGATGGTTGGAATCACCTCTACCTGTACGACCTGAACGGGAACCTTATTCGTCGCTTGACGCAAGGAGACTTCCCGGTTGTACGCATTGAGGCGGTGGATGAAAAGAAAGGGTGGGTCTACTTCACCGCCCACGGCGATAGGCAGCGGCCCTTCGACAGGGCTGAGAGCAACCCCTACGACATCCACCTTTACCGGGTAAATCTGAATGGCAGGAGCTTTTCGCAGTTGACCGAAGCGCCTGGCCAGCACCACATCCGATTCGCACCGTTGAAAGAGTTCTTTCTGGACACGCACTCTAGTGTGGATCGACTGCCAATGGTGCAGTTGAGGCAAGCGGATGGCACGCTGTTGCAAACACTGGCGAAAGCAAATGTTGACGCGCTCAAGACATTGAACTGGAGCCCGCCAGAGGAGTTTGTCGTCAAGGCCGCTGACGGCAAGACCGACCTCTACGGGGTGCTCTACAAACCGCACGATTTCAACCCCGAAGAGAAGTACCCGGTGATTGAAGTCATCTATGCTGGCCCACAATTGAGCGAGGTGCCGCACAGTTTCATCCATCCTGATGGGGTCACTTTTCATGCCGAGCACGGGCAGGCGTTGGCCCAGTTGGGCTTCATCGCCTTCGTAGTGGATGGCCGCGGAACCCCCGGACGGGGCAAAGAGTTTCAGGATGTGGCCTACGGCAACATCGGACGCCACGAGATTCCTGATCACGTGGCGGCGCTAAAGCAGTTGGCCGAGAAACGTTCCTATATGGACTTGAATCGGGTAGGCATATTCGGCTGGTCATTCGGCGGTTACTTTAGTACTACAGCGCCGCATAAGGTTTCAGAGCATTGGGAACGGCGTTCTCGGGGTCGAAAACGCTGATCTTGGTTTCCTGAATCGCCTCCACAAGGCCAAGCGGCGCTGTAGTATTAAGACGCTTGTACTTCAGGCAAGACCAGGTGATCGTCGGGCCAAGGACCGGCCGAAGAAACCTGCGCAACGGAGTGAAACCGAAAGGCCCCGCCCGCCGGAGGATCGCATGGGGTCATGCTGATCTTCCGACAAGCGAGGCCTGTTGTTAGTACCTGTGCAGTAGGTTCAGAACCGGCGGGAACCCAATTCCTAACGCCGGTACAGAGTCTGTCTCCGCAAACCACTGAACCCGATCTTTCAGCGTCCAGGCGAACAGGATCGTTTGTCCTGCCGAGTTAGCTCTCAGGAAGCCTTCAATGCCGCCCTTCCTTCGTTGGCGAAAGTGGCAACTATCCCTTGATCAGAGCGTCGAGGCGTTCCTTCAGCAGCGTGTCCAGGTTGGGCTTCGCCCCGACAAAAACCTCTGAAACCTTGCCATCTTTGCCTACCACGAACAACGTGGGGTAGGAGGTGGCTTTGAATAGCTTGCCGATCTTGTTGCCGTTGTCCTGGGCAATTTCCAAGTTGGTTTTAAGCTTGGTCTTGAAGATGTCCACGACCTCCTCCGCCGAGTACTCCTTTCGCATGGTCTGCGAGATGTTGACGAACCGGATGCCCTTGGCCTCGTACTCGGCGCGAATCTTCTCAACCGTCGGCACCTGCCGCTTGCAGAAGCCGCAGTTGGGAGCGACGAAGTTGAGCACCGTGGCCGGGTGCTTGGAGAAGTCCGCGTTGGAAACCTCCTTACCGTCGAGGGTATCGATGTTGAATGCCGGGGCCTGCTTGCCGACCAGGTCCATCGCGGGCCGCCTGTTCGATTTGCTGGCCGGGGCCTGTGCGTACTTCTTCGGAATCGCCTTGCCTGCAACCAGCGCGTCGAGCTGGGCGGTCAGGCGCGTTTCGAGATCAGCCATGTTGCCCCGATTAACGGCTTCGAGATTGCCGCTCTTGCCCAGAACGATCATGTGCGGGAACCCTCTGGCGTTGAACGCGCCGCCGATCTTGTTCTCGTGGTCAATGACTACCTCACCCTCGTAGCCCGTCTTCTTCAGCGTGGCGAGCACCTGCTCTTTCGTGAACGCCTTGCGCATCTTCTGGCTGACGTTAATGAAGCGGACATTCTTGTCCGCGAACTGCTTTCGAACCTTCTCCACCTTGGGAATCTGCTTCTTGCAATGGCCGCAGTTCGGGGCGAAGAAGTTCAAGACGGTGGCGGCGTATTTCTCCAGCTCCGCGTTGGCGACCTTCTTGCCGTCGATGGTCTGCGTGTCAAAGCTTGGCGCCTTCTTGCCGATGGCAACTTGTTGCGCCGGCTTCTTCAACCTCCCTGATAACCGTCGAGTTCGATGTGTATTCTGAGGACGAGAAGATCGCGATCAGCATTCCGACGATTCCGAACCACATGACCGTCCGAACGATCGTTTTTTTCTGACGGGCCAGAATAACCAACAAGTCAAGGATAGAGATCTCGTCCTCCCTGACGCCGTTCCCCGCGCGCCCCTGATCTACTGACTGCTCCGTCATTATATACTGGCGACGATAATGATCGCGGGAAGCAGCGTAATCAGGGTGCTTATCGAGTCCGATATAATTTGGCCCACATCGGTCCCTTCTCCCGGCACTTTGGGCGGTTTCAGTGTAACCAATATCACGCCACCGTCATCCACGCGCGGATTCGTCGGAAAAAGCCCTCGCCGCAACTTGATTGTTGCTCCGTCGGCCTGGGTTACAAATATATCCGCCGATTCAGGCGCAAGCCCACCGGCACGATTGATGTAATCTTTTACCCGGCTGCCCGAATTGAAAATAATAAGCCCCGGATTGTTCACGTTTCCACGCACCTCGACCGTGTTAGGTGCCTTGGGTATGAACAGTTGATCGCCCGGCAGGACCGCTATATCCCGCCCGTTTCCGGCAAGAATCAGATCAAAATCTGCGATCACCGGTTGAGTGCCGCGGATCAGGCGAGCCCCACCACTGTATCCGGTTGGTAATAATCCACCGGCGCGTTTCACAATCGACCTGAGTGTCTCGTTTTCGTATTCGATCGTGTAAAGTCCCGGGAAACGAACTTCTCCGCTTACCAGCACCGTTTCCTGGGGTCTCAGGTTCGGGTCGGTCCTCACATAGACACGATCCTCCGGCTGCAGAAGAACACTTCGCGCAGAAAACAGTGCGCTCAACACGCCTTCAGACACCGCTTGGCCGCGATCGAATTCACCCCGGAGAAGAGGAACGGAGATCGTTTCCGCAATCCGCTGTTCCCCATATACATTCCTCGATAAATCGGCGGACTGCAGGTATGCGGAAGTTGTAAATCCTCCTGCCTGAAGGATCAAATCCTCCAATGTCAGATTTTCCCGATAAGGATATGTGCCAGGGTTTTGAACGGCTCCCGTGATAAAAACCGTATCGCCAGTAAGGCGCTCAACGTCGCGCGAATAAATGCGGATTTCGTCGCCGGGCTGAAGCACGTCGCGAGCCACGCCACGACCCGAAAGAGCGTGTCCCAGATTGAAGGGAATGACCCGGGTCGTAATTCCATCATCGTTGATGCGGAAGAGGTCGGCCCGCTCCATAAATACGGTCTTGATGTACAACGAGTCATACAGTCCCCCACCGGTGAACAGGAGGTCGCTTAGCCGCAAATTGTCCCGCCACGATATCGTTGTATCGCTGCGCACCTGACCCGATATGGTTACCTCTCCGATTTCCTGTACATCCCTCCTGAAATGAATGGTCAGGGAATCGTGGCGCATCAACGGAATATTCTGTGTCGGCTCGTCGGCCAGAACGCCTTTGAGATCCAGCGTGATCTGCTGATCCGTGAAATCATCACGTACACGAACCAGTGACGCCGTTCCGACAAACGCTTCTTCCATAAGACCATCCGCCGAGAGTATCAGATCTCTCACCGTAATCATCGCGGCGGTGAGCTGGTACCGACCGGGCTGAAAAACAGCACCGGCAATGGTCACCGAGTTTTTGATTCGATCCGAAATACCGAAGATCGAAATGACATCCCCGTCCCTGAGATCAACATCTTCAACCCCGTTCAAAGCATCGCTGAGACTCAAGTCCAGGATCTCGCGGGCGATCGATGGATCGCTCCGTTCTCCAATAGGCACGATTCGTTCGATCTGGTATCGCTTCGAATAAGCTGCAGCCGTATGCCCCCCCGCAAAGTCGAGCAACACACTGAAAGTCTCGCCATCGCGCATTTCGTAAATCGCCGGGCGCACGACTTGTCCGGTAATGGCAACCGTTATTCCACGTGGCCGGACAAAGATAAAATCATTATTGCGCAGCTGAATAGGATTCTCAGCAAAGCCTCGAAGCAAATAGTCGTAGAAATCAAGCGTCGAAACGGTCTTTCCATTACGGATGATGTCAATATTGCGCAGGCTTCCTCTGCGCAGGGGACCTCCGATGCTGTAGAGGACATTAAAAAGCGTCGAAGAACTGGCAACCGTATACCCCCCGGGCTGGCCGACTTCGCCCAGAACAAACACCTTGATGGGCCTTAGACGCGTAACCGTCAGATCCATAAAAACTGTTTCAGGATCGGATACAAGGCCTGCATAACTCCTTGAAAGTGACCGTTTTACATCTTCGCGAAGCTCGGACAATCGGCGACCGGCAACCGTGATCTGCCCGACGCGCTTGACAAAAATGCGTCCCTCAACATCCACAGGCAGCACTACCTGGAATTCCGCTGCGCCCCACACCGTCAATCGCAGTTCATCACCGGGACCCACGAGATATCCGTCATCTGCAGGTCCGACGGGGTCGGGCTGAAAAGCATCAGGTACATTCTGAAACAGGTCGTAGCCGAAAAATGGAAGTTCTTCGTCGCGCACCGCATCGGGAAACGAACTGAGTTGTGCGGCGTCGATACTGTCTCGGCGTGCACGGGCCGATTCAGACTGACCACTCCGTAACGAGAGGCGGGGAGGCTGTACAAGCAAGGAATCGTCAGGGATGGAAAGATCTTCGATCATAACAGGGGTTTGCGGCTCTATGGCTCGGAGCATTCGCTGTATGACCGTTTCGGAGACTCCCAACTCGCGAGCACGCTGAGAGGCCTGGACCGGGTCATCCAGATCGATCCCGAGCTGTGCTGCCAGCTCCCTGGCTTCTGATTCTGTCAGATTGTTGCGCGCAAGCTCTCTCTGGATTTCTTCAGAAAGAACCTGAGCGTTAGCCGACAGGGGTGCCAAAGCAATTGGAGCCACCATCAGGAAAACTGATATCAGAAACGTGTAGACGACGCCTTTCTTCATAAGCAGAGTAATCCCAGAGCGTTTAAACCGTGCGGTACCGATTCATCGAATCCGGCGGCACCAGGGGTAGGTCTCGTCGGAATCCGAAGAACATCGCGGAAGTTAGCGCTGCATCACGTCTGAATCAAAAACGGCCGGATACAAAGTGACGGAATCCGAAGCAGCCGGATACGAATTGGCGGAATCGAAAGTGGCGGAATCGAAAGCAGCCGAATCCGAAGTGGCGGAATCGAAAGCAGCCGAATCCGAAGTGGCGGAATCGAAAACGCCTCAATTCGAAGGGAAAAGCATTTTTATAACCTGCTCCGCCAGCTCCTCGGGATCTTTTTCAGCGCCGTGCAGCACGATCTCAGCATTCTCCGGCGCTTCGTAGGCCGAATCAATCCCTGTGAAGTTCTTCAAGGCGCCAGAACGGGCCTTTTTGTAGAGTCCCTTGGGATCTCTCTGTTCACAGATTTCAAGCGGCGTGTCGACGTACACCTCGATAAATTCACCATCGTCGAGCATTTCCCGGGCCACGCGCCTTTCGCTGCGAAAGGGAGAAATAAAGGACACCAGCACGATCATTCCCGCGTCGACAAACAACTTTGCCGTTTCGCCGACACGCCTGATGTTTTCAACCCGGTCTGCGTTTGTAAATCCCAGGTCTTTGTTGAGTCCGTGCCTGATATTGTCCCCGTCCAGCGTGTAGGTGTGTTTCCCCATACTGTGAAGACGTTTTTCAACATGGTTGGCAATGGTAGACTTTCCAGAGCCCGATAACCCGGTGAACCAGACCACGCGTGGTTTCTGGTTGAGCATTTTCGCCCGCACTTTTTTGTCGATATCAAGCGGCTGCCTGTGAATATTTGTCGCCCGCCGCAACGCGAAATCAATCATTCCGGCAGCGACGGTGGCGTTCGTGTACCGATCGATCAGGATGAAACTACCCGTCGATCGATTTTCATTGAACGGATCAAACGTCATTTCTTTGTCTACGGAAATATTGCAGACTCCGATCTCATTCAGTTCAAGTGTCTTGCCTACCTGCTGCTCGAGTGTATTGACATTTATTTTATACTTGAGATCACTCACCATCGCCGGAGCGGTGTTTGCGCCCATTTTTATGAGATAACTTCTTCCCGGAAGCAGCGCGTCCTCATGCATCCACACGAGGTGCGCCTCAAACTGGGCCGCATGAGCAGGGCGGGCATCCGGCGCGCAGAGCATATCCCCCCGACTGATGTCGATCTCGTCTTCGAGAGTCAGAGTGACCGCCTGACCGGCAAAAGCGTACTTCAGGTCGCCGTCAAAGGTAACGATTCTGCTCACGCGGCTGGTTTTTCCGGACGAAGGTACGACGACCTCATCTCCGGGCCGCACGCTGCCTGAAGCAATGGTGCCGGAAAATCCGCGAAAATCCAGATTCGGTCGGTTTACCCACTGAACCGGCATTCTGAAAGGTTGATCGACCGAAATGTTGTCGATTTCGACGGTCTCAAGAAAATCAATCAGCGTCTTTCCACGGTACCACGGCGTGTTATTGCTCTGCTCAATAATATTATCTCCTTTCAGAGCAGAAACCGGGATTGCCGCGATTTCTTTGAATCCGAGCCCCGAGACAAAATCTTCGTATTCCTCCTTTATTGCATCAAAGGTGTCCTCTGAATATCCGACGAGGTCCATTTTGTTGATGGCCAGTACAATGTTTTGAATCCCGACGAGGGAAACCAGAAAACTGTGCCGTTTGGTCTGCGTCAAGACGCCCTTGCGCGCATCGATAAGAATCACTGCAACGTTCGCCGTCGACGCTCCGGTGATCATATTACGAGTGTACTGCTCGTGTCCGGGCGTATCGGCAACGATAAATTTTCGTTTGTCTGTGGTAAAGAACCGGTAGGCTACGTCGATGGTAATTCCCTGTTCTCGCTCTGCCTGAAGCCCGTCGAGAAGAAGAGCATAATCAATTTCATCGCCCTGGGTACCTAAGCGTTTGCTGTCCGCTCGCAGCTCGGTAAGTTGATCTTCAAAAATCAATTTTGAGTCCCACAGAAGGCGTCCGATCAAGGTACTTTTGCCGTCGTCGACGCTTCCGCACGTAATAAAACGAAGTAATCCTTTCTCTTCCTGAGTTTTCAGGTAAGCGAGAATATCGTCTGTTATCAGATCTTCGGGATCAATCATGCTTAGAAATAGCCCTCTTGTTTTTTCTTCTCCATCGATCCGGACTGATCGCGGTCGATCACTCTTCCATGGCGCTCCGACGTCTTGGTCAATAACATTTCCTGAACGATTTCCGGCAAGGACGCGGCCGTTGATTCGACCGCAGCCGTAAGCGGATAACAACCGAGTGTACGGAACCGGACCGATTTCATTTCCGGATTTTCTCCCGGTTCGAGCGGCATCCGATCGTCATCCACCATGATGAGGAGACCGTCTCTCTCCACTACCGGTCGAAGCGCCGAAAAATAAAGGGGTACGATTTCGATGTCTTCCAAGTACAAATACTGCCAGATGTCGAGCTCCGTCCAGTTCGATAGAGGAAAAACCCGAATACTTTCTCCAGGAGTCACTTTGGTATTATAGAGATTCCACAGCTCCGGTCGTTGGTTTTTCGGATCCCATCGATGATTGGACGTTCGAAAGGAAAATATTCGTTCTTTAGCGCGTGATTTTTCTTCGTCACGCCGGGCACCTCCGAACGCCGCATCAAATCCATATTTATCCAGGGCCTGCTTGAGTCCCTCGGTTTTCATGACATCCGTATGCAGCGCGGATCCGTGAGTGAAAGGCCCGATCCCCTTTTCCAGACCCTCCGGATTGATATGCACGATCAGATCGAATCCATATTCGGCCGTTACCCGATCACGAAATTCAATCATCTCCCTGAATTTCCATGTCGTGTCAATATGCATCAACGGAAACGGAGCTTTGGAGGGATAAAATGCTTTACGCGCCAGATGTAACATTACGGATGAATCTTTGCCGATCGAATAGAGCATGACCGGATTTTCGAATTCCGCCACCACCTCACGAATGATGTGAATACTCTCTGCTTCAAGCTGGCGAAGGTGAGTCATTTCGCTTTTTGTTCTCGCCACGATTTAAATCTATTTAGCTGTGATATAGTGGGTGATCAGGTATGATTCAACCTCGGCGACGGCCTCTTCGACCGAACGCTCATCGACGTTTATCGTGATTTCAGGATCTTTAGATTCTTCATATTTTACATCAACTCCGGGGAAGTAGGAATATTCACCTCGTCTGGCTCGCTCATACCTTCCTTTCGAGTCACGCTTCGCGCAGGCTTCCGGCGTTGACCGCAGATGGACTTCAATAAAATTCGTGGCCAACTTTCGGGCAAACTTCCGACTGGTTACGTACGGTGAAACAAACGAGGCAACAACAATCACACCGCTTTTTTCCAACATCGCACACAGGTGCCCGGCCCGACGCACATGCTGATCTACTTCATTGGGAGAGAATCCGGTTTCGGGAAAAAGAGGTCGTACACCTCGACTATCGATTCTTTCAACTCGGAGTTCTTTTTCCTTGATCCGGTCAAATATCTGATTAGCAATCTCCCTTTTCCCGGAAGATGGAAGCCCGGTGAACCACAATACAAACGATGGAATCACTTTTTTTCCAAAACGAACCTTTTGCCACAGACGCTCATGTACGAAATAGAGACCCATTTTAGCCAGTACTTCGAACGATCCTACCGTGATCGCGAGACCCAGTTCACCGGTAAAAAGGTAAACAAGCACGGCGGTTGTGAGTGTAGCGAGTGTGCGCCACGAAAGGGCTTTAAGCAGAGAGCGAGCCTTTGTTTCGTAGTTCACATTCACGTAGAGTCTGTTGAGGAAGACGCGACATCTGACCCGGCGACTTGTGCTGTCTCCTGGATCGATCCATTTATTATCGTCTGAATTCTTATACGCCTAAATCAAGGATTTTTGCTGATCGGAAGGCTGAATAGTCACTTTCCATGCTCTGTATACCATTTATATGTCGCTGCGAGACCTTCATTCAAACCGATTTTTGCCTCCCAGCCAAGGGTTTTCATTATAGAGACATCCATTGATTTCCTGGGAGTACCATCGGGTTTCGAGTCGTCCCATGTTATAGGATTCTTGGAACCAACGATATTTCGGATCATGGTGGCCAGTTCGCGGATCGTGATTTCCGAACCCGATCCAACGTTTATCAAGCGCCCGGAAGCATGCTCAGTGATACGGTTTTCCGCAGTCTGAAGGATAAAAAGACAGGCATCCGCAAGATCGTCCACGTGCAGGAATTCGCGCCTCGGAGAACCGGTTCCCCAGAGCATTACTTCTTTGGTGTCATCCTCCAGATGCGCCTCGTGAAACCTCCTGATAAGGGCAGGCAGCACGTGACTTGTACTGAGATCAAAGTTATCACAGGGTCCGTACAGGTTCGTAGGCATTAACGAGAGGAAGTCGTACCCGAACTGTTTGAAATAAGCCTCACACAGCTTTAATCCCGCTATTTTTGCAACAGCGTACCACTGATTGGTTTCTTCGAGCGGACCGGTCAACAAGCTCGATTCTTTGAGAGGTTGGGTAGCGAGTCTTGGATAAACGCACGAACTTCCCAGAAAAATGAGGCGTTTAGTACCTACCTGCGCCGCAGACTGAATCACATTCAGTTCTATCGACAGATTGTCTGCCAGAAACGGAACCGGGTAATTACTGTTGGCAAGTATTCCGCCCACATGAGCAGCCGCAACGATCACAAATTCGGGCTTTGCCGCTGCGAAAAAAGCACGAACAGCCTCCTGATTACGTAAATCAAGCTCTCCCGATGTTCGCAGGATCAGATTCGCATATCCACTTTTCTGTAGCGCTCGTACGAGAGCCGAACCCACCAATCCTGTATGACCGGCAATAAAAACAGACGACGATTTGTCACTGAGTTCCATGAGTGATTCAATACCGAAAATTCAATACCGGAGATTCAATAAATATTCAGGCGAATTACTGCGATACATAAACTATTTGCCAATCCGGCGATTGCAGACACAAAATCTGAATTGATACGTAACGTGGATCGGTCGCATTTATTCCGCAGACACGTGACAGCTCTGTGACAACTTCGTGGAAATCGATCCGTTATCTGGTCCGAAGTTATTATTCAAACTCAATGATTTGGAGAATGGGCCATGACAAGTTTTAAAGCCATGACGAGTTTTAAAGCCATGACAAATTTAACGTCCCTCAGCAGAAATATAATCATTCCTGCAGTCGCACTGGCATTTGTTATCAGTGCTTGTGATTCGTCAGACGCGATCGACACAGTTGAAAATACTGTCGACACGGAATTATTCGATGTTGCACAGTCTGTTTCCTTTATCGCATTCGATCTGGAGTTAAACAGTGAAGAGATTACCCAGCTTCAGGACGCGTTTGATGAACACGCCGGTCGAGCACATGAGCCAGGATTCCTGTGGAATGTAGCTGCGAGACTTCAGGCGAATTTAACAGACGAGCAAAAAGCGAGAATTTTTGCACGCATCGAGAATCATCCTTTCCCAAGCGGCTATTTCAGGAACGACCACGCAGGTCCTGCGGATTTTGTGCGCCGAAAAGGAGGTTTCTTACAAGGAATCGGTGGTTTCGGAGGATTATTTGATCTGACCGAAGGGCAAAGAGAAGAAATGAATGCGCTCAGAGAAGAATTTGTATCAAATCTGCGCAAAATTGCTGAATCTGTGAAAAGCGGCACACTGGATCGAGCAGACGCACGCGCCCAGATGAAGGCACTTGCAGACGATCTTCGCGAAGCGATAGACGAATTGTTGACCGACGAGCAAAAAGCTCTCATTGAAGAGAAAAAGGCAGAGTTTGAGCCGCGCCGGGAAGCTCGAGCCAAGGCGGAGAAAGAAGTAATGGTTTCCGTTCTGGGGCTGGATGACAGACAGGTGGCGGCGCTTGAAGAGTTGCGGGATTCCATTGACGAAGATCGTCTTGAATTTCGGGAACTGATTGAGAATGGTGCCACGATCGATGAAGTTCGGGCGCTCGCGGAGGCTGCTCGTACGGCACACAACGCTGCGCTTGCCGGTATTCTGGACCAGACTCAATATGAAATATTCATCATTCATGGTGCGCTTACGGTTCGTATGAAGATGAAGCGCGGATGACGGATTTGATTGCCCGAACGGTAGTCTGCCTGAACGGTAGTCTGCCTGAACGGTAGTCTGCTTGAGTGGTAGTCTGCTTGAGTGGTAGTCCGCTTGAAAACGTGCGATCGACGTTTTGAATGACAGGCCTGGTTTTCAGATGAGTTGAAAAGTCCGCCTGCTTTGTGAGTCCGAATTTAAGCGGGGCGTATTACGCGCCCCGCTTTTTTTATGCTCACTTTTTTACGTCCGATTTTTTTATGCTTTTTTTGAGCCCGCTTTTTTTATGGTTTTTTTTTGGGCCCGATTTATTAGGAAACCGGTTTTCAAGGGAATCGGGGGACATTCACCAACCGATCGGACCGTTTGATCTCCATGAATCGTCTGAGAATCTGCTTATTGAGTGTTCGGTTCGAGAGGAAGACGACCTCTTTTGATTCCGGACATCGTTCTTCAAACAATCAGGCCATTCTATAGATGAAATCATTTTCAGCCTTAATTCTATTCCATTTGCTGCTTTCTTTCGCGGAATGTACCGCACAGACACAGGCACAGATATTAGACGAATCATTCGATACGGTCACGGTTCCAGATCTTCCTCCCGGCTGGATCGGCGCTTCGAGTTGGAGTTCAAGTTCCTCATCAGAATCACCAGGATCAGGCGGTAATAATTTGGTGCACACCGGTTCAGGGTTTGGTACTATAACCCTTCCATCTCTTGATCTGACTGCTTTTTTGTCTGGATTTATTTCCTACGATGCTCGAAGGACATCGTCGTACAGCCAGGCCAACCTTGTCCTGACCGCCTCCAGCGACGGCGGTGCAACATTCCCATTTACGGTGATATCCTCAGAACTGGCACTTCCCGCAGCCACAAGCTCCTATCAATTGATTTCGATGGCTCTTCCTGGCGAACTTTTTGGCAAATCAGATATTTTTCTTCGGTTTGAGGCACAGGGGGGTACGTCCAGCGGCTCTAACATTCGAATAGACGACCTGGTGATCACCGGTACGCTGAACAACAACGACCCGGAAGGCGCTGATTCTACAGCTCAGTCCTCAAGTTTCGGATTCAACAGCGGTTCTTCGACTGCCTTGGAACAGTCCGACGATGTGCTTATTCCTCTCTCTCTTTCCGTAACTACTTCAATACGAGGGCTCCAGTTCGATATCATGCTGGCTGGTTCAAATGCCCAAATTCTCACTATCGAACGAGGGTTTGCTATTTCTGATACAACGGCTTGGACGGTTGCATGGAATAATATCCAGGGAACTACGAGAATTCTGGTTTTGAGCAAAGATTCGATGGTGACGATGTCTGGAGAATATGACGAGTTTCTATGGCTTCGCCTTGAAACAAACGCACTTTCCAACTCATCTGCGATCGTGGAATCTGTACATCTCTCAGGCGTTATCGGAGCAATGGAGCCTGATTCGGCTGGCATGAAAACGCTGACCGCAGGTATAAGTCAACATAATCTCACAATTCTTCCGCGAAAGGCCGACTTTCAAACAGATCTTGAGGACGTGAATTTCGGTCTTGTAGCTGCCGGCTCCAGCGCAAATAGAACGCTATTCATTTCGAATCCGACGGGCACAACGGAATTAATAATTTCTGATATTACGTCTACCAATCAACTGTTCAGCTTCTCAAGGGATTCCCTTTTCATTTCACCGGGTGCGACAGATTCGCTCGTATTGAGTTTCAACCCCACACAGAAATCTTTTGGTAATCAGAATACGGAATTTGAATTCACCCACAATGGATCTCCGACAGGACGGTCCGTCATAATTGCTAATGGATCAGGTATTGGAGGTCGAGGTGATGCCAATAAGGACGGATCCGTTGATATCGGAGACGTTTTGCTTGGGATTGACGCGGTACTCGGCATTCGTACAATCTCTTCTGACGGCCAACAATCTCTCGACGTATATCCGGAGTTTGAGGGCGATTCATTTCTGGATGTTCGAGATCTCGGGGTTCTTGTTGAAGCCATTCTTGAAAGAGGCTGGACTGATGGGACGTTATTACCCGATGTTTTGTCTGGCCCACCTGCTCCTCTCGCGGCAGCCACGTCGGGAATTGTTCTTCCGTTCGAAAACAACCTGCGAGTTGAGTTTGAACAACTCTCCTCTGCATCGTTTCAGATTTGGATCCACATAACTGAATCGATCCGAGGACTCGAACTTTCGATCCCCTTTGTATCGCGAGTTGACCTGTCGGCCACCGCATCTCCTGAAACTGTCCGGATTCTAATTGCAGGTAACTCAGGTCAACAGCTTGTTGGAATGAATTCCCGGTTGGACCCACGAACCAGATCGCTCAGAATTCTTCTTGCGTTGAACGCCGGTAATGAACTGCTATCTGGAAGCTATTCCCTGGGGAAAATCGTTTTGGAAAATGCGCAAACAAAGCCAGGGATAGACTACGCGGTCGCTTATGATTCCAAGCTGGAGCGCATTACAGTACGCTACGATCTCACTTCGACGGCTGCTGCTGACAACCCAGTTGTAGAAACTCCAATCCTTTCGTTGAAAATGCCATACCCGAATCCCTGGCAACTGGGAAGTTCGAATGATATTCGGATTCCTTTTGAGGTTCCGCCTTCACCGCAACCGCCCAGGTTCAAGGTATATGATATTCTGGGACGGCGCATAGATACTTCGGATGCACATGTATTTCAAACTTATTGGCGGTGGGCGCCAGACTCTGATCTATTGGTTCCAGGACTCTATTTCATCCGAATGGAAACCGAGGAGGCTTCGTTCACCAGATCGTTTTCGGTTATCCGCTAACGGTAGTCGACAGCCGGTCAAATCTCTCTTGTATTTCGTCTATGGAATCTCCTCCGAGTTTTTCCAAAAGAGCATTCGCTATTACAAATGCGATGGTAGCTTCCGCAACCGTCGATGCGGCCGGTACGCTGGTCACGTCACTTCGTTCATACCGAGTGGTCTGTTGTTTTAAGGTCACTATATCGACAGATTCAAGCGGTTTTATCATGGTAGGAATCGGCTTCATATATCCTCGAATCACGATAGGCATTCCATTCGAAATACCCCCCTCTACTCCCCCGGCTCTATTTTGAGTCCGTGAAAATATCCCGTCTTTACGTATTATCGGATCATGTATGGCTGATCCTGGCTCACGAGCCGACATCAGGCCGTCGCCTATTTCTACGGCCTTCTGTCCTTGGATTGAAAGAATTGCCTGAGCCAACTGCCCATCAAGGCGGCGGTCCCATTGTACATAAGAGCCGAGACCAACCGGGACGCCGGTGACAACCACCTCGTAAGACCCACCCAGCGAATCGCCGTCCGACTTCGCCTTTTTTATTCTTTCGATGCATCGTTCAGAAAGCTGATCATCAAGTATCCTTACACCACTTCTGTCAGCACGCTTGTATAACTGTTCCGCCCCTTGTTCACAGATCGAATCGACCATTCCTCGATATTCTTGTGGAGTGTCCCACCCAACTCCTCCGATCTGTATGACGTGGCTTCCGACCTCAATGCCGAATACTTTCAATAACTTTCTTGCAACGCTGCAACACGCTACTCGAACGGCTGTCTCTCGAGCACTGGCGCGTTCTATTACCGGGCGAATATCATCGAATCTGTATTTTTGAACTCCTGCGAGATCTGCATGCCCGGGTCTGGGCATCGTAATCGCCTCAACGCCGCCCCCGGAGCCATCCGTTGCCATTATTACTGACCAGCCAGATCTGTCCTTCAGATAAGCTGCGTTATCTATCCGTATGGCAATTGGACTACCGATCGTTTTAGAAAAACGGACGCCGGAGTAAAAATGAACATTATCGGTCTCAAATTTAGAACGCCCGCCGCGACCCACGCCTCTCCATCGACGAGCAAGATGAACATCGATATCTTCTGTTACCAGTTCGAGTCCAGCCGGCATTCCCTCGACGATTCCTACCAGTGCCTCACCATGAGACTCACCGGCCGTCAGATATCGAATCATTTTTCAGGCCACATAATCTCGAAAAACATCATTATTCCATCTGATCGACGCACCTTCAGAAGCGACGGAGTAGAATTGTTTTTCCGTTTCTGAAGTAACGTCTCAGCATCCTCGACCGTTACAATTCGAATCGTGTCCATTTCCATAAGTAGAACATTTCGTGGAATTCCTGCCTTTGAAAAGATTCCATTCTGTTCCACATACGCGATGTATACTCCATGATCAACGCCAAATCGATTTTTGTATCTCTCACTTAAATTCGCTAATCCTACACCCCAATCTGCAAGATTTATTATCTGAAGTTGAGGAGGCGCGATGTCCAGATGGTTACCACCTCTCTCCTCCGATGAGCCATTTTGAGCCGAAATCCACGATCGATATTGTGGACTATCCTTCCCGCTGAGTTCAACAGAAATGGGAGTAACATTCCCGTCTCTCCACACATCGATAATAATTGACTCTCCCGGTCTATGCAGTGCAACAACACTCTGGAGTTCGTTCGGGGCAAAAATTGTCTTTCCATTAATTGACAGAAGTACATCACCGACCGCTAATCCTGCCGTCGAAGCAGCCAGGCCCTTTTGTACGCTATTTAAATACACACCTCGTATTTCTTTTAATCCGAGCTCACGCGCACGTGCTGCATCGATCGGAGCAATCGTGACTCCGAGAAAGCCACGCTGAACTTCTCCGAACTGAATGAGATCTCGAACGACACGTTCCATCAGGTTTACCGGCACCGCAAATCCATACCCTTGGTAGGTACCCGACTCGGTTGCAATGGCAGTCGCAATTCCGATGAGTTCTCCTCGGAGATTGACCAGAGCACCGCCGGAATTCCCCGGATTAATGGCTGCGTCCGTCTGAATGAAATTTTCAATACCAAACTTATCCTCGATTACATGTACCTCTCTACCGAGTGCACTGATTATCCCTGCCGTCACCGTTGAGGTCAGTCGAAAAGGATTACCGATCGCGAGAACCCACTCGCCCACCTGCAACTCGTCGGAGTTTCCCAGAGGAATCGACTTGAATGGTGTCTCAGATCGCAATCGAAGAACGGCGAGGTCAGTGTCATTATCCTTTCCGACTAATTCAGCTTGAAATTCACGCTTGTCAGAAAGTGTGACTGAAATCTTACTCGCGTTGGCAATTACATGATTGTTCGTAACCACGAAACCCTGGGCGCTGATGATTACGCCACTACCTACGCTTTTAGTAACGCCCCACGTCCCAAAGTTGCTGAAACGACCTTCTTCAGCGGTTCTTGATTCAACTTCGATAAAAACAACGGAAGGTGTCACGCTCGAAGCGACTTCCTTAAATACCGTATTAATGGATTCTATGTCTATAACACGAAACTCAGCTTCTCCGACGTCGGAACGAATGGAGGAATGAGACGAATTGCCAAGCTCAACACTTTCTACAGACATCGGACGCTGCCAATCGGAATTTGGGTCATTTGTCATCCAAAGTGTAGCGAGGATTCCAGCCAGCAGTCCCGCGATCACCAGGCCAACTTGCATCAGGTTATGTACTTGCCTTGACGAATTTTTGAGGACCTTCATTATTGTCTTTTTCACCTCAATCTTGAAGCCAATGGAGAACTGTTTTGTCGCGTAACATTCTCTAATGTTTCGATTTTATTTTGGGCAATTACAGCCAATTCTTTTCGGTCGTATTTATCTGTCTCGATGGGTGCACCGACCAGAATTTCCATATCCAGTGATTTTATCGCAAGAACTTGATTTGCATTTTTTATCAAACTCATCCCTCTGGGCCAGAATATCTTCTTTCTGGTTGCCTCGTTTGAATCTTCGCCCTCTATTCTTTCTACCCACATATAAATTGGAAGTACGATCGCACCAGGCATTTTTTCCACAGCCGCAAACGCGCCGGATTTAAAAGGAAGAACCTTGTCCTGACCTGATGTCGTCCCTTCTGGAAAAACCAGAACCGCTACGCCGTCCCTCATTCTATCCTGAATTCGACCTATCAGGTCACTCGTTCGCATCCTGTTCTCGCGATCCGCAAACAAAAGACCACACGCTCGGCCAATCGGTCCAAATACTGGCCATCGACTCATCTCGATCTTAGCAACGAACGAAACCACCAAGCGAGAGGAAAGAATCCAAGGATCTAATATTCCTGGATGATTACTGACAATCAGCATGGGTTTACCGGAAGGAAGGCGCCCATTTACGTATACGCTTATATTAAGAGCACGGCAAATAGCGGCACCCCCGCAACTCTGTAACTTCGCGATTCTCAAGACATTTTCTTCTTCACCACGTCGTTTCGATACGAAATAAATCTTAATTCCGTGCCATAAAAAGGCTCTACAAAAACGTATAAATTGAATGATCTGGAACATCTCAAGTGCATTAGTGACTCTGGACCCATCGTCAGATTGCAAAACGAGGACAGGACCCCGTATACGGGATACCTGAAATGGAGGGAACTCGCACAAGGTCGCTACTCAATCGGATAAACACCACTCCGAATCAGCTGATCTTACGAATTATTTCTCGGCTGTACTGATGCCGTAACACTCTTGAGGTATGCATCCGGCTCTGATAAATCATCTGAATCAAGACCCGGAATCGACTCCAAAACTTCTCATTCGCATGGGTCGACCAAGCGGTGCCTGTTTCCTTGGGAATGTCACTGTGAAAACACTACCCTTACCCTTGACACTTTCTACCGAAATTGTTCCACTCATCAGACGCACCAGTCGAGATGTAATAGCCAGTCCCAGACCAAAACCTTCATGTGTTCGAGATGCCCCATCTGATTCCTGAACAAATTCCTCGAACAACTTCGGGAGAAATTCGGAGTCAATTCCAATGCCGGTATCAATGATGCGCATATGGACAAGATCTTCCTCTCCTTCAATGCAAACTGTGACACTGCCTTCCTCGGTAAACTTTATGGCATTACCAACGAGATTGTATACGATTCTAATAAATCCAAGTACATCGAGATCCACGTAAAGGGGTTCCGTTGGACGTTCCATTGACAGAACAAGTCCCTTTCTCTTCGCAGTTGTTTGCAACCCCGATATTCCATCTCTGCACTGAAAATAGATATCGCAGGTTTCAAGATTGACGTCCATCACGCCCGAGCGCAGTTTGGCAAGATCGAGCAACGAGTTAAGCGTCTCCATAAGACGCGTACCACTGTCCTCAATCATATCTAGAAATTCGCGATACTCGGCTCCCTCTGGGATTTCGTCCTTCAGAACCGACGTAAAGCCAAGGATCGAGGTTAGTGGAGTCCGTAGTTCGTGCGATGTCGTCGCGAGAAACTCGTCTTTAAGCTTGTTGGCCTTAATTAATCTATCGTTAGCCTCCTGAAGGACTTTATTAAATTCACGTTCCTTTTCCAAGTCCTTCGCTTGCTCTTCTGCCAATTTATGAGCTCGAACCATCAGCCAGTATTTCCCTCCCGAATAAACAAGCAAAGTTCCGAATGATGCATACATTAAGAATGCCCACCATAACAAATACCACGGGGGTAAAATCACGAAAGAATAACTTCCGATTTCACTGATCTGACCTTCAGAATTTTTTGCTCGCGCTTGAAATGTATACGACCCTGCGTTTAACGAGCGAACTCGATATTCCGTAGTGGAAGTCCAAGGAGACCAAGTCGAATCGCTCCCGATGATAAGCCTGGTCTGATATCGTAATTCCTCTGGTGACGTGAACGATGTTGCCGCATACAGTATCGATAATTCAGACTCTTCAAATAATAACTCTGGAATGGCCGAGTCTGGTTGCCATCTTGAAATCGTGCCATCCGGACCGGCGAAATTGCCTCGAAATAAGACTTCGTCGGTCATAAACTTTGTAACTCGATTGATAAGAACATTGTACGGTCTTCGATCTCCAGTGTCCTTCTTGGCATCATATCGAACCAACACATCGCCATCATTGAACCAGATGACATCGTTCTCCTCAGCTAAAATGGCCATCGTACTGGCTTTCTTGAATCGCAGGGGGGCAGGTGTATAAAATTCGTACGTGCCATTTCCATTTGGGATAGCCTTTACGACGGAATCCGGAAACGCCATCCAAACATTGCCATTGTGGTCTTCGGTCAGTGCGAGAAGACTGTCCGTTTCGCCCACCTCAAACGGCCACAAGTTACGATCGAGTTCAAACCTTTGACTAGACTCAATGAAGCGATAGGGGCCTTTGACAGACAGAAAAAGAGGAGCATTACCGATTTGTTTCACATCTATTTTCGGGGTCGGTAGCCCATTAGCAATCGAGTACTTTGTTAAGGATTCAACATTGTTTCCTAATTGTCCGAGTGACAACTTTGAAACTCCCTCCGTTCGAGTCCCTAGCCAGAATTCGCCCACTTTTTCCTCGACAATAGACCAAACAGCTAAGTCAACTTCCCCAATCGCCGTTGTATAACATTCAGGACTGATTCTTACTCGATTCAACCCTTTTTTCGAACCGGACAAAAAGCTTTTTGTCAACTCCGAGCGATGAAGGACAAATGTCGGTTCACTGTCACAAGAGGATACATTATATCCAGATCCTGAAGGTTTGAGGACGGTCAGTCCTTCATCAGTACCAACAAAAATAGTTTGCCCACTAACGGTTACGTCCCAAGGTAAAGCGACACCATTTACAACGTCAAACAGAGTAGTATTGTCTTCTGGTATTGGGATTAAGACCGGTTCGTTAAATTTTAGTAAGTCTGCTCCTGTTGATAGTAGGAGCTCATTTTCCACCCGATAAATTCCATTAATGTGTCCGCGAATCCCGAAATTCGCTCCGTACCGGACCAACGATGCGGTCAAATCCAGGAACGCGATCCCAGAATTATTAAGAGCCAACCATAACCGTCCCGAAGAATCCATGGCTACGTTATTAATAAAGTTGTCCGGTAACCCAGATTTGCGATTAAAATTTGTTATGACCTGACCTGCGCTATTTATTAACACTACGCCTTTTCCTAAAGTACCTATTGCAAACAAATTCTCAGATATCTTTGTCCCGGTATACAATCGTAGGGGATTATCCTTTGCCCGTCCTTCCTTCTGAAATAAATCAAGTTCGCTATTGATAGGGATGAATTCATTGTTATTATAATACAGTAATCCGCGTTCTTGAGTGGCAACAAGTAGGCCTCCTGAAGCCATTTCTTCAACCATATAAACGCGAACATTTGCTAATTCTTCGCCTCCTGGGACCATCTGAAATCGATCATCCTTTAATATTTTGAACCCATTTCCATACTCCCGTACATATAACTTCCCGCCAACAATGAAAGATGTATGAAAGCCAGAGCTCGACGCCCAAGATCGCAATCCCTCTCCATCCCAAGCGTAGATGCCGCGCTCGGCTTGAAATATAACTTCAGAATTGAGTATATGGACCGCCCATACGATACCAAACTCTTCAGATTCTGGTAGAATTCCGGATATAGGGTTCATCTCCATCCGTCCGTCTACACGACGATCAAGTCGGCCAAATTCTCGTTGGGCACCATAGAATACTCGATCAGAAGCATCTATCGCCAATGACATAATTGCTCCACCCGACGTCGTTGTAGCGATCTCCCAAGTTGTCCCATTGAATATTTTGATCCCATCCTTGTCCGCTACATAAATTACACCGCGACTGTCCCTAACTATGGACCAAGTTTGGTGCTCCAATGCCGAATTTCTTGGTGAAAAATGTGTAGTAGGGATGTGTCTCCATTCAGATTGAGAAATCTGACCATTTGCCAGAGTGCTCGAAAAAAGAAAAATGACCAACGTCAAATAACCAGCAAGAGCTGATTTCTCTCTTCGCTGTTCTTCCATGCAAACTGCGTATCGCGCTCGAACAATTAATATGAGAGGAGTAAATCGCAATCGTCGACATTACTATTGATTTTGTAAACAGTATCGTCCAATTTGACAGTGTATTTAGCCCCACGAATCTAATGTCGTAATCATGAATCGTCTTGCGTTTACATATTCGACGTCAGGTAATAAATGGTAACACCACAAGTGGGAGGCATCTCGATGAGAAAATTTGTAGTAACCGCCTGTGTTGCTGCATTGATCGTTTTGAGCGGTTGTAGTACCGACTCCTTGGTTGGTTCTAATTCTCAGGAATCCGTTCAAGTCGGTGGCGATAATTCGCACAACATCGGTGGCGATAATTCGCACAACATCGGTGGCGATAATTCGCACAACATCGGTGGCGATAATTCGCACAACATCGGTGGCGATAATTCGCACAACATCGGTGGCGATAATTCGCACAACTAATGCGACACAGCGTCAGTAGAAAGGGAGATCTCCGTATGAGGTCTCCCTTTTTTGTTGAGCCTATCCATTGCGGCAAACACGGGTGATGCGCAAGCAGATAAAAAAATTTCAGCGGTAAGTTTACCAGAGTTCGATCTCTTCCAGAAGAACGGAAACGATTTCGCTTTCATTTACCGTACGAACAATCTCTCCGTTCTTAAAGAGATGTGCGCGACCTCGGCCAAGAGAAATTCCAAGGTCGGCGCCAGCAGCTTCGCCGGGGCCATTTACAGCACATCCCATCAATGCTACGGTGAGATCTTTATCGAAATTGCGTTTCTTGACCGCTTTCTCGACCTCTTCCACGATCGCGAAGAGATTTCCTGTCAGCCGACCGCAAGTAGGACACGCAATAATATTTACTCCAGGCCGTCCAATTCCAAGCGATTTAAGTATTTGATGCCCGGTCTCTACTTCGTGGAGCGAATCTGCGGCCAGCGATACTCGGATAGTATCTCCGATCCCATCCGCAAGTAAGGCCCCAATTCCAATCGAACTTTTTACCGTTCCTGTCGAAATCGAGCCTGACTCGGTTACCCCAAGATGGAGAGGATAGTCCGTTCTCTCTGCGAGGAGACGGTACGCCTGAATCATGAAATAGACATCCGAATGTTTCACTGAGATAATCAGGTCTTCAAACTCATGCTTTTGACAAATTTCCACATGACGCATAGCACTCTCAAAAAGTGCCTCTGGTTTGGGATATCCGTATTTATCGAGAAGGTCTTGTTCCAGAGATCCAGAATTGACTCCGATCCGGACTGGTATTCCTGACTCTTTCGCTGCCAACAATACTTCCTGCTCCCATTCTTCCTTGCCAATATTCCCAGGATTCAAGCGGACTTTTGCAACACCAACTTCAATTGCACGAAGCGCATATTGATGATTAAAATGAATGTCAGCGACTATAGGAACTGAGGATCCCGCAACTATTTCCTCGAGCGCTTCCGCATCCTCCGGTCTCGGAACAGCCACTCGAACAATATCGGCACCCGCGGAAGCCAATCGGCCTATTTCGCTTAAACATGATTTTACATCATGGGTCTTCGTTGTGGTCATCGATTGCACCGATATCGGAGCACCACCACCGACAACTACATCGCCTACCTTAACGGCACGTGATTCTCTTCTCTTAATTCTCATCCCATCAGAGATTTATTATCAGCAATTGTGTAGTAACGAATCAGCACTCTATCGATCGTTTCCTGCTTCGTAAAGAATTCGTCTCTCTTCAGCCGAAAGGGCATCATATCCCACCTCACTTATTTTATCCAATAACTCATCGATGGTCGACTGATTCAGTTTTTTATCCGTTTCTGCATGCAGCGCCCCTTTTTTGGAATTGACCCCCATAGACGTTTCATGCATGGATTTATCGCGCCTTCCGCCTCGGGATCGCTGACCGATCCATAGATCAAGTCGGTGCATTATGGATTGATCTCTCGATGCCCCTCGCGAATCAAATAACGGATTAGCCCACCGTGAGAGATCGTTTCCGGCCAAGAATGCCCGAGCAAAAATATAACCGGCAGATGCTCCCCCCCAATGTGCCGACACAGACGCTCCACCGGCAGAAACAAAAAGAATATCCAAAACGAGAAAGCCGACAACAACATGGCTTAAACGGACTACTCCGATGAACATCAACGCGATACTTTTTTCAGGATTCTTGACAGCAACGGCCGTCATGATACAAAGTACCGATGCTGACGCTCCATGAACAATTCCTCCAAACACACCGATTGACGGGAATAGCCCATGGAGGAACACGGTCATTAGTGCGCCTCCGACACCCCCGATGATATATAGTGCGAAAAGTCGGGACGATCCATAAACCTCTTCATAGTCGCGACCAATCCACATCATCCAGAGCATGTTAAACAGAATGTGGAGAAATCCGCCAAGCCCTAAACCCAGGTGAAGGAAACTATATGTTACCAGTTGCCAGGGTTTATATAAAATATCTGGCAGATTTGGATTTAAGGCAAGAACATTATAGACAAAAAACGAAGACGCTTGAAAGTGAACAAAGACGAAATTCCACAGGAGATAGACTACAACATTCGCCAGTAAAAACCGTCGAATAGCCCGCGGTTGCAACAAATACCATTGACGTATCTTTTCCATGTCTTAGAACAAGTTCGTGTCTGTCACAGCTCGAGAGATTACCAGTACATTATTTCGTCCGGTTTCCAGGGTAATTTCCCTCTCCAATATTGGATGAGGAAAAAGCCGATACCCATTCCACCCAAATGTGCGAAGTTGGCCACCATTGATGGGCCACTTAACCCGGCGATCAACTCCATGACGCCATATCCGATAACAAACCATTTTGCTTTCACGGGAAACATGAAATACAGATAGATCGGTTGATTCGGAAACATCATCCCGAACGACAACAGTATTCCAAAAACACCGCCCGAGGCTCCGACGGTCGGGATCCACGGAGGCCCCCCGAATGTTACGACGGATTGTGCCAGCGCCGCGCCAATGACACATATAAAGTAAAACAATGCGAATCTCTTGGAGCCCCACGAGTTTTCGACCTGAACGCCAAACATCCAGAGAGCAAACATATTGAACGCAAGATGCGAAAAACTTCCGTGCAAAAAGCCGTACGAGATCAACTGCCATGGCCAGAATGGAGCGGACACTGAGCTGGATGGGCTCAAAACAGGCCATAACGCAAACCACGTCTGCAGCATAATATTCGTATCCGGAACAAGCTGAGCCAGAAATACGAGCCCGTTTAAGATCAGAAGGTTTTTGATCACGGGTGGAAAAACAGAGAATTGCATCGGGGGTTGATACGTACCGGAATTCATGAATGCTTTTTACTCGATATAATGAACGCGATTCGAGAACCAAACCAGTCCATTTTGGATCCTCAAGTATGTTCTGTATGTACACGAAAAAAGATTCTCTATAGAGAAACTCTTTATAGCGATTTAGAAAATTGGAAGTTTCGACACTACCGGTAGGGATAACGGACTGTAATTCAATCGAGATCAGGCAAAATATGTCTGTTCAATCGGAAAATGTGTCAAAACTCGGCGCGTATTAATACGATAATCACTATTCCCGGAAGTATTTCCTTTCGCCGAGCAATTCCAACACAAAGGATTCCAACATTGATTTTAATCTTCGCAGATTTACATCTCGGTCGATTTGACGATCAGGATGCCTCTTTGCTGACTGATATGGAAGCGTGCATCGATGGGTATTTAGGCAATCCCAGTTCGCAATTACATGAAATTATTTTTTTAGGGGACGTTTTTGATTCCTATATGGAATATCCAAACGATATTTCCATGCTTACCACACAATTTGCGAATCTTTTGAAATCCTATCAAAAACAGGGGATTACAGTCTCCTATCACGTAGGGAATCATGATCCATGGCATTCGACATTTTTTAGACGCCAATTGAATGATAATTTGTTTTTGGCTCCCGTGAAGAGAGAGATCTACACCAAACGGGCATATTTGTCACACGGTGATGAAGTATCATCCTACACTCTTCGAGGGCGTGTGGCTCGATATTTCATGCGAAGCCCTTTCTGGTATCGATTATACACCATGATATTACCTCCGGATGTCGGTCAAAAAATTCCTGCATGGATAAGCAGAAAATATGCAGGCCTGAGTCCTCGACAGGAGACGATCGATGGTCTCAAGTACGCCGCCTTCGAAATTCTGAATACATCGGACGTCGATCTGGTATTGTTCGGACACGCTCACCAAAGTGCTTCCGAATTAACATCGGATGGCCAATATATCAACACGGGTTCGTGGCTGTTAAATCGTTCGTACATCGAAATCAGTGAGCAGTCTGTAACGGTTCGACTTTATTCAAATCAAGAATCACTTTCTAAGTGACCCGTTTTTCCTATGGATGTACACAACATTTTCGCGTAGAACTGCGTTACGTAACTGGAGCATTTATTGATGACAGGCCCTGCGACCCTACACCATGCCTGATAGGCCATATTCTGACGACGAATTGGATCGATATTTAACTGATCCCGAGAGACGAATACCAGATTCTTCGGCCCCTCCCGAAAGAAAGCCGAAAACTCCCGTCGGGAAGTACTGGGCGACAAGGTCTGACGATCCCCAAAAGGTTCAAGCAGCTGTCGTCCTCTCGTATGCTGTCTCGTTAGCTTCCCTGCTTGTTCTACTTGTTGTTATTCTGTTTGCTACGCTCGTTGATGAACTTCCAACACCTACAGCGATCGAAAATCCAGAGTTTCAACTGGCGACCATTGCCTATACAGCCGATGGAAAAGAACTGGCACGATACGCTCTTCAAAATCGGTCGTGGGTCAGTTACAATGAAATTTCCCCATGGGTCATCAAGGCCTTTGTATCTACGGAAGATCATCGTTTTTACGCCCACTGGGGAATTGACATCGTTCGGACGCTTGCTGTTCCATATCACTTGCTCCGAGGAAGACGGGATGGTGGATCCACCATCAGCCAACAACTGGCTCGCAACCTCTACAATGAGCGAATTGGAAAAGAGCGAACTGTCTCCCGAAAGTTAAAGGAAATGTTTACAGCTGTTCAACTCGAACGCCGATATACCAAGGAAGAAATTATCGAAATGTATCTGAATACAGTGGAATTCGGATACAGCACATTTGGGATTGAGGCAGCGTCTAAATCCTTTTTCGGGAAAGAGCCTATTGATCTTACTATTCTTGAATCAGCCACACTTGTTGGCACGTTAAAAGCAAGTACGTATTACAACCCCGTCAGAAATCCGGAAAATTCGCGACGTCGACGAAACGTCGTCCTCGGACAGATGGTGAAACGTGGTACTCTTCCTGCAACGTTTCTTGAAAAACATCGTGCCGACTCGGTTAAAACGAACTATCAGTCCGCAGGAATTACCCAGAGTATTGCCCCGTATTTCGCCGAACGAATTCGGAAGTGGCTTGTAAACTGGTCGAAAGACAGCGACATTGATATATACCAGGATGGTCTTGTCGTATATACGAGCTTGGATTCCAGGCTTCAGCGATATGCTGAAGCTGCTGCCGACTCAATCATGACATGCCTTCAAGACGTTGCAGCGCACGAATGGAGCCGGCCTGGCAGTACCGTCTATATCCCCTATGATGCCTGCGCCTATAAGGATCTCGAATTTGAACCATTCAGTTACCTCTGGGAGCTGAAACCCGAATTACTCGCCGAGTATATCAGGGGAACAGAGCGGTACAGACGACTGCTGAAATCCGATTTCACTCGGAATCAGGCTGTCGACAGCCTTCTAAGACACGATTCATTTTTAGATTCGCTGAAGACTAATAAAACCCAACTCCAAGCCGGCTTCATCGCTATGGACCCGCAAACCGGATACGTGAAGGCGTGGGTAGGGGGACGCAATCTGGCGGACGATTGGTATGATCACATAGGTACCGCTCGCAGACAGCCCGGCTCAACGTTTAAACCCTTTGTGTATACGGCTGCCATCGACAACGGTTGGTCGCCTTATTACACCCTTCCAGACGATTCCGTCTACGCCATCGACGCGGCGGGTAATGAATGGAGACCAACCAATTCGGAAGAAATGACAGGCCGGATGATGACATTGAGGGAGGGCCTTGCCCGGTCTAAAAATACGATTACGGCGCAGCTTATTCTTGAGATCGGGGCACCCCAGGTGGCCTTTTTTGCGCGACGAATGGGAATAAAAAGCCCGTTAGTGGAAGTCCCCTCTTTGGCATTGGGTACCAGTGAGGTCACTTTACTCGAATTGACGACCGCCTACAGCACATTCGCAAACGGTGGACTTTTATACGAACCAACATTTATTACACGAATCGAAGATAAAAATGGTAATCCGTTGTATGAAGATCGGCCGCGGCCCAAAGAAGCTCTCTCCGAAGCAACGGCTTACACAATGATTGATATGATGCGCGCGGTGATTCAGTCCGGAACAGGATCTCGGATTGGAGGGCGTGGAAGCGAATACGGCCTGGGAAAATACGACCTTGCCGGGAAGACAGGCACAACTCAAAATAGCGCAGACACGTGGTTTATGATGATGCACCCCGACTTGGTAATGGGCGCATGGGTCGGTTTTAATGATCCCCGGATATCGTTCAAATCGAGTCACTGGGGGCAGGGTGCACATACGGCACTTCATATAGTGGGACGATTTTTCACAAATGCCACGCGGGAGGAAGAAGATTACCTCCTGCCTGAGAGCCGCTTTCCACTTCCTACACTGTTCGGCGCCAATCTCGACGAAAACCCTAATCCGCCTGCCGACAGTTTATTGTATCCCGGCCGAAATAAGCGTCGCGGCCGTGTCGCATGGTAACCCCATTGATCCATGGATATCTAAAGCCTGACTCTTCCGATCCATGTGCGTAATCCATTGTTGTTCATGGCTTTTACCGTTTGCTGCTTGCTCTCAAAAAAGCAATAGATCGCTGCTCCGGATCCGGAAAGTGAGGCGTAAATAGCACCGTTGTGATACAATCCATTCTTTATCACGGCTAAATCGGGGTACATCTCAAAAATGGACTCCTCAAAATCATTTTCCAGGTCCGTTCTCCAGGAATTGATGTCGTTTCGAGACAATATTTCCTTCAGAGAACCCCTCTTGAAATTATGAGCCGTAACACGATCATACGCATTCGCTGTAGAAACAACGATGTCGGGATTTACGATTCCTAACCATAAAGACGGAAGAATGGACGGTAACTCAATCTCAGATAACCTCTCCCCTCTGCCTTTTCCAATCGCTGGTTTACCATGAACAAAAAAGGGTACGTCAGATCCGATCTGCTCTGCCATTTTATATTGTTCTGAATCCGGGAGGTCCAGAGACCACATTCGGGACAACAATCGAATCGTTGTAGCGGCGTCACTCGATCCCCCTCCCAGGCCTGCACCAAAAGGAATCTGTTTTTCCAGATGGATGTGAATACCCGAATCAACATCGTACCGTCGCTTCATTTCAAGTGCCACTTGAACGCACAGATTGCCTTCGTCAGTCGGAAGACGACGATCGTTGCAGGTCATTGAGACTGAATCCGCAAGACCTACGGTGATTCTGTCGCACCAGTCGATTGCGACCAACCCTGTTTCGATCTCATGGTAACCGTCCGAACGACGGGATAATATTCGAAGCCCCAGATTAATCTTTGCTGGTGCTTCTGCGGAAAAAGTCTCTGGAAGCTGCATACGTCCTGTTTTCTCCATTGCACGAAAAGGTACCGAACCGTAGTTTAAGCCAAAACATGTTGTTCTCGCCCATTCGTTCTGAAGCCGCAGCCTATCTTCCTACCGCTACTGCATTATTATACATCGGCCTCAAGAAGAGGCTGAATCAGTTTCGAACGAATCAGATCCATGACAATATACTGGTCCGGTAATTTCGCCCGCCTCGGTGTACATTTTGTGGCGATGTGTGCCATAGTGTTTTTGGTCTTTCCGTCGCAGGCACAGGTTTCAGGTGTTAATGCATACGGGGCCGACGAAGCATCCGGAAATCCATTGACTGCGCTTCAGCGTCGGCTTACTTCCAGTGCCAACAATACAACTATGATGCCCCTGGAGGGGGCCGTTGATCCAAATGAATATATCATTGGACCTGGAGACCAATTTCTGATCTCCGCAGGCCGGGGTGCCCTCTCATCAGGTCCCATTCCAGTTGGCGCTGACGGCCTTCTTCCGATTCCGGAATCCAGACCCGTGTTCATCGCGGGACTCACACTTGCGTCCGCTCGTGAAGTACTCGAAAACGCATTGGCGGATTCGTACGGAGATGCCGTAATTGATATTGTTCTGTTTTCTCCACGACACTTCTATGTTCATGTATCGGGAGCTGTACCCACTCCAGGAAAATATTTGACGCTTCCGGTTGCTCGAGTTTCGGCGGTACTTATTGAGGCTTTTGCGGATACTTTACGGTCACCTACCTCTAATGATCACCTGAGACCTTCTCTCCGGAACATCACCGTGGTACACAAAGATGGAACGGAGTCAGCGGTTGACCTTCCGAATTATTTCTCCTCAGGAAATCTCGATTGGGACCCGTACTTACGCGATGGAGATGTGATTATTGTCCCTGCCTATGATCCCGCTTTTTCCAGTATATACATTGACGGCGCGGTCCCTTTTCCGGGCCCGTATGATTACCGAACTGACGATACAATACAAAACCTGATAGCCGTCGCTGGCGGTGTAGATCGAAACTCGGCTGTCGATAATATTCGAGTGCTGCGAGTGGATGAACAGGGAAATGAACAGATTTTTACTTTTTCACTCGAAGATGCGCTCCTCCCGGATGGCGGGTCATTTCCATTAGAACCGAGGGACCATGTGTCCATTGCGAGAAAAAAAGTACTCTTTGGTGCTGCATCTGTGGACGGTATGGTCCGTCACCCCGGTACGTATCCCATCGAAGACGGCGTAACGACTCTGCGTCAGTTTATCGAACTCGCGGGAGGGTTGGATTCTGATGCGCTCTTGCGAGCAGCGTATCTGGAGAGACGGTCCATGCCTGAGATATTTCAGGTAAACAAGACAAAATCAGTCCTCACACCCGCAGGACCGGCCGCGCGTCTTCTTCTTGCAGATTCAACTGAGATCCTTCAGCGCGTTCGTCTTACAGATCTCAATTATCTCAGTCGGGCTTATTTCGCGCAGGAAACTCGTCTTCAAAATCGGGTGTCTGTGGATCTTGAAAAATTAATGTCTGGTGATTGGGTTACTGTTAAACTTCGTGACGGCGACCACCTCGTTGTCCCGAGGGACGATCATACCGTTTACGTATTTGGCCAGGTCAATCGTGCGGGATTCGTGCCCTACGTCAAAGAAAAAGACGTCAACTACTATATCGCCCAAGCTGGTGGTCGTGGATATGGTGCTGTAGATACCGAACCGTACGTGATTCAACCGGGCACCGGTACTGTGCATCGCCTGGCAACTCACATTATCCAATCGGGCGATATGATATTTCTTGAACGTTCTGGCGATGTTGCGGACAATCTCGAATTGCAAAAACTGGTATTGGAGACGGAGCGCGTCAAATCAGACGCCAAAATCAGAACAGCGAGCGTGGTACTTCAAGCCGTTACGGCAGTTGCCTCGCTCACAGCCTTGATCATCAGCCTGAGCCGGTAGTCGTCCATGGAATCGAACACAGAAAGAGTTCCGAACGGTTCGGGCAATGAAGACGGTTGGTGGCACGTGATGGGTGTGCTGTACAAGTGGAAGCGGTTTATTTTTTTCACATCGGGTCTTGTTGCCTTGATCACTGTCGTAATCAGTCTGATGCTTCCCAACTGGTATCGGGCGTCATCGCGGCTTCTTTTGCCGGAGGGGTCCAGTAGTGGCCTCGCTTCGGCGATGCTGGGAAATCTTTCGTCCGCAGCTGCCTCTCTGATCGGTGGCAGTGGAGGCGACTATGTTCGGTATATGGTGATTCTCGGAAGTCGCCGTGTTCTTCACTCTGCCGTCGATTCATTTGACTTGGTGGCTGTTTATGAACTGGAAGAGGAAGAATTTCCTGAAGAGTCAGCTGTCTCTTCGCTCCGAGAATATGTAGAGGTGTCCATTGATGACGAATTTGAATTCCTATCGGTTTCGGTAATGGACAAGGACCCGGTCCGGGCGGCAGAGATCGCCAATTTTTTTGTAAGGGCTCTTGATCGCGTTGAGAATGAACTTTCCTCCCAGACCGCAGGACTGTATCGACAATACGTGGAAGAACGATTTGACGAATCACGTCGATCTCGAAATATCGTTCTGGATTCGTTAAGAGCGTTCCATGAGAAGTATGGCATTATCAGTCTTGAAGCGCAGGCACAGGCCTATTTTTCACAGATGGCTGAGTTGAGAGGCATTGCGGTTCAGGCTGAAATTCAATTTGAAACCCTTCGTAGCCAATACGGAAGCAATAACCCGAGAGTAAGAACTGCAAAGAATGTACTGGACGCTGCAAAACAAATAATCGAAGAATCATTGGCCGGAAACGAACGAATATTTCCGGTTTCAGTATCGGACACTCCACAGATGGTAAGACAATACCTGGCGCTTGTGATGGAGCAAACTATCCAGGAAAAAATCCTCGAATTTGTGGCTCCAATGTTGGAACAAGCCCGGTTTGAAGAACAGAAACAGTTTGAAGCTCTCCAGATCGTAGATCGGGCAGTCCCTCCGGTAAAGAAGTACAAACCACGCAGAATGATCATTGTGATTGCGTCCACGCTGTCTGCGTTTATACTGGCGATTATTTTTTCTCTGATGCTGAACTGGTGGCGAACAAATCACCGGTATTTCTACAGACGTCTCGACGAAGCGTCTCGTGCGGCGTCACACATGCGAACATAGACGCGTGTCATGGATCAATCGGCACACCTGCAATTTTCGCCTGCAACTTTCGACCGCGCGGGATCCGGAGTAATTCAGGGTTTATTTACGTTCGGACTTTTCCTCCTTCTATACATCGTCTGGCTGTTGCCGGATGTAATCGTCTACGTTCCTTTTCTATTGGTGGGATTGGTTGGAGCCTACGTCGTGTTTCATTATCCGTTATTAAACCTCTCCGTTGTCCTTTCTTTGTTCGTGCTCATTGTTGACTTCGAAGAAGGAATACAGATAAGGGAAGTTTTTTATGGCCTTTATTATCTGAGCTTCCTCACACATTGGTTCGTCACACGGTTATTCATCCGCCGGCAAGTCGTATTTCAAAGATTTGAAGACAAAATTCTAATTGTTTTTCTTTTTCTGATTACGATTTCCTTATTCGTCACTCTTTTATTTGACGGCACACTCTCTGCGGCGCGTGGCGAATGGATATCACTTTCCTTACTCGCGTTTTATTTTCCGATCCGTGAGGCAATAACCGAGTATCGACACGGACTTATGGTAATCCTGATCGTGATCGCCTGGATCGGCTTTTTTGTTCTGATCAGAAATGTGTTTATGTACCGGGAAATTTTACTCAGTGCGACGTATGCCTATCAGATTACGCATGGCCGTGCTGTAACAAACGAGGGGCTCCTCCTGGTCCCGGCTATGTTGGCGTTGGTCTTCTACCTCTTTTCCGATGGCCTCACGGCGCGTGCGTCTCTTTTGATTGCATTTCTATTCTTTCTCGCAGGGTTGATTCTCACCCAAAGTCGCGGGTACTGGGTTGCGTTTCTCATAGGTGGTGGTTTTCTCTTTTTGCTCGTTCCACGTAAGTACAAAGTCAAACTTCTTTCCACCGGATTTCTTGCCGGTGGTCTGATTCTGGGCTTGGGAATCATATTTCTTGGAGATTTTGTCCTTATCGTCGTTTCAGGATTACTCGACAGGTTTTTGTCTATCGGCAGTGCTTCATTCGCTGACATATCACTGATCAACAGATTCCTTGAGTCGAAGGCAGTTCTGGCAAAAATCATTCAGAATCCCATACTTGGATACGGTATGGGCGTCCCGTATTCGGTCTACGATATCACGTATGAATTGACTGTCACGAAGTCATTCGTACACAACGGATATATCGCACTCTGGTACAAATTTGGTCTCTGGGGACTCTCCATGATACTATTATTCTTCGGGTTTGTGATGTATCGTGCCTACGCCGTTTTCAGATTCGATTCCGGCGTAACAATAGCCAGAGTTTGTTGCTTGGGTGTATTGGCGTGCTTCGCAGCTTTTGCCGTTTCTGCAAACACGTCTAATCCATTCTACAACAATGATCTGATGTTTATCTATGCTTTGTTGGCCGGGATCGCGGGTGGATGTTATACGTTGTCCTGTAACAGGCTGACGAAATAAGTCTCGCTTTTGTATCTGAACCCGTTGCCGTCAGCCAAGGCGCCCCTGTGACGGTGTGCATCAGTCGACTCCTTTCATCATTTTCTTGACCGCAGGACTGGCTATGATCGAGACAAGGCCGACGACAGCGACGATCATGGCTACGTTCGTGAACAGGCTGCTGGGTGCCAGCGTTTCCAGCCGCCCGGCAACCAGTCCTGCAAAGAGATTCCCGAGCGCAGTCGCCACGAACCAGATACCCATCATTTGACTGACTCTTCCTTTGGGAGCCAGTTTTGTAACGGCCGACATCCCCACCGGTGAAAGGCACAACTCGCCTACCGTGTGAAAGAAATAAGTAACCACCAGCCAGGCTGGAGAGACAGGAAATTCGGGTGTAGCCTGCGAAGCTCCCCAGGCAAGCACGAAAAATCCAGCTCCGAGCCCGAACAACCCGAGCGCAAATTTGACACCGGTCGAAGGATTCCTGTTTCGAGTTGCGAGCCAGATCCAGAGAGACCCGAAAAGCGGCGCAAAAATGATGATGAAGAGTGAATTAACCGATTGCAGCCAGCCTGCAGGGGCTTCCCAGCCGAAAAACACGCGATCTGTCAGATCCTGCGCGAACAGGTTTAACGAGGATCCGGCCTGCTCAAATCCTGACCAGAAAACAGCTGCAAGGACAAAAATCCAGGCGATTACTCCGAGCCGTTTTTTCTCGTCTGAGGAAAGACCGCCAACCGTAAGCATATAAATGAAAAAGCCCGCAACGAGAACAAGTATTACGGATCCGAGACCTTCCGCAACTTCGGTCAGCGAAAAATCAAGAATTCCTGACGAGACTGAGTAGGCAAACAGCGATACAACCGCTGCTATGGCGGCGGCAATCAGGTAGAATTTTCGTTCCTTCGACCGTATTTCCTCTCGAACGAGGTCATCGTTCAGAGTCCCGGCGGTTCCCAGATATTTATACCCGGCCTTAAATTGAAAAAGGCCGAGAACCATGCCAAAACCGGCAGCCGAAAACCCCCAGTGCCAGTTGTATCCTTCGCCCAGAAAACTGCACACAATAGGACCGAGAAACGCTCCGAGGTTGATCCCCATATAGAACACGGAAAATCCGGCATCGCGTCTTGCGCCACCTTCCGGGTAAAGATCCGCCACAATGGAGCTCACATTCGGTTTCAGCAAACCGGTCCCGATAACGATTAAAATCAGACCTGCAAAAAAAGTGTAATCCGATGGAATCGCCATACTGAAGTGCCCGGCGGCGATGATCCAACCGCCCACATAGATGGCTTTTCTCTGACCCCACAAATTATCTGCAACCCATCCACCTGGCAGAGCGAGTAGATAAACAAGGCTCGTGTAAAGTCCGTAAATCGCTGCCGCGGTCGCCACATCCAGGCCCATGCCTGGATTTTCCGACATTGTGGTAGCCGTCATGAACAGAATCAGCAGAGCTCTCATCCCGTAATAACTGAATCGCTCCCACATTTCTGTGAAGAAAAGTGTGGCAAGACCTCGCGGTTGGCCCAGGAATGTCTTGTCCACACTTAAAGACGGAGATTGCATGGATATGATGTTTTGGATGGATTGGAATAACGGATCCTCGCGCCAAAGATAGAACACCAGCGCGGACCTGTCTAAGCCAATTCTTCAGCGATCTTAAAAATCTCCGAACAGAGTAATGGGTATATTCTGGTTCTTTCTTACTTGCCTGTAACAGTTTCCATGATCCTCCTTTTATGAGCGAAAAGACTCCGGAGATTATTATCGACACGCACGGTTACCGCACGCACAATTGCGGAGAACTTCGCGCCACGGAATCAGGGTCATCCGTCGTCTTGAAAGGCTGGGTGGATACGACACGCAACCTCGGAGGACTGCTTTTTATTGACCTGAGGGACCGATTCGGGTTAACGCAACTGTTGTTTGAACCGACGGATGCACCTGATATTTACGCGCTCGCCGAATCCCTGAAGAGTGAATACGTCATCAGCGTTCGCGGTCGGGTCGAAAAACGGAGAGGCGAGATCAATCGTGCCCTGCCTACCGGTGAAATCGATATCATTGTTGATGATATCATCGTACTTAATACGTCGGAGCCCCTTCCCTTCACGGTCTCGGCGCATGAAAAGAAACAACAAAACGCCGGAGAAGATCTGCGGCTCAAATACAGATACCTGGATCTGCGCCGATCGGGTTTGCAACGCAATATATTGTTGCGCCACAACCTTTATCAGACAATTCGACGATACTTCGACAGAGAGAATTTCATTGAGATTGAAACGCCGGTATTAATGAAATCGACCCCGGAAGGTGCCCGCGACTATCTGGTACCAAGCCGCATTCACCCCGGCCGTTTTTACGCGCTGCCTCAGTCGCCCCAGACGTATAAACAGATCTTGATGATTGCGGGTATGGACCGTTATTTTCAGATCGTCAAGTGCTTTCGCGACGAGGACCTGAGGGCAGATCGTCAACCCGAGTTCACGCAGATAGACGTCGAAATATCATTTGCGACCGAGGAGATGGTCTACGATCTCACCGAGAGACTGATGTCTGATATCTGGAGGGACATTAAAAATATTGAGCTTTTGCTACCGTTTCCACGACTGACCTTCCACGAGGCTGTCACCCGGTTTGGCAGTGACAAACCGGATACGCGTTTTGACATGGAGCTCACAGACCTGAGTGAAGTGTTTTCCGGGTCAGGATTTAAACTGTTCGAGGGCGTACTCGAAAATGACGGTAAAATTCTGGCTATTGTCGCAAAAGGAGAGGCGCATCGCGGCCGCGGAGCCATGGACCGGCTGGATAAAAAAGTGGTTCGCGGAAAAATCGGTGCCGGTGGTCTGATTTATTTTCAACTGCCGGACGATGGTTCGCGTGCAAAATCGAGTGTAAAGTCAGAGTTGCTCGGAGAGGACTTCGTCAATGCGGCCGTAGAAAAGGCAGGAGCTGAGAAAGGCGACCTCGTTCTCATTCTGTGCGGACCGGAACCCGGTGTATATGCTCAAATGGGAGCACTCCGAAGGCACATGGCTGAAGAGTTGAACCTGATACAGACCGACGAGGCTGGCGACAGAAAAGATTGGAATTTTCTCTGGGTGACACAATTCCCACTTGTCGAATGGGATGAAAAAAATAACAGGTTTTCTGCAATGCATCATCCTTTTACCTCACCTGTACCCGAGGATCTGGAAGCCATGGAAACCGACCCGGTCAGGGTCCGTGCGCGAGCTTACGACTTGGTGCTCAATGGAACGGAACTGGGAGGTGGCTCCATACGGATTCATCAACAGGACGTGCAGCGCCGGATGTTCAAGCTTCTTGGAATTGACAAAGCCGAGGCGGATCGGCGATTTGGCTTTCTTCTTGATGCGTTCCGGTTCGGTGCCCCCCCGCACGGCGGCATTGCCCTGGGTCTGGATCGGATCGCAATGTTACTGGCGGGTGCGTCCTCTCTCAGAGAGGTCATTGCATTTCCAAAAACTCAAAGTGCACAAGAACCGATGGTGCAGTCTCCAGATTACGTGGATGCCAATCAGCTGGAGGATCTGCACATTCAACTGGTTGAATTGGTTGATAAATCATCCGATGAGTCATCCGGTAAACAATCCTGATATTGATTGGCTCGTCTGGGATCGGCTGATAAACGATCTCGGGATAACCATCGATCGCCCGAAGGACTCCGTGCATCCCGTACACGATTCGATTCGATATCCGATCAACTACGGGTATGTAAACGGTACCTCTGGAAGTGACGGAGACGAAGTTGACATTTTTGTCGGTGCCGCAAATAACGGCCTGGTTGCTGCCATATTCACAACAGATTTTCGAAAAAACGATCGTGAACTCAAGCTCATTTACGACTGCTTTCCGGTCGAAATTTATCTTGTAAACGGCTTTATTAATTTTGATCGGGACTTGATGGAAGGAATATTGGTGCTGCGGCGACCCATGTTGGAACTCTGGGAGATTGACAGGGCGCCATAGCCTTAAGGTGAGATATTTTGGGCGAGATAATTTTAAAGTGAGTAATATTTCGGGTGAGATAATCTTCGAGCGAGACCGTTTTTGGGTGCCATTGAATCCGGCTCGATAGCCTGCAAACGAAATCGGCACGAATCGTGCTCTTCCCGGTTGATGCACATCAGTCGTGGTTTGTATTTTCCTCCTATGCCTGTAAATCGGCACGATCCCGTAGCTCAGTTGGTAGAGCATCTGACTTTTAATCAGAGGGTCACAGGTTCGAACCCTGTCGGGGTCACACGCTAAATCAGCCTCTATATAGCCTTTTACCGCGATATAGGGGCTGTTTTGTGTTTGATGGATTTGCCTGAGATTGCAAGGAGGCGCAGGTATATACCCTAACTTCGGTAATATTTCGGTAATGAGATCGGTAAAAATCAGAAGGTGAATTTGTCTGCCACCTTCTCCATTGCCTCGCCGACTGTTTTGTCTGTGAGGTTGACGTAGATCATGGTGGTTGCAATGTTTTTA
>JACZYD010000114.1 GCA_022571255.1 Bacteroidota bacterium
CATTGAGGACGGATCAGATTATTCAGGAATAATAATATCGCGCTGATTGTCAGTGTCGTTCTGGTACTTCTCATTCTGCTCGCATTTTTTCTGTTCCGGAAGTGGAATCAAAAAAAAGGAAATGAATCCAGGTTTTCAGGATGGATTGAATCGTTTCGAGCCGGTATCGTATCTATCACAAAGACCCAAAAAACCTTCCAGCTCGTCGTCTCGACGGTGCTCATGTGGACCTGTTATGGACTGATGGGCTACTGGCCTTTTTATGTGTTTGGTATGGTCAGTCAATACGACCTCGGTTTTGCCGATGGATGGAGCGTAATGCTTCTTGGTGCCATCGGAGTGCTCATTCCATCTCCGGGCGGAATCGGATCGTATCATTACATTGCCATCACAGCTCTTGTAACGATCTGGGGGGTCACGCAGGCAACCGCCGTTTCTTATGCGGTATTTACGCACGGTGGTCAGTTGATTCTGTATGCATCCCTCGGTTTTGCAGTCCTCGTCCTGGATGGAACTTCGTGGAAAGAACTCACGATGGCACGTAAAAAATCAAGTGAATGAACGAGAGAGGCCGTGTGACCCAGACTTTCATTTCGGCGCTGTTTGTCCTCTCGTGTGCGCAAATCTCGGACTCTACCGCTGCTGCGACTGCTTCAGACGTGTTTGAGCAACATCACACCGAAGCCTCGCAAGCGGCCGTACAAACACTCGATGTGGAACATCTTCGACTTCAACTGGAGATCTTGCCGAACGAAAACCTGATCCACGGGCAGCTGCATATTCAAGTCCGAGCAACAGACGGAACGCCGGTCATTTTCAAAAACTCGGAGCATTACGACCTTGTGATCGATTCTGATTCCGCTTTTGTGGAATCCGACGACGAGCAGAGTTTCCTGTATGCAGCCGAATTTGATCTGCGTGCCGGCATGGTCTCATTTCCTCTCGGAATTGAATCCGGAGCATGGATCTCTGTAAGAAGCCGCGAACTTTTCAAGAACAGGCGTTGGTTACCTTTTTCGATCGATTCAAACGACCAATTCTCGGCGGAAATACGTATCAGCGTTCCCGAAGACTGGGTTGTAATGACTACTGGACAGCCGGGTCCGAGCCTCACCGGTTCCGATCGGCTTATGAATATTGCATATTTCGACTCTACTTCTGTCGTTACGGACCTCGCCTTTGCGGCCTTTTCCACGTCTCAATCAGACATACGTATCGTCTCGGCGGAGTCCGATTCTTCATTCTTTGCCGGGCTGAAAGACGTCACTGCATTTCTGAGTCGGTTCGCTGGACAGAAACAAGAATTATCAACCGAAGTGGACTCTTCTTTTTCCAGGAGGGGTGAGGCGGAAAACACGAATCGGAAATCAAGATACCTGACCTCTGCTAATCAGAATCAAATTTCTGCCCTTGCTGCAAATCTTGTTTTTATCCCGGAACCGAATCGTCGTGACCCGGCAAATCACCTGTTACCGGAGCTTTTGTATGCCAGAATTGCAGCCGCTGAATGGGTGAACTTGAATATCAGGTTCGCGGACTTCACAGATCTCTGGCTATATCCGGCCTTATCTGCTTATCTCACTGGAGAATATATTCGAGAAGCCCAGGGCAGCCGTGAATATGCGACCTACATGTGGAATCAACGTGATACCTATTTCCTGTCTGAGTACGGATCCCGGACGGTACTGGACTCCAGAAAACAGACACGTCCTAACGAAAACGGAACCAACGATCCCATCGTCGCCTCGCGCGATGCTCCGGACGACACACGACTGGTCGAGGCGCGAGGAGTGTGGGTGCTGCGAATGCTTGCCGACCGGGTCGGCCGCGATATTTTTTTACTGGCACTGAAAACATTCGTCGAGCTCTCGCAGACGAAACCGGTTGGCACAGATAATTTTCAGAGCGCCCTCGATATAGCTTCCGGTGAATCACTCGGCACGTTTTTCGACGCCTGGGTATATGGCCCGGGACACCCCGGAATAGATTTTACGTATACCGTAGAGGCGTCGCAGGACGCCATTAACGTAGACGTGTCGCAAACGGGGGATGAAACCGCATTTGAAGATTATTATGAAGTCGATGCAGAGCTGCTTGTGTCATCCCTGAGTGGTGTGGATTCCGTAAACGTGCGACTTCGCGGACCCCTTGAACACATTACCGTTCCTGTCTCTCTCCGCCCCCAATTCGTACTGTTTGACCCATCCGCGAAGATATTATACGAACCCACCTCCCGGCTCAGCACTGATCTGCTTGTGTCTGGACTTCGGCGATCGACCGGAGAAGCCGGCAGGTTGGCCATGCTGCATCAATTGAAAGGCAGGCGAATTGAACCGGCGCATTTACTCGGTCTTCGATCTGTGCTTTCTACGTCTCTTTCGGACGAGATTCGTGCTCTCACCGTCGAGATTATCGGGTTCGCGGCCCCGTCGAGGGCAGCAATGCTGGATCTTCTGGCAGCAGCCGAATCCGAGAGTCCGATACTTCGCGCAGCTGCACTGAAAGGTCTCTCCCACTTCGACGGGTTTCCCGAAGCTCGATCCCTTGCTCTTCAAGCTGCAAACAGGTCGCAGAACCCGCTCGTTCTTGCCGCAGCGGTAGAATCGCTCGTCCAGTTGGATTCCACGTTATCTCTGCCCGTTCTGCAAGCGGCGATGGTCACAGACTCTGAGAATGATTACGTGCGAAGAGAGGCTGTGAAAACGCTTATGTATTCCAGCATCGACCTGGCCCAGAAGTGGAAAATGATTCGACCGCTGCTGAGCCACGCCACGCACCCGGAAACGCGGCGTGCAGCCCTTTCGGTCAGTGATCTTTTTGTAGATCAGACGGAAATAAGAAAAGAATTATTACGCCGTTGGCCTCGGGCGTCTGCACTGGAGCGCAGAATGCTGCTTGATTCTTTCGAGAGACTGATTCCCCCGGACGAGCTCTCGTCCGAAGACATCGAAGAACTTCAATCATGGCTCCTGGCGGAGCCCGAGACCGATGCCAGAAAACGGCTTCGCGAGTACATTCCAATTCGCGAGGGTATTATTACGATTCATCCTCACTGAGGCACCGTTCGGACTAATTCACTTTGTTGCAGGAAAGGGAAACCATACCCTTTATTCGAAACTGTGATTGGGGAGGGTAAAAAATAGTCTACTTCAGTTCAGGTTATTGTTTTTCAAGCACTTAGAATACCGGAATTATGCAAGTAACGGAAAGTCTATTCAGTAAGAACCCGCTATCCGGATTGGTAACGGACCAGGTGTATTCGATACTGGACGAACACAACCTTCTGAGTGACAAGGGTGTGCGGGATTATCATATTCGTCAGCAGTTTCGATCACTTCGTAGCGTCAGCGTTCCCGCCTACGATGCCATAGAGCAATTGCGGGAGGAATATCCCTACCTGCAATTCGATACAATTCGTAAAATTGTATATAAAATCAACGTCATCAGGCGTTAAGGTCGTAAGGCGTTAAGGTCATCAGGCGATAAGGTGCCAATTTGAATACACATATTTCAGGCGTTGGTTTTACTCGATAGAGTTTTTCCAGCTTGAAAGGTGGGCGTCCCGACAGGAGAAACCGTATTCGTACGGGTCCCGGTCGGGACGTGTTGTATAGATACCTTTTACGCGTACCGTCGCGTCCCCCGATCACGTATTTCTCGTTCTCGCAGCACTGAACAGGAACAGACCGGCCGCCACCGAGGCATTCAGGGATTCGACGGGTCCGTTCAGCGGAATCCGGATCCTGTAATCGCAAGCGTTGGATATCGAAGATCTGAGGCCTTTTTCCTCGTTCCCGATCACTATTCCCAGTGGTCTGTCCCAGTCCATATCCCAGATCGACGATTCTGCCGTACCATCAGCACCAACAATCCAGTATCCTCTTTCCTTCATTTCGCTGATTACCTGCAAAAGATCTGACGTCCTCCCTATCGGTATTCGCATCGCGGCTCCTGCACTGGCCTTGATGGCAGCAGCGCTCAGAGGCGCCGCGTTGCGATCGGGAACGATAACTCCACGCGCTCCCGATGCCGTGGCACTGCGAATAATTGCTCCGAAATTATACGGATCCTGAATTCTGTCGAGCAGAACGATTACAGGCTTATCTCTGATCACGTCATCACGCATGGGTCCACTACGAGTCAGAATTTCATGCACGTCCGTATATCCGACCGATGACATTTGCAGAATGACGCCCTGATGATTTACCCCTGGAACGGTCTTTTCCAAGCGAACAACGGGCACAATCTGGACAGGAATTCCGTGGTCCCTGGCAAGGGCGCGAATTTTCCTCTGAAAAGACTGCATAACTCCTTTCGCCATGAATATTTTTGCTACCCGCGAAGGTGTTGACCGAAGTACGTCAACGACAGGGTTGCGTCCGGAAACGAATTCAGAAATTTTTTGTGTCGATTCATCGGGCATTACATTCGGGAATAAAGTGGGCTGCAAATCGAGCAGAAACTACCAATTTCGGAGACCGATTCCATGAGTCACCGTTTATAACTGTGGCGTTTGTACCGTGGTTCAATCTTGACGTCTGGGACACATTCCACTTTCCGTTCCTCTGATTTATTATCCGTTATGAATGTCACCTCAGTCACATCCATGTTCGACCCTCTCAGGCGGGTTCTCGTGCGGCATGTCTCCGATGCATTCAGGTCACAGTCGTTTCTGGCCAGATACTGGAAATTATTCGGGTTTACGGCGATGCCCGATTACAACAGGGCCTGCGCGGACTACGATCTGTTTATTGACACATTGAGTTCAAAAGGTGCCCGGGTAGAATTTTTGCGCAACCCGAGCTCAGAGTCCCTTGACTCCATTTACGTGCACGACCCCGCAGAAACCGTCGGCGACAGCATCGTATTGTGCCGTATGGGTAAAAACCTCAGACGAAACGAGTCGAGCGATATCGAAGATTTCTGCAAAGAGAATCAGATCCCGATTCTCGGCAATATCATGGCACCCGGGATATTAGAGGCCGGAGATATCATCTGGTTGGACGAGACCACGCTGGCCGTCGGAGAAGGATACCGTTCCAACCGGGATGGTATCGACCAACTTTCCGAGTTGACTCGACCGGTCGTCAAGCAAATTATTCGTGTCGGTCTGCCTCACTGGAACGGGAAAACGGAGGTCCTTCACCTCATGTCACTCATCAGCCCGATTGCGCGGAACGTCGCTGTGGTTTATCGTCCCCTCTTACCGGTTCCATTTCTGAAAGAACTCGAACAGAGGGGATACCTGCTGATCGACGTACCCGTAAATGAATTCGACTCACTGGGATGCAACGTATTGGCCTTGTCATCAGAATGCTGTCTGATGGCGGACGGGAATCCTGTTACTCTCCGTCGAATCGAGAAAGCGGGTGTTGAAGTACTGGTCTATCCGGCCGAAGAAATCTCTCTGAAAGGCCAGGGGGGGCCGACATGTCTTACGCGACCACTCCTGCGCTCAGACGACGAAGAGGCTGCCTTGCAGGCCGTATCGGTTAACAGGCACCGGTAGCAGGCCGTATCGGTTAGCATGCACCGGTAGCAGGCCGTATCGGTTAACAGGCACCGGTAGCAGGCCGTATCGGTTAACAAGTACCGGTAGGCCGCATCCGTTATCGGAAGCCGGGGCTTTCCGTACCCTATCCTGATGATGGATCCAATAAAGGAGTCGCTCCACTCGATTCTGTCTGTCCCGGAGAAGATTCAATCTCGGGCTTTTTTCGCAACTTCCACATTCCAAAAAGGCCTACAACAACAAATCCCAGGGCAATTATTTCAGCCTGTGTCATGGTAATTCCCAACACGTCAAATCGATTGTTAACGCGGATTTTCTCTATAAAAAAGCGCTCAATACCGTTCAGCGTGATATAAAACCAGAAAAGCCAACCGGCAACATATGGATGGTCACGAAATCGAATCAGTATCGCGAACAGAATGGAGGCCATTACCAATTCGTAAATCGGGGTTGGATAAACCGGCACCGAAGAAAGATCAATGTTCAGAATATTATTCGGATAGGATTCCGCCCAGAGCCACATCGGGAGCCAATCGGGTTTCGCCGCAACATTTGCGGCTATGCCCCAGTCGCCGTCGCCAGAAAGTTGGCACCCGATTCTTCCTACGCCGTAGGCCATCATGAGACCGGGGGCAATAGCGTCTGCGACGACCGGAACCTTCATTCCCTTCTTTTTAACGTAATGGGCGACCATAAAAGCCGCCAGAATCAATCCACCGTAAAACGTGAAGCCGCCAGTCGAGAATATCATACCCACCGGATCGACAAAAAAATCGTCGAGATTTTCCAGGATATGGAAGGCCTTCGCCCCGGCAAACCCGCCGACAATGGCAAGCATCGTCATCGTACCGACAAGAAATGATGGCGAGACCTGAATTTTCCGACGTCGTTGTTTCTTCTTTGAAGATTTTCCGCCGCTCTTTGAACCGCCTTTTGTACCACTCCTGGTATCCGGATCGTCGATGGTCACACTGCTTACGCGTCCAAGACCATACAGGCGATCAAGTTCACGCTGAAGTAACCAGGCCCCGGTCATCAGTCCGATCGCCACCATGAACCCGAACGAGTAAATCGGTATGGGAAAGTCAAATCCGAATAAATCGGGGAAAAGATCACTGATTCGGGGATACATTCGGTCTAATTGAGTTGTCTGTGTCTCAGTCTGATCTCTCAAACCGTGGCTCTCTCATCGCGTTCCTGTCGCACTCGAGACGGTCAGGTCGCACTCGAGACGGTCAGGTCGCACTCGAGACGGTCAGGTCGCACTCGAGACGGTCAGGTCGCAACCAACGAATCGATAGAGGCCAGAGAAACGTTTTGCTGTTCGCCTGAATCCATCCGCCGTACTACCACCGACCCTGACGCCAGTTCGTCGCTACCGATAATGACCACCATGCCCGCATTCAGTCGATTTGCTTCGCGCATCTGCGCTTTCATCGATCTCCCTTTCAGATCATAGATGACCGAATGTCCGGCCGACCTCCACCGGGCGGCCGTCGTCTGGGCCCATCGCTGTGCTTCATCACCGAGGGCGACCAGGTAGATCTGTGTATGTTGCGGGATATCCATATTCTGGCCTCCGGCCTTCATCGCTTGAAACAAACGCTCGAAACCGGCAGCGAAACCGATTGCAGGGACTTGATGCCGGTGACCAATGGCCTTTGCCAGAAAATCGTACCGGCCTCCTCCCGCAAGAGCACTTTGAGCACCCAGGACAGGGCTCTCCAGTTCAAACGTTGTATGCGAGTAATAATCCAGACCTCGAACAAGGAAAGGATCCTCAACGAATGGTATTCCCACGTCGCCCAACATGTCTTTTACGAGTGTAAAATGAGCACGGCCGGCACTGTCTAGAAAATCTACCAGGCGTGGAGCGTTTTTCAGCAACGCGCGCTCTTTCTCGACTTTGGTGTCCAGAATCCGAAGCGGATTGGTTTTCAGTCTCGACCGACTCGTTTCACTCAACTCCGACCGCAGCGGTTCAAAATATTCGAGCAGTGCTTTCCGATACTTCGAGCGACATGTTTCATCACCCAGTGAGTTTATTCTGAGCCTGGTATCATGAACACCCAATTTCTGATAGATATCCATCATCACGGATATGGCTTCCACGTCGGCAAGAGCTCCTTCTGCGCCGATCAATTCAACACCGAACTGGTGGAATTGCCGGTACCGGCCCTTCTGCGGCCGTTCTGCTCGAAAACAAGGCCCGATATAAAATAATTTTTGTACTCCGCCTTTTTGATCAAGGTGATGTTGAAGATAGGAGCGCATGACCGGTGCGGTGACCTCGGGACGCATCACATAACGGGTATCTCCACGTTCAAATGCAAACATCTCCTTCGAAACGATATCCGTATCCTGACCCACTCCCCTGGCGATAAGTTCAGTCGGCTCCAGTACCGGTGTTCGTATCTCCTGGAATCCATATAACGCCATCACGCCACGAATTCTGCATTCCGCATCCACCCAGATCCGTGCCCCGGGAATGGTCGTACCGTCAATCGTCTGGGAGTCAGGCAAAATGTCGAACGTTCCGGTGATATTGCGAAAACCTTTACTCATAGGAAGGATGGTGGGTTTATACTGCTCAGTCACGCAACAATCAGCCCGTGCGGGTCAACTGGTCTGCCGCTGATTCGTTGACGTCATCCGCAGTTCTTCCTCCTTTAAAAGTTGCAGCAATTCGTTCCCCGAGCTGGATGCCAGCAATTTAACACGCAGCGCATCCTGATTCAGCAGACGAGAGATTCGACTCAGTATTCGAATGTGTTCTGATTTTGACTCTGAATTGCCAATCAGCAGGAAAATAAGACTTACCGGTTTGTTATCGAGAGATCCAAACTCGACAGGTTCCTTGGTTGTCACCAGAACCGCTGCAGTCGAACTAATGGTTGAAGATTTTGCATGCGGAAGAGCAATGCCTTTCCCGACTCCTGTCGACATAATCTTTTCTCTTTCCAGGACAGCTTTTCTGACCGTTTCAATATCAGAAATGGCAGGGTGTCCATCCAGCATATTCACCATCTGCACTATCGCATCCTCCTTCCCTCGGGCGGATAAGTTTGTTACGACAGTATCGCTGGAAAGTAACTCATGAATGTTCATATTAAATCGTATGAATAGAGAAGGCCGTTTTCTCGGGCGACGGGTCGCCAATCTAACGCGAAATATTATTGTGATCCAGCCTGAAGTATGGAAGCTGTCCGATACGCGATATTGTTATCGCTCCCCGACGCATCTGCCATTCCGGTCATCAGAACTGATCGACAGCACGAACCCTGTCGATGACATACGCCATCTCATCGGGAATCGGCGCCTCGAAATACATTTCTTTACCCGAAACAGGATGAATAAAGCCAAGTGAAAACGCATGCAGCGCCTGTCGAGGCAATCGTTCAAACAGGTTTTGATAGAATACATTCCGTGACCCTTTCTGACTTCCTGCTCGAATTCGATTACCTCCGTACATGGGATCCCCGAAGACCGGGTGACCGGCTTGAAGTGCATGGATTCGAATCTGATGAGTACGACCGGTTTCGAGACGAAATTCGAGCAACGACGTATAGCCGAAGGGTTCGAGAAGTTCGTAATGTGTGATCGCCCGTTTCCCGACACTTTCATCGACGGTCGCCACGCGGCGTCGATCACGCGGATCCCGACCCAGAAACGACTCGATCGTACCCGACCCCGGCTCCGGGATTCCCCAGACCAACGCACGATATCGTCTTCGGATGGTCCGGGCGGCAAATTGTTTCGCCAGATTGGAATGAACGTTGTTATTTTTTGCCACCACAAGCAGACCACTTGTGTCTTTGTCAAGTCGATGAACAATTCCTGGCCTCAAAATCCGCTCCCCTTCGACCAGATCACCGGAATTAACCACAGAAAGACCTATCTCTTTGTCCGATAATACACTGTCTCCTTTATAGTCCAGAGATATGACAGACGATTGCACGTGATGCAACAGTGCATTCACCAGCGTCCCCTCACGGTTTCCATAACCGGGATGTACAACCATGCCGGCCCTCTTGTTAACCACGAGAAGGTCAGCATCCTCATATGTGATTTCGAGTTCTATGGGCTCGGGGCCAATCTCAATCGGTGGTGGACGCATCATCCGACACTGTATCTGATCGCCCGCCTGGACACGGTAAGACCCTTTGTTGATCGTTTTCCCGTTTACCACCACACGTTTTTCTTTTATTCCCTTTTGGACTTTCGCCCTGGTCGCGTTCTGAATATGACCCGTGAGGTATACATCCAATCTTGCCTCCTCTCGATATCCGGGTGGCACCGCAAACTCTATTATCGTTTCCTGTTTTTCTGGTTCAGACATGAAATTTGCGTACGTAAGAGAATACGAAAAGGCCAGAGTGGGTCAACACATCCTGCAACCGTTCTGCCTGTGCATATCTTTGTCCATCAAGGCAGAAGACGCACACTGTAACATATTGATCAGGTCTCCGTCCTATGTAGCATCAGACGATGGTGGCATAATTACAGATTACCTCCTCTGATGGATAGCACCTCTGATAAGCCCGGTTTCGGTGGGGAAGCCGGGCTTATTTCTTTTTTGTCGTTTTGCCGATCGTGGAAAGATTGCGTTTAGTTGGATTTGACTCGGCGAGCTGCAAAATATCCCCCGGGTAACCGTTGTACAATCCCAGCGCTCTCCATTTTGATCAGTGATACGAGCGTCTTTGGAGATCGATTCCCGAATCTCTGAGATAACTCATCAATATGCAGAGGCTTTTCGGTCAGTTCCCAGAGTATTTCAGCGGCAGAAATGTGTTTTGAGGGTAGCGATTCAGATGCCCCCCTTTTTTCTGGACTTGAGTTGTCCGCGTCAGATTCCTCGGTACCGGAATCGGAAGAATCTTGCACGGGTGTTGGCGAGCAATCTTTGAAAACCATTCCGGGATGGGAACAATCCAGATCAGCGATAATTTCTCCGGCACTGAGCACCCGTTGCGCC
>JACZYD010000115.1 GCA_022571255.1 Bacteroidota bacterium
ACGAGAATGTGACCGGCCGTTCCATTTCGGTCGATTACGGTAACCGATTTTCGATCCGCTGCCGCCGCATTCCCAGCAGGCCCTACCGCCTCTGTAACCGGTGCAACTCCCAATACGACCATAGAATCCGAGCCCACGTTATCTAGAGAATAAGCGCTGACAGCGAGCCGGATAGAAGTTGAAGCGGCGCAAACCTCCTTCGAGCAGTCAAATTCAGAAATCCTTCGATCTGCCCGGCCGACAAACGCAATGTCGTTTGTCACGATTAAATCTTCTGAGAAGGAAAGCTCTCCAGGTCCTTCACCGTGCTGAGCGACTACAATGGAAGAATGATTCTGCAAATCGTACTGAATCAAGCGATCATCCATCCGATCAAGAATCAGGATTCTCCCGTTCGAAAGCGACGATATGAACACGATTCCACGGTGATCAATATCCAGTTTGATTTCCGGGTAGGAGTCAGGGTCGGCAAGAAACCGACGAAGGTGGATAGCCTCTTGGGGGATGTCGACAGCGATCGGGGCAAGTGTCTCCTTCCCGAATTCTCGGAATTCGAAGTCCTGATACGGCATATTCGACTCCAGCGGTACCTCGATTACTTCGCGGGATTCCGGGCCGCGACAACCGCCGACCAACAGAATGAAAAGGACACTGCTAATCCGCATGAGATACTCACGTTTGGATCTTAATCGCAGCACGTGCAGTTTGCTACGCGGTAATCACCGCAATATAGTGTGCAGCACTCACCTCTTCGTTGCAATATGCAGCCGCTCCACAGATTCAGCACCGTCCTTACGTTAACACTCAGCGCTACCCTTCTCTCCTGCCAACAACAGCACAGTTTTGTGCCAGGAACTGCGCCCCCTTCTTCGTAGCAGAGACAGGACTAAGGATCTAACCTGACTGCAGGATCAGGATCGGTATCTTTCCATAATACACGAAAGGGATATTATGGGAAAGAGAAAGCGTTTCAGTGCAACATTCAAGTTCAATCTGGTTCGCGAGGCCCTCACGGGCGAGCGAACCGAAGCCGAGATTGCCCACGAGCACGGGGTCCATCCGGTAACACTCTCCAAATGGAAAACAAAGTTTCTTGAGAACGGAGCCACGGTTTTTGGCTCGGACGACTCACTTCCGGAAAAGGAACGCGAAATCGCTATTCCGGGCAGTCGAATCGAGCCACATTTATCCTCCTACTTCCTTATCTGCGTTCACCCAGTCCTGTTTTATGACAAAAATTAAGTAAAGAAGACCAACAAAATGGAAAACATGGAGACATACGATCAGACATTTGGTGTTATACTCAATTCCCACAAGGGCATCCGACCTCCTTTGATCTCCGTATCAATGCGCTCCGTTTTTTTGTGCTCTGTTCTATTTGTGGTCGGTTGTCAGCAAGGGACCAGACTCGACAGAGATGGACCCCAAACCTTGGACAATGAAGTGATGGAATAAGGTGGATTTTTTTGCATCTTTTAAAACCGAAACCATTCGAAAAGATGACAAAGAAATGCAGGGCCGCATTGCCTCGTTAAAAATGTTACCGTCAGCATCATACATCCGGATATGCATCGAACGATTATTTGCGAAGTAGAGTTCGGAATTCTGCCCGACAGCAATGGAGCTGATTTTGCCGATCAGGTCATACTCATTTTCTGAATCCAACTTGCTAACCCGCGCTCAATCTTTGAATTCCAGGGGTTGCGCTACCGATGTCATCGGTTCGAGTGTACCGTATGATCCGCAAATCAGTGTTGCCAGCAAAAGCAGATTCTTGGTACTGGATTCACGCTTCATGATAATCCGGAGCATACACAAAATGTACGTTGACACGCTTCCATCGAATCGTCCCGTGCGAAGAACCGAGCGTTCACTCATCCTCTACCGGTTCCGTTTGCCCTTGTCCTGGTGCGCGAGGACAAACGATTTCAGGACAGCGTTCATGCGGGTCTGATAACCCGGTCCGCCTTTGCGGAAAAAAGCGAGAACGTCGCGATCGACTTTAATTGAGATTTGTTTTTTTGAGCCAACCGAAGGCATTACAATGCGCGCATTTTCCCAAAACTCGTCGCTGAGCTCAGGGATATCCGAATAATCAATTTGATCGTCTGGAAGTGCGGCTAACTCTTCAGTCGTCAGTTCTTTTTTGTAACGCTTCATGATATCGTCTCCTTTCCTTCCTGTTAGCTGAGCGCGCCGAAATTATTCTAATCCGGTCATGGCGCTGCGTATGGACCACAACGATCACAGCGATCTCTTCCATCGGTCCAATACTCAACTGTCGCTTTTCTCCATAGTCCTTGCGGTGGTCTTCGTATCTGACGCAGAATCCTGAAAAAATGAATTTCGCTTTTTCGAAGCTGATACCGTGCAGGGCAACATTGGTCCGATTCTTTTTCTCGCTCCATTCAAACTCCATATCCCAGTACATACAAGTGTGCATACTACCTGGAAGAATTAGTGTTGCCGGATATGACAGGATAAAGGCACTGCGTTTTTTTATGAACTGCCCGGAATCGCATCATCTCACAAAACGATTCCCGCCTTTATTCAACATCGCAACACTGTTTCACACTCAATGAGTACTTTCGAACGAAAACGTAACAGAGTTGAAGGATCAAAGAGGGCTATTCGAAGTGATTCAATAAAATCCTCAGGGCTGAGTGCAATTGGGTCATTCGGCGCTGGTCAATCACACCGATGTATTCCTCGGTAAATCGACGCACTGTTTCGTATGGGCGTATTTGAGGAACCGGGCGGGAGTTTCAAGACGACAAATGCCATCGAGAGCCTGAACAACCGGCTCGGAAAATTCTTGCGTTGCGAAAAAAAGCGAGTAGGTCGCGATCGACTTTATCTTAGATTTGTTTTTTAGACTTCGGAATAACCAATTCTGCGTTCGCCCAGAAATCATCATCAAGCGCTGGGATATCGGAGCAATCAACATCCTCGTCTTTCATCTTGGCCAGCGCTTTCCAGTCAGTCTTATCTTCTCCGCGAGCCTCCATGGCGTCCAGCTCGCCGCTCGCGTAGGTCCTGATATCTTTTTCGCTCATTGTCTCTTGCCTTTCGATATTCCGTAGTCTTTTTGCTGGGATCCCACTTCAGTTGGCACGACCGCGAATCACCAATTTTATTCGACTGATCGAGGCGCCATTGTCGGTGAGTGCATAGATATCACCGGCGCTGCTGACATCAAAGATCCTGTTGATCGCATGATGGTCAATCGCGTCCGTGTCCAGCCCGTAAAGCCATCGCCCGCTACCGTCGTACAGATCCAATCTTCGGTCATATTCCAGTGGAAAACGAATGCCCTTGCTCACGTCCTCGAAATATTTCAACGGGTCCGACAGGTTGTTTGGCCACATCCCACCGACCAACCAGTAACCACCGTCTATTTGGAAAGGAGGTATCATCGTCGTGAAACTGATCGTTCGCGGTCCAGTCGATGTTTCTCTGACAATCGGTTGGAGCACACGCACAGAAGGCCGCTCAATAACGGTTAAGATATTTCCGCCGGAATCATACGTAGTAAATCGATACAGAGAACCGTGCGAAACCGCAATTTCATTCCCGGCGGTCCTGATGCTTGGCATTCCCGACATCTGTATCTCGCCATCAGAACCGGACGACAGATTAATTTCAAACGATGACTCTACAATGAGTCGCTCTCCGACGGACACGATGAATACGTTTGCCCCGTATGATCCGTCCAGCGCGCTGAAAAGAACAAGCCGTCCATCCTCCAGGAATCCGGCAATTCTGGCGCGCCCAATGTCCAGATCTTGAATTGGCCATGATGTGTCGAAATCGCCATCGATTGTATATCGATCCAGTCTTGTCCCGTATTGATTCGACAGGTAGAGATAGGCTTCTCCGTCATACGATATGTCTGTCGGGCCATTTAGTTGGCCGGGTGCTTGTCCCTCATCTCCGGATGACCACAATAGTTTCCCATCTCGATCGAACGATATTATGCGATGCCTTCCATCATCATAGATATATACGCGCCCCGACTCGTCTTGCGTCAGAGCCGTTGGCCTGACGATCAGGCCGCACAATACAAGTATACTTTTCATCTTCGAACGAATCTCCAGACCTCAATCATAGGGTTGCCGGGTTCATCTGAATCCTTCAGTTTGTTGTCACCCATCAAGTATAATAACCCACTCTTTGCGGCCAGCGGCTGCCTCGTAACAAACGTGCTGACATCGCCGGCGTTCTCGGCTCGATCACTGACAATATTCAATCCCATCGAAAAAGATCTGGTCCCGTCCATATACCGCGGAGAATTGGCGAATGCGACGATGCGGTGTTCGCCGTCAAGATCGAACACAGCAACCGCCATTGTGGACTCACGGCTTAATGTTTGTCCGTCTTCAATAAGGGTGGCCATGTCGCCCCGTTTTCGGTCGCGGGTCGGCGCATAATAATATGCTGGTCTATGACGATATCCTGCTTTATGACTACCGAGCAACCGGGCATCGCTGCTTTCCGGATATAGATAGTAGACTCCCTCGTCAGAGCAGGCGAGATAACGCCCATTAAGTCCCTGGTAAATCTTCGTCAGTGCTGGAAACGCTGGTTTGGCGATTTCATACTCCTTCAGTAGTTCCATTGAAGACGAGTACGCACGAACAATCGGGCGATCGCGCAGCGCGGTGTATGTGAACAGCGTATCGCGATGCGAACAATATGATTGCGGTGGCGGCGTCAAGGACTCAACGCGGCGCTCACAGTGACCATCCGCGCCAAACAGATACGATTCATTGCCCGTCGAGGCGATAACCCGTCCGCCACCGAGAAACCGGGCATGCAATGGGCGAAACTCTGTATCGGAAGGACACGATTCGGTCTGGAGCGAGTGTTCGTACCCACCGGACGATGAGAAAACGTGGATCTGACCCGATGAGTAGTCACTGACCAAAAACTGGCCCCCATCCGAAACATCAAGCGAAATGATCTGCGCGATGAGAATGCTCTCGTCAAACTGTATCGTATCGACAAGAGCAAACAAGTCTTCGAAATCCTTGTGAGTCGAAACGATAATCCTTTGGTCATTTGCCCGGCATCCACCGAGTATCAGCAAGGCTCCGACGAACACAGCCAAACCCGAGAGAATATTATCCAGCCTATTCGGCATTTCTAACTCAGGCTGACCTTTCATTCGAATAATGGTTCGCGTTAGATACTCACGTACTCCCTGGAGAACGACCCGACTTATAACAGGGTGACAGGTAGCCGGATACCTTCTACCACCGGTCCAGGCAGATGAACGGAGAGCAATATCTTCTGGTTTTCCGTCTGTTGCCAGGCCAAAACCTGGCCTGGGTCTTGTCCTTTAATAAATGGCCGGCGTCTCATCGCGGAATGAGTAAATCCAATATGTCTTTCTGATTCTTTCGATAGGTCCGGAAATCGCTATCCAACGTAAAAATGCTGCTCTCCTCGAGCTCAGCCATGTAGACAAGACAGGCGTCTGCGTATGACATTGGTACGTTCGCGTATTTCAACATCAAATCACCCACACGTACGAGGCTGTCCGATTCAGCGGCCTGGAGTACAATTTTTCCTGAACCGAGCAGGTCAATCAAACGTCGATTTCCCTGAGCGGTCGCTCTGAGGAGATAATGAGCCTCGGCAATGACTGCCTCACACGTCCAAAAAGGCGGCTCCAATGTTCCGGCTTTCTCCACACTCCACGAATGGAACGTATCTCTCCGATTCAATAGCGCCACCAAGGGCCCGGTGTCTAAAAGAACGCGCATGAACTGATTCTATCTGCCAAAACCATTCATGTATTTCGAATTCGAAGCCAGATCTGGAGGGCCCTCAACCGAACCAATGATATGCTCGATTCCCGAAAGAAATGAACCTTGAGGGGCATCGATATTGTCGACGGAAAGAGCATCTTCTATCAATCGTAATACTGCCTCTTTCGCCGATGTCCCTTCACGTTCTGCCAGGCGCCTGATCTTCCGTTTCTGCTCTGGAGTAACCTTCATGCCAAACCATACAGGTCTACTTTTTGTCATAATACTCCGGCTATATAATTGCTGAGAAGGAATTTTACACCTGCCTGTCCGGATGGTTGCAACGGTTATCATTCTGGTTGCAACGTTCAAAAATACTTCGAACGGTCGGTCAAGATCGAAGACCGAAAGCGCCATCGTGGACTCACGGCTTAATGCTCGTGTTTCTTCGATAAGAGCGGCCATATTGCCAATCACCCTTTGATCATTCCAGGAACTGACCTGCGATGTACACGTCTATTACACGTATCATTCACTGCTGGCCTTGAGATGCAAAAAAAACTTACAATTACAATCGACGAGAGGGTATACGACGGACTCTACCGTGTCATAGGGGCAGGTAAAATCAGTCAATTTATTGAGCAGATGGTCCGTCCGCATGTCCTGGAAGCAGATCTGTCAAGTGCCTACGAGAGGATGGCCGCGGATATTGACCGGGAAAAGGCTGCAATAGAATGGTCGGAATCGCTCTTGGTGGATGCGACTCATGAAGCGAGGTGACGTCTGGTGGGTGGAGCTGGGTCCAGCTGTGGGTGGCGAGATCAGAAAATCCCGGCCAGCGGTCATCGTCAGCAACAACGCCGCCAACCAATACCTGAATCGGGTTCAGGTGGTACCGCTGACGTCGTCGATCGGAAAGCTCTATCCGAGCGAATCATATGTACTTATCGCCGGGGTCAGAAATAAAGCAATGACGGATCAAATCATGACGGTCAGTAAATCGAGGTTATCGCGCCAGATTACGTCCGTGTCTGTCGAAGAAATGGTGTCGCTGGAGAAAGCGCTCAAGACTCATCTGGGTTTGCGCTAACGGATGCGCGCCAGCGGCAGCGGGCCATGAAGACGTAGACAGCCTGATCCCGCCGGACTCGTGTGTGAAAGCATCTCCAATCTGTCCGGTTCATCAAATATGTCCTCGATCGAACCGAAATCGAATATCATCGAACCGTATCGTATCGTAACAGATCATCTTCAATCCTCCAGATCCTGGTCTTCCAACCCAAGAGGCAATGCAATCACTGCTTAATTGGTATGGTGACGATGACCACACACATCCACTCGTCAAATGTAACCTTTTCACCTATGATTTTCTGAGCATTCACCCTTTTCAAGACGGTAATGGGCGACTGAGCCGCTTATTATCTACTCTCCTCACGCTGAAGCAGGGTTACTCGTGGATTCAGTACGTAAGCTTTGAACACGAAATCGAAAATCGCAAATCCGAGTATTACCGTGAATTACGCCGTTGTCAAATAAATCGTCCCGGCGAAGACGTCAGCGGCTGGGTAAGTTTCTATCTGGGAGCGTTGCAGAATCTTCAACAAAAACTGACTGCCAAACTGAATCTTCAGAATCGTGACTCCCAGCTTTCACCAAGAGAGAAGTCGGTTCTGGTCTTTATCGGAGATCATCCCGGGCGTCGATCCGGAGAAATCGCGAAAAGGCTTGGGATCCCTTCCCCATCCATCAAGAAACTCCTGACCGGGTTGGTTAAGATGGATCGGATCGTGAGGCACGGACAGGGCCCCGGTACAAACTATTCATTGAAGTGAGCGGCCGAACGGGCATCGGGTCGCTCGGGAGTTGAGCATGAAAAAATTGAGATCGTTCATTCTACTGCTGTTAGCGAGCCAGATAATCCTATCTGGTTGCAACCCGCAAAATGGCGGCTCAGACTCCCATTTAGTCGCCGACCCGCCTGCGCGCGCGGGCGTCCAAGAATTGATCGCTCAACAGGACGCTCTCCTGGCCCGTTGGGATCTTGAGCCCTACGAAGCGGAGCGGGACCATTTCGTTCGGTCTGCGAGCTTCGACAAATACTTCGAACCGGTCGGATTGATCACACTCTCCGATAGCGTTTTACACGGAAACATACAGTGGATCGATATCGACGATGAAGGCAACTTGCTTGTGGCGGAATATTACTCAAGAGTTGTTCTCTACGATGCTCGTGGAAATCTCAAAAGAGTTCTAAATCCGGAAGATTGTCATCCGGGGTACAATCACAGACCACTAAGAGCGCGATTTGATCGATCCGGAGGGATCGTGGTAGCCAGCAATACGATTCCCGCCGGGATGATATATAATGACAAAGGTAACTGTCTTCACTCGATCGATCTGTTCTCTTTCAATCCCTCTGAAATCGTTGCCGGTCTCAGTGAGGAAGTATTCGTCTACAGCAATCTCCCTGACAAAATCGAGATATACGGAGTGACTGCGGCGCAAGAAAAACGACTGATCTTCGAGGACGACGCCTTTAGCGAGTACAATTTTCGCATCAAGGGAATCAATCAGCTGGCATCCGTCGGTGATCTGCACCTCGCGTTCAGCCAACATCAAAATCCGCTTGTCTCCCTGATATCGATCGAAACAAGAGAAATAAAAGAGATCGGCGAAGTGCCGGAGTATTATCGACCCATTACGAGAGACGTTTCACCAGGCCCTATGACTACCGAACAGTTATTTGCTGAATTTCGTGTTATCGGAGAAGGGAAATCAACAACACTCGGGATGCTTGTGCTTTCCGACGAAATCCTTGTCGTTCGCCATCGCAATAGTTATGAAGAATTTTCCACGTCAATGCGGGGCATAGCGTGGCAAATCGTCCATATCTCAGGTCGGGTGCTCAACAATGAGCCGATCTTTATGGTGGGATATGAGACGAACTTCCCGGGAGCCGGACACGGCTTGCTTTTGCGAGTTGGATCCTCCTATGAACACGAAGGCGAATTGGACTCGAACCCACCGATTCTGGTTTATCGATACCTGCCTGAGAGTGAATAGCACCTGCACTACATACCGGGATATGCAGGGGCCTGATCAACGTCATTAAATATTGCCTGTGCTACAACTATTACATCGTATTTCGTCATTTTCTCCGACGATATACGTTCAGATAGGGGAAATCAGGCGAAGGCTGAGTCACGAGTAAACCATTTTTCCCAGCGTAGAACATTTTGTGAGCATGGTCCACCGGCTCGTCAAAAGGTGAATACGATGCTATTGGAGTCCCCGATCGGTCAATCAAAACCGCGATCGAGTTCCACGTCAAATTTGGATCGTTCTGACTTGAAACCGCTTTCAGGTAGTCGTCCGCATCTGAATATCCGTCGACCCAGGCGATTTCGGTTAACCAGAATTGTCCGTCGACGTCTACCGGTGCATATGTCAACGTGGGGATATGCGGAACCAATCCGCGGTTGGTCCTCTGAAACTGTGGTGGTAAATATCGCGTGCCATTTTCGTAATAAGCGCCGACTATATCTAGGCTTCGATTGAGGACGACGGTTTCGCCGGAGTGTATATGCTCGACTGCGATCGATCCGCTTGACGCAGACGTGGGATACGTGACCGACATCCCTTCGAGCTGATCGGAGGTTGTGTCGAAAAACGACCTCGAATACGATTCTGTAATCGTGTCATTAATGATCGATAGGAAATGGAAAATGATGCCAACGGGCATTTTTCTCGGTGACGTTAAAACAAGCGTTGAATCGTCAATAAATCCTGCCACAAGAAACTGATCAATTCCCATAGTCTCGTGGGAAATCGTTCTCACCAACTCGCCTTCAACCGTGAAAACATCTATCCTCCGTCCAGACTGATTACCAACATAGATCTTGTTGTCGTGATAATGAACGGAGCTCGCCCGCTGTAATTCTCCGGGAGCTTTGCCGTTCTCTTCTAATTTCCACTGGGCAATTCCGTTCGCCCCGATCTTCCAGAGTGTATACGGGGTTCGATCCAACACGTAAATGTTGCCTTGACCGTCGGTTTCGACGGCGACTATGTTTGAAAAGAATATTTCACTTTCATCACTTTCGCCGATCGTATTAATCAGTTCATAGCGCAAGTCGCCTAACACAAATGCATTGCCTTGCCCGAGAACAATCGATGCTTTTATACAAAAAAGCAGACCCGCTAAAAGACCGCGGCACAATCCAGGTTGAACAGTCCTATTTTCCCGCATTTTGGTTTTTAAGAAATCGATCAGATAGGAACTGTGATGCGTAATTCTTGAGGTCTTGCTGCAACGACGAGAGCGCCATGCCGCTTTTGCCGAATATCGATCGCCATATCGCTTTGACGGTCGATAAGGCTGGACCAGATGATCTCTGGAGCAACCTGCGCGTCGGATACGTGCGGCGAGAGGGTCAGGACAGCGGTAATCACCGCGGAAAAAACTGCGAATCTTCTGAACAGCATCTTACTTACCTCCCAGTGACGAGGAAACAGTATAGCAAAGAAGCCTTGGCAACTTAGTCACTCCTCAGCCGAGCTTCAAACGATTCGCCAGGCCCTGAGAATCAGGATCTACTTCTTACTCCGTGCGCGATTTTTTCCACGACTTGAATTCTGAGGGCCTGATGGAATACCGGGCGATGTTACCTTCGTGGAGACTTGACAGCTCCTTT
>JACZYD010000116.1 GCA_022571255.1 Bacteroidota bacterium
CCGAGAACCGATAGTAAATGGCCAGACTGTCAATAAACGACAGCAGTTCATAACGGCTGTAATCAAGAGCAGGAGCAGAATTTTCTGATCCGGGCGCAGGGCGCGAGTCGGGCGCAGTCCGCGAAACAGGCGCAGTCCGCGAAACAGGCGCAGTCCGCGATTCGGGCCAATCTGTCACCCACGCGGTCCCGGAGATATCCCCGGCCCGAGCGTCCGCGGTGCCGGCCCGAGCGTCCATGTCCTGGGCCCGTGCGTCCACAGAAATGAACACGAATCCGAGCAATAGAATTGTCGGGGTAACGGTGCGCATGAAACGAATCGACTCGAATAACTGCTTTTTTGGCTCCAAATGGGGCATTGCCTGGTACCCGGTTTCGAAAGGGCCGACAGTTCGTGTTCGGGAATTCAATCTGCCATTCAACCAGTGCAAACAGGGTGCCACACGGCAACAAACCATGCGGATGCCTCGTCTTGTTTTCCGAAGACCTGTCGGATTTTTAACGCACCTCAATCATCTGATCGATATCGAAATGAAATCTTTTGTGAAGCTCGTTGCCTTTTTGTTCATTCTGATTTGTTCGTCGTCCCGGGCATCTGCTCAGGAATCGTGGACTCCGCAGCAGCAGGATGTAACAGCCACCATACAACGACTATCAGCGACCACGGCCCCGGATGGAGCAGGGGCGGATGAATATGGTGCGCTGTCGGAAGAGTTCAGTCGCTGGACGGTCGGGACGACGTGCGCGTGACCGATCCTGATCTCAATCACACCATTCGGGCGTCACCCGGAGGCAACTACTTTATTGATATCGCTCAGACCCACAACGTGCCCCCGGTTACCCGTCTGCTCGACGACACGGGCAGCATAATCGCGGAACTCGCAACCAGCGACATGACAGGTTTCCATGAGCTCGGGCTTGAACGCAATGAAATATTTACCTTCAAGGCCGCCGACGGTGAGGCGGATCTGTACGGATTTCTCAGCAAACCATCCGATTTTGATCCTTCGAAAAGGTACCCGCTTCTGATCAGCGTTTATGCCAGTCCCAATACGAATGGCGCGAGAGAATTTTTCAGAACCGCGAATGCCCTCACAGAATATGGTTTCCTAGTCGCATGGCTCGACTCGCGCAGTGCGAACGGGCGTGGCAAACGATTCCTGGATGCCATCTACCAGAAATTGGGTGTGGTGGAGGTTGACGATCAGGCCGCAGGCGTCAAAGCGCTTCGGGAGCGCCCGTATGTCGACGGTTCGCGCGTGGGAATCTTTGGCACCTCCTACGGTGGCTACGTTTCTGCAATGGGAATCGTGCGGTACCCGGATGTTTTCCAGGCGGCGTCGGCCGCTTCGCCCGTCACCGACTGGCGTCACTACGACACCATCTACACAGAGCGATATATGCGAACTCCGCAGGAAAACGAGACAGGCTACGACGAGGGTTCCGTGATGACCTATGTGGAAGATCTGAAGGGCCGCCTGATGTTGTACTGGGGAACGGCGGACAACAATGTGCATCCTTCCAACATGATGCAGCTCATTCAGGCACTTCAGAAAGCCGGCAAAAGTTTCGATGTGCAGGTGGGCCCGGACCGCAGCCATTCAGGCATCAATCGAGACCGTATGATGGAGTTTTTTATTCAGAACCTCGTGATGTACCCGGCGATAACAGAAATCCCGGTCGAGCCGAGTCGTTGACGGTCTTGACCTGTATGCGCTGATTATGCATTTGAGACGATCCTGAATATGGATCAGAGCCACCTCAAGCAGGCGGCGCGACTGACAGGCGTGAACAAAAAGACAGCTCTTGCTCACCACAGCGGGAAAACTCCTGCTCCAGAGATTACATTCATCCCTGTCGGCGAAGAAGTACTCGTCCCCGGCATGATCGAAAGCGAATTGCCAGAACCCATCGCCGGACGGAAGGCCTCCTTCGACGCTGCGATGAAGATCGGCCTCTGCGGCCCAGCCAAGGATGCGGTGAAGAAATTAACCTGTCAAGAGCCTCAAAGTGTCCGTACTTTCTTCGACGAAAATAAAGAGCCTCTCACGAACCCCAGCCATGAGCGCGGAGATTGATGCCGCATCATGGTGAACTTTTCAATACCGCAAGGCTCAATAATGGAAAACATTAAACGATACCTCTTGCTGACGGGCCGAATCCTGCTTTCTCTCATCTTTGTGTTGAGCAGCCTGTCCAAGCTCAGCGGCTGGGAAGAGACCGCTGGATATATGGCTTATGCAGGGATGTCAATGATCCCACTCTTTCTTGTGACCGCGATCGCCATCGAACTGCTCGGCGGACTCTCGATACTGCTCGGTTTTAAGGTGAAGATCGGTGCAGCTGCGCTTTTCCTGTTCCTCATCCCGGTATCGATCATCTTCCACGACTTCTGGACGCTTGAGGGAATGGAAGCTCAATTGCAGAAGGCCATGTTCATGAAGAATCTATCCATCATGGGTGGTCTATCTTTACTGATGTTTTTCGGCGCCGGGCCATTCAGTATCGATGAAAACAGAAGTTAGCCGTTCAGGGCTGAAACTCACGATACGTTAAAACAGGAAATCCTAAAGGCAGAACCCCGAATTTCTGCAAAACTATAAGCACGCTCGTCTCGATTGCCATAACAAATAATATTGCGGGCCCGACAGGTACATCTCTACGCTTGCCTGTTCCGATCAAAGTGGACCGTGAACCCGATCCAAACTGGACAGCTTGATTATTTGATCAAATCGGCTTGATCGACACCTTTGTCCATACCGGGGAAATGTATACCGGCCAAATCTCAGAGATGCAAACACGCTGAAGAGTCGTCCTTCGTGTCTGTTTTGTCAAAGGTCAGGCATCTGCTTTGCTTCGACAGAATCTGTTCCTGGCCTCATCTGCACTGAAACTCGCGGTATTCGCGCAACGGAATGCTTTTCCCCGAGTACACGGTTAGATCCCACCTACCCAAAACGCCGACTCTCCCACCATGAAATATCGAAGCGAATTCTTCCTGTTACCCGCGGCCCTGCTCGTTCTGCTGACGTCCGGATGTACTGACGGTACGGATACCAATACTCCTGAGATTGATTTCAGTCCGTCAGCCACACGGACGCTTGTGACTACGCTGGGCTCAGATTCATTGAGCGTAGAGATATATACTCGGACCGAAAACGAAATTAACGGAATACTCGTCGCGCGTAGTCCGTCCACGTACATGATCTCGTACACGGCAATCCTGGCGGATGACGGTACGATTCAGCAGTTTTCTGCCGAGCGATCGACACCCAAGAGTGACGGATCCAGAGAGTTCCAGATGTCCTGGACGGTCTCCCTTGAAGACGGACAAGCCACATTGGTCCGGGAGGGCGGACAGAACCCGGGATCCATAACGATGGAGGCACCCCACGGAACCATTCCGACGCTCGGCCGCGCGACAGCCGCAGGGTTCGTTCTTGAGCAAGTCGGGCTGCAGCTCGGCGATATGGAGTCGGAAGAGGCAGAAACGTGGCTTATTTATCCGACGAGTACTGCTCCGCAGCAGAATCGATCGATGGTTTTATCTGCCGACTCAATCAGTATGGATTTTTTCGGTTCTCCTCGATACGGCTGGTTTGGAGACGGCAAACAGCTCCTCGGTGCCTCAGCGCTTAAAACGACGATGAAGAGTGAAACCCGCAGATCTCTACCGCTCGATGTTGATGAACTCGCCGACAGGTGGGCCGCCATGGACGCCGCCGGTACGGGCATGGGAACACCTTCTCCGAGAGCAGAATTAAGCCGTTCCATTGCCGGAACGGACATTGAAATTATCTATTCCCAACCGGCCAAGCGTGGACGCGATATCTGGGGCACCCTTGTCCCGTACAACGAGGTCTGGCGCACCGGCGCCAACTCGGCCACGATGTTCAGCACGAGTAAAAACATCGTGATTGAAGGGACTTCCATTCCGGCAGGTACCTATACGCTCTGGACCACTTTTACGGCTGATTCCCAGACGCTGATCATCAACAGCCAGACCGGGCAGTGGGGCACGCAGTACGATTCCAGTCAGGATTTTGCGCGCGTCCCCATGACCATGTCATCGGCACCGGCCTTCTCGGAACGATTCACTTTTTCGGCGGATGAGACCGACGGCGGAGGTCAGCTGAATCTGGACTGGGATAACACCCGCTTTTCCGTTCAATTCAGTGTTGAATGAGGATTGAGGGGACCGATGGTTACGCTGAAGCGCCGGTCCGCTCTATATCCACTTGGTTTATATTCAACAGATGGACCTCAAAAAAGCATACCGGATCCAGCAGCGTGGGTATGAAGCTGCCGAGCAAGACCGCGTTCGTCGCCTGCGAGGGCTGACGCAAGACGACTGGCTTCACGATCTGAAATTTGTCTGGTCGGTGCAGGAGCCGGACCAGGACTATTTCCGGTCTGCCATGCATCTGCAAAGAGCTCTTCGAAAGGAAGAAATCATTTTCTGTTTCATTGGAGGCCTGGCCCAGCAGCACTGGGGCGAAGTGCGCAGAACAGTCGATATCGATCTCACGGCACTATGTGACCTCGGTCAGGAATCAGAGATGCTCGACAAGCTGCGCCGGATCGTCAGTCCTCGAATTGACGACATCGAGTAGCTGGTCCGGAATGCACGAATGTATCTGGGCGTTTCTGCCGACCGGACCCCGATAGATATTTCTCTGGGTTTCACGCCGTATGAGTATCGCGTTATGGAGCGAGCGGTCGACGTGGATTTTGGAGTCGAGGCACCGCTTCGCTGCTGCTCCGCGGAAGACCTGGTCGTGCTGAAAACGGTTGCCGGTCGTGATCAGGATTGGGTCGATATAGGCCGGATCGTCCAGCGCAGCGGTCGGACCCTCGATTGGGAGCTGGTATTCCGTGAGCTGAAGATCCTTTTGGAACTGTCTGAGTCGCCCGAATCCGCCGACCGGCTCCGGGAAATTCTGGAAGAAGAAAAGCAGATTGGTTATTAATTGCCTCGCGTTGTGTCTATAGAGTGAACATCCACTCGTCCAACTCGTATACTGACGCATATGGCTTAAAGAATTATGCCTTTTGGCTAAAAATGACAAAAAGAAAACCAGATAGAGTCCAGGAGACCGGTGTTCGTTTCAAAACACGTACATCAGGTAAACACGATAAGCGGCGTAGCAAGAGACATGACCGATCGGTAACAATAACCCCATTTTCGGAATGGGACCTGCCTACGGCAGCCATGAATGTTTCAATCGGTCTGCTCCCTGACACCTTAGACGATATCCAGAAAAAACTAATACTTTCAAATCGACAACTAGCCGTTCTCCTCCAGATATCCACGCGGACGCTGACGCGACGAAGAACAGAAGATCGACTTCCTCCGGACGAGTCAGAACGGGTATATCGAGTGGGACGCCTGGCTGAAATCGCCGTTTCCGTACTGGGAAGCGAGGACAACGCCAGGAAGTGGCTGAAGAAACCCAGCTATTCGTTAGGAGATCAAATTCCACTCGACGTAGCACGAACTGAACCCGGGGTCTCTCTGGTCGAACGAGCCCTTCGTCAAATTCAATTTGGCATCACCGTTTGATTGAAATCTTCCGCATCATAGACTCTCATTTTACAGGAGAGGCTTTTTCCGGTAAAGGAGCTGAAATTGCTGGTGGTCGGTTTAATTCTTCTGGTCTGAGAGTCGTCTATACGTCAGGATCTTTATCGCTGGCTATGCTTGAGTTGTTGGTCCAGGTTGACGACAAACATTCTTTAATCGGGCACATTTTTGTACCTGCTTTTATTGACAGAAAACACATTGAAATCATTGAAGAAGGAGATCTCCCGGCCGGTTGGGATTCATTGCCATTCGGTAGCGCGTCTCAGGAGTTCGGAGACAGATGGCTGGCCGAACAGAGATCACTGATTCTTCAGATTCCGAGTATTGTCGTGCCTCGTGAATCGAATTTCCTGATCAACCCGCTGCACTCGTCATTCGACAAGATTGAATTCGGCGTTCCCGAAGCAGCGCGGTTTGATGTTCGGCTGGTGGATTGATGGAGCACCGCCGATTCCACAAAACGTTGCAGTCATGGGATGTCGACGATATGACCTCTTTTAAAATCGCCAATTCTCAGTTATGAGCAGAAGTAGTTGAATCTTCCTTTTTTTGGTCACAGAGACTATAATACGGACTCGCGAATCCTCGACAGGAGTTGCATTCAGGTACATCCTGCAAGAGGCTGACCATCCGTGAATCAGAAACAACCGTGAATCAGAAACAACGAGGAATCGCTGGAACGGTAACCATAGCTTTAATCGTGGCATCGTTGTTTTATATCCCGTGGCGAATTGAATCGACGGGAGAACTCAAATGGGCACCGTTTTATAGAAATCCGGTCGTGGGAAGATCCTTTCGCATCGGCGAACCCATTGAAACGCGATTCACCAGATTAAAAGGGCAACGCGTCTGGGGGATTTACGCACTGGAGTTGGCATTGATCGGGTCCATAGGCGCAGGTGTTTATTGGTATGCGCGAGACGAGGGGGAATGATAATCCCATGATTAAAACGATTGCTCAGGCGCGTCAGCTGATAAAAGAGGTGAAGGTTTGCACGGTTTTCCCGAGCAAGAAGGTGAAACACACGTCTTTGTTTGAAAACGTTGATCTACCTGAAAAACAAGCCGGAGAAACGGGTTGGGGACAGAAGGTAAGCGCCGTCTGGACCTGGAAGACCCAGCTTCCGGCCGACTATCCGGACGACATCTTTTACGGGAAGATCAAGGGCGGCTTTGCGGTACTGATGGACATGGACTACATGGCCGACATTCACTTTCCCTGGGCGTACAAAGACGTCCGAGGCCTCAACAGCCTGGCTCAATATATCAATGGCAGAGTGTCGGAAGAACCCGCAGAGACGGGAACGCTCCGCAGGATGGCAATTGAAGAAGTCGGGTGCACCAAGAGTCAGTTCAACACCGCTTTGAAAAGTCTACAGATCACGATGAATATCGTCAGGCTGAACCATCCCGATGCCGCACGGGATACGTGGGTACCTTTTCGGGAGCTCTACATCGATGTCTGGCAGCGCTACGTCAGTGACGAATAACGGCCTCGAAAGAAGAGTCTTCTTGAGAAAAGAATCTTCGATCATCCGGCGGTGAGCGTTTGAAATGACCTGAGTTCAAGCACCAGGATCTCGGCTGGGATCTGAACCCGATTGTGATTGTGATTCTTCGTGTCATAATCTGTTCAGAGTTCGCCGATCAGAGTTCGCTGTTCAGAGTTCGCTGTTCAGAGTTCGCTGTTCAGAAGCTGTGAGAACGAAATTGAGAACGTCATATCACCCATATCCACCTCGTGCGCTTATTCTTGTTATGCTGGATTTCGCATCGTCTGGATGTGATCTCAATGATCCTTTCGACTACGGTTATTTGATTTCGATCCTGTGACATATGCATTTCCGCAGCGAAGTCGTAACAACACGTTAATTTCCAGAACACAGATCCGGTGTGATTGTTACGGAGCCAACCGAATTGTGATTGTTACGGAGCCAACCGAATTGTAATTGTTACGAAGCCAAACGGATTGTAATTGTTACGAAGCCAAACGGATTGTAATTGTTACGGAGCCAAACGGATTGCAATTGGTACGGAGGCAAACGGAAGAGAATCCCTGTCCCTGTACGCCGCACCGGGTCTGTTTCTGCCGCCTTAAATAATGATTTGGAGTCATAAATAATGTTCAAAAGTATTAATCCCACGACTGGAGATGTCATCGCTGAATACCCGGAAATGACGGCAGCAAACGTGCAGGACGTCTTGGAAGAGACACATCGGGCGCAGCAGTCATGGAGCAACGTCTCTTTCGAGGACCGCTCCCGGCTGATGCTCAAGGCCGGTGAAGTACTTCTGCTCAATAAGGTGCGTTATGCACAGATGATGACAGACGAAATGGGGAAAATTGCAACCCAGGGTGTTTCGGAAGTAGAAAAATGTGCATGGGTATGCCGCTATTACGCCGAAAATGCCGAAAAATTTCTGGCTCCGGAGGACATCGCCACGAATGCACATCACAGTTTTGTCACCTACAAACCCATGGGAGTGGTTCTGGCAATCATGCCTTGGAACTTCCCATTCTGGCAGGTATTCCGTTTTGCCGCTCCTGGACTTATGGCAGGCAACGGATGTCTGCTCAAACACGCTCCAAATGTGTTCGGCTGTGCGCTTATGATCGAGTCCGTATTTCGTGATGCGGGATTCCCGGAACACCTGTTCCGTTCGCTTCAGATCGATATACCGGAGACAACCCGCGTACTTCACGATCCACGCGTCGCCGCGGTGACCATTACTTCGAGTGTCAATGCCGGGCGCGCCGTTGCGGCCGAGGCCGGCAAAGTGTTGAAGAAATGTGTGCTGGAACTGGGCGGATCCGACCCGTTCATTGTCCTCGAAGACGCCGATATTGAAAAGGCCGTGGAAACCGGCATTGTCGGTCGCTTCCTGAACAGTGGCCAGAGTTGTATTGCTGCCAAGCGATTTATAATCGTGGACGCCGTCTACGAGGAATTTGAACAAAAATTTGTGGAAGCAGTGAGTCACCTCAAGATGGGCGATCCCTCAGAAGAAGGGGTATACATTGGCCCACAGGCTCGGATGGATCTTCGCGATGGCCTTGCCGATCAGGTCAGACGTACCGTTTCTGCCGGCGCACGGATACTTATCGGCGGCGAGATACCGGGTGGTGCGGGCTCCTTTTACCCGCCGACCGTCCTTGCCGATGTCCGGCCGGGCATGGCAGCCTGGGCGGAAGAACTGTTCGGGCCGGTTGCGACGCTGATCCGGGTCCCGGACGAGGCCGAGGCCATTCGGGTTGCGAATGATACCCCTTTTGGTCTGGCCGGCTCCGTCTGGACGCAGGACCTGGAGCGTGGAGAGCGTATCGCGGCAGACCAGATCGAATCCGGCGCTGCCTTTGTCAACGACATGTCCAAGTCTGACCCGCGTATGCCTTTCGGTGGCATCCGCCAGTCCGGCTATGGTCGTGAGTTATCCATTTTCGGAATTCGGGAATTTGTAAATATCCATTCGGTCTGGGTGAATAAAATTTAGAGTCCCGCGCCCCCTCAAGCAGATTATCAGCCATAACTATTTCAGTCGGAATATTTCTTTCGCAACTCATCAACACCAATAAAAAATATGCCCACGGCCGCAGAACTGTTCATACGATGTCTCGAGAACGAAGGCGTCGATAAAATTTTTGGTATTCCCGGCGAAGAAAATCTTTTCGTCATGGACGCGCTGCGTGGTAGCAGTATTGAATTTATCACTGTCAGGCACGAACAGGCAGCCGCTTTTATGGCGGATGTTCACGGCCGCCTGACGGGCAAAGCCGGAGTGTGCCTGTCCACACTTGGCCCGGGAGCAACCAACCTTATGACCGGTTTTGCCGATGCCAATATGGATCGCGCCCCGTTGGTGGCCATCGCAGGACAGGGCTCGACGGCCCGAATGCACAAGGAAAGTCACCAGATACTGGATCTGGTGAGCCTCTTTGATCCGATATCCAAACACAGCACAGAAATACTTGAAGCGGAGACCATTCCCGAAATTGTGCGCAAAGCATTCAAGGACGCTGAGGCTGAAAAACCCGGGGGTGTATTCATCAGTTTCCCGGAAAATATTTCGGAGGAAGAAAAAGTCAAGGTTAGAGTACCCGCCATGAGGGGACTCCAACTTTTAACCACGAATCGAGATTGCTTCGTCCCCGCCGAGGCGGATCCTCGCAATGACGGCTTTGCAACTCTTAATTGACACAAGACCGAATTACATCTACTTTGACTCCCCAAGATGACGAAACACATTAGAAACTTTTCGATAATCGCCCATATCGATCACGGCAAATCAACTCTGGCCGACAGATTCCTGCAGATTACTGACACTCTGCCTGAACGTCAGATGAAAGAGCAGGTGCTGGATTCGATGGATCTGGAGCGCGAGCGGGGCATAACTATCAAAGCCCACGCTATCAGGCTCGATTACAAGGCCAAAGATGGCACAAAGTATATCCTGAACCTGATAGACACCCCCGGCCATGTCGATTTCACCTACGAAGTCAGCCGTTCGCTGGCGGCCTGCGAGGGGGCGATTTTGGTGGTCGATGCTTCGCAGGGAATCGAGGCGCAGACAATTACCAACTTATATCTGGCTCTTGATGGCGACCTGGACATTCTGCCGGTCGTCAATAAAATTGACCTGCCCCATGCCAAACCGGACGAAGTGGCACAAGAAGTTGCAGAACTTCTGGGCTGCGATGAGTCCGATGTTCTGCGCTGTTCGGCCAAAACCGGCGAGGGCATTAGCGAAATTCTCGAAGCAATTATCAGCCGGATTCCGGCCCCGGCAGGCGACCCCGAAGCGCCTCTTCAGGCGATGGTCTTCGACTCAATTTTTGATA
>JACZYD010000117.1 GCA_022571255.1 Bacteroidota bacterium
TTTCACAACCTGGCCCTGGGGGAGGACGGGTTGGTTGCAGGGTGGGGGGACAAGGACAACGGCAAACTGGATGTTCCCGAAGGCAGGTTCACGGCGGTGTCCGCCGGCGGGGAGCACAGCGTCGCGCTGCGGGAGGACGGGTCGATTGCGGCGTGGGGCAGGGCAGATTCGCTCGATGTTCCGGTCGGAGACGGGTTCACCGCAGTGTCGGCAAGCTACGACTTCAGTATTGCCCTTCGGAAGGACGGATCCCTGGTGGCCTGGGGAGCCGACTCCTACGGCATATTCAATGTTCCGGAAGGCACCTTCGTCGCGGTGTCGGCCGGCCAGAACTACGGTCTCGCCCTGAGCAACGACGGTACCCTGGCGGCGTGGGGGAGGAACGCATATTACCAGCGCAGGGTTCCTACCGGCAACGGGTTCGTCGCGGTGTCCGCGGGGGACTCCCACGGAATCGCCATGCGGGGCGACGGCACGCTGGAGGGGTGGGGGTTCAACGACAACGGGCAGACGGACGTGCCGGACGGCGTGTTCATGTTACCAGCAGTGAGGGTTTCAGGATTCATGGGCTACCAGAAGCGCATCAATGACAACCTGCGTGAGATATTCACATGACCGGGAGGAACCGATGAGAAACACGATGGCCGCCGGGAGACACCACAGTCTGGCCCTGCGGGAGGACGGTTCAGTGGATTGCTGGGGCAACGACGAGGACTTTGTCCGTGACGTCACGGGCTTGGCGCTCTCTACTTCCAACGAGCGCTTGCGGATCGAGTCGTTGACACTACTGCGCGGCGTCGGCTGGCCGATGGGCAGCGTCATCCTGCACTTCTGCCACTCGGACCGTTACCCAATCCTCGATTTTCGCGCCCTCTGGTCGCTTGGCGAGGCCGTGCCCGACCGCTACGAGTTCCGTTTCTGGCGACGTTACGTCGAGACTTGCCGCAGCCTCGCCAACCGGGCCGGCGTGGGAGATGCCATTTATTTTACGGTCGAAGGGTACGAAGGCACGCACGAAGGAGTGATATACGCTCTGGAGCCGCTGATCCGTCAGGATACCCGATCTTTACGATTGAGAGCCAGAAGCTCGAATCAGGGGACCAGGTTGATTCCCGGCTCATTTGCTACAGTCGAACTGGTTTTTGAGGAAATAGAAGATGCCCTTTCCATTCCGTCGATCGCCATTATTCCCGAGCTCGGAGGGGCTAAAGTGTACCTGTTCCGGAGTGGAAGTGTGGCGTCGACGCAGGTCGTGACAGGAATTCGTATGCCGAACACCGTACAGATCATCTCCGGGCTGGCGCCTGGTGATACGGTGATTACATCCGGAATTCAGCAGATATTTCCGGGGATGCCCGTGCGCGTTGCCGGACAAACGTCAAGCGAGGGCGGCGAATGAATCTTTATACGCTCAGTATCCGCCGCCCGGTTCTTGCGACTGTGATGTCGATCACGATTGTGCTTTTCGGGATTGTCGGTCTGTCATTCCTGGGTGTTCGCGAATACCCTTCCGTCGATCCTCCCATCATCACCGTATCAACGAGTTATCCGGGCGCAAATGCCGATGTCATCGAGTCCCAGATCACGGAACCTATCGAAGCCTCGGTGAATGGAGTAGCCGGAATCCGTACGCTCACGTCAACCAGCGCCGAAGGTCGAAGTACGGTAACGGTCGAGTTTACACTTGATACTGAAATGGAGGCCGCAGCCAACGATGTGCGTGATCGAGTGGCGCGTGTGATCGGGGCTTTGCCGCCGGATGCGAACCCGCCCGTAGTCACGAAGGCCGACGCCGATGCACAGCCCATTATGTTTCTGGAACTGTCAAGCGATACGCGAAGCCTGCTGGATCTCTCTCGATACGCTGAAGAAACGGTAAAAGAGCGCCTTCAGACCATCCCGGGGGTGAGCTCAGTGCGGGTCTGGGGCGCACAGACTTACTCCATGAGACTCTGGATCGATCAACAGCGTCTCGCAGCCTATCAATTGTCGCCCCTCGATATTCGAAACGCACTGGCGCGTGGTAACATCGAACTCCCGTCCGGCCGCATAGAGGGTGACGATGTGGAACTCACCATCCGGACGCTGAGTCGACTCGAAACGCCGGAAGAATTCAACAACCTGATCGTAAAAGAAGTCGATGGTAGGATCGTAAGGCTGCGCGATGTGGGTCGCGCCGAACTGGGCCCGCTTAATCAGCGCACCAATCTGAAGCGTAATGGGGTCACCGTCATCGGTGTTTCTATCCAACCTCAACCGGGGGCCAATTTTGTGTCCATCAGCGATGAGGTTTTTGCGAGAACCGAGCAGCTTGCGGCGAGTGCCCCTTCCGACATCTCGCTTGAGGTTGGATTCAACGTGGCAAAGTACATCAAGGAGTCTGTTCGGGAGGTGCAACAAACGATTCTTCTGGCACTGCTGCTTGTGGTTCTGGTCATTTTCTTTTTCCTGCGGGACGTACGCACCACGATCATACCCATCATTGTGATACCCGTATCCCTGATCGGTGCATTTTTCATCATGTACCTGTTCAATTTTACCATCAATGTATTGACCCTGCTGGCTCTGGTGCTGGCAATTGGTCTGGTGGTAGATGACGCAATTGTTGTGTTGGAAAACATATACGCCAAAATTGAGGCGGGCCTGGACCCGGTCGAGGCTGGAATTACGGGTACGAAAGAAATCTTTTTTGCCGTCGTTGCGACGACGCTGGCGCTGGTCGCCGTGTTCCTGCCGATCCTTTTTCTTGGCGGTGTCACGGGCCGGCTTTTCAGGGAATTTGGCGTGGTGCTTGGTGGTGCGGTCGTGATTTCGTCGTTTGTCGCGCTCACATTGACCCCGATGTTAAGTACGAAGTTACTCGCGCGAGGGAAAAGGCATTCACGTTTTTATTACAAGACGGAGCCATTTTTCGAGCGGGTCATAAACGCCTATTCCAGGAGTCTTGAGACCTTTCTGAAAGCTCGCTGGCTGGCATTTCCGGCCACAATCGGCTCTCTGGCACTGATCTATATTCTCTTCATGGCGCTTCCGCAGGAGCTGGCACCCAAGGAAGACCGGGCGATGATCATGATGTTCGCGACGGCTCCCGAGGGCGCGACGTTTGAATATATGGCCGCGTACATGGATGAACTCGAACGGATAACCGGTGAAGAGATTCCCGAGCGAGATCGCTTCTTTACGATTACGGCTCCGTCGTTTGGTTCGGGAGCAGCTGTTAATTCTGCCTTTGGGTTTTTCACTCTCAAGCCTGCCTCTGAAAGAGATCGTACGCAGACCGAGATCGCCAATCACTTGACCGGCATTACACGACGTCTGACCACGGCCCGTGCTTTTGTTTCGGAGCCGGAATCAATTGGTAATCGCTTTGGCGGCTTGCCGGTGGCGTATGTATTGCAGGCACCTTCTTTTGAAGAGCTGAAAAAAATCTTGCCCAGCTTTGTACAGGCGGCGCAGGCTGAGGGCACGTTCTCGTTTGTCGATGCAAATCTCAAATTCAACAAACCCGAGCTGCAGGTTTCGATCAATCGCGATCGAGCGCGAACATTAGGGGTCTCGGCGATTGATATTGCGCAAACGCTGCAGCTTACACTGAGCGGACAACGTGTCGGTTATTTCATCATGAACGGCAAGCAGTACCAGGTGATTTCTCAGCTCACCCGTGAGAATCGTAACGAAACCCTGGATCTCAGGTCGATTTATGTTCGAAGCGCGTCCGGCGAACCCGTTCAGATGGACAATCTGGTGACCATCACCGAAGAGAGCAGCCCTCCGCAGCGTTACCGATTCGATCGCTACGTATCGGCAACCGTATCGGCCGGGTTGATGCCGGGCAAAAGTATCGGTGACGGCATCGCTGCGATGGAACGGATTTCCGCAGAAATACTGGACGCCTCTTTTACGACATCCTTGTCCGGCGCGTCACGCGATTTCGCGGAGAGCTCATCGAGTCTGATGTTCATTTTTGTACTGGCTCTGATTCTGGTGTATCTGGTGCTGGCAGCGCAGTTCGAGAGTTTCCGTTCTCCCTTCATCGTAATGCTTACCGTACCGCTGGCCCTTGTCGGGGCTCTTCTTTCACTCTGGTATTTTGATCAGACCATCAACATTTTCAGTCAGATCGGAATGATCATGCTGGTCGGGATGGGAACGAAAAACGGAATTCTGATTGTTGAATTTGCCAATCAACGCAGAGCCGAAGGATTGAGCGTGATGGAGGCCATAAAATCGGCTTCGAAAGCCCGTTTCCGGCCGGTACTCATGACAAGTATCTCCACCATTCTGGGCATCTTTCCGATTGCTCTTGCTCTTGGCGCGGGTGCGGCAAGCAGGATTCCAATGGGCATTGCCATCATCGGCGGTATGTTGATCGGCTCGGTCCTCACGCTTTACATTATTCCGGCGATGTATTCGTATTTCACGCGCCGGGACATGACCAGTACGCAGGCGGAGTTGGTTACTGCGGCCGAAAAAGCCGCCGAGGAAGTGGCCGAAAAAGCCGCCGAGTAATCCTCCGTCACAGAATCGGACCAGGCCATGTAACGAGACGAATTCGAATGGAGAGGAACGATTCGGTTGGATTCGGCAGCGCCTACGCAAGCCTGAAAAGCCGGACCGGCCGATCGCGGCCGCGCACGTCGACTTCGCCAATTTCTTCCGCCTGAAATCCGATACTGAAATTTTCAGCATCGTTTTTTTCCGAAATCTGGCCTTCAGAAGCCCGTCCAGTAGAATCCCGGTCTGTTGAGCCGATGTCTGCAATGATTGCATCCGAAACAAGAAGCTGCGAATCATATGTTTTATTCAAACCCTCGATTCGCGCAGCCAGGTTTACCACGTCACCGGTGACCTTGTATTCTTTGTGGATCGCGGTACCGACCGATCCAGCCACAACTTCGCCTGCGTGGAGCCCGATTCCAAGACGGGTTTCGGTGAGCCGACCGGCGTCGCACTCTTCCCGGACTCGCTGAATAATCTTGAGGGAGGCATCAACGGCAAGCCAGGAATCGTTTCCGTGAGAAATAGGAGCCCCGAAAATGGCCATGAATCCGTCGCCCAGTAACTGGTGAATAATTCCGCCTGCCTCATTTACGATCCCTACAGCGATATCGAAGAGTTGATTCAAGTATGCGACCACTTCTTCTGGCATTCGGCGTTCGGAAAAGGACGTAAACCCGCGGATATCGAGAAACATAATGCAGACGTGTTTTCGCTCGCCCGTTGTATCCGGGTCTGCCTTTAACAGCTGTTCCACTATGGCGGGCGATGTATGCTGTCCAAACAGTTGAATAACGTGAGCCCTTTCGTCACTCAGGCGTGCATTGGTTACGATCTGTGCAGATTGAGCAGCGATGATTATCAGAAGTCGTTGATCACCGGGTTGAAATCCTTCCGGATTCAATTTGTTGTACAGTGTCAGGACACCGATCAATTTCCCTTTTGTAATCAAAGGCACGCTCAGTATAGATCTGATGGCCGGATCCCACTTCGTTTGTGGAAACCGTTCGTCGTCATTCGGGCTGTTGATCGTCAGAGGTTTCAAGTTCAGGTGCATCCATCCCAGCACTTGATCATTGGGCCGAAACGCATCATCCGTACCCGACGTCAGACTGGTTCTGACGAGTGTCCTGAGTTCATTGTCCTGGGTTTCATCGATAAGCGTTATGACTCCCTGCTCGGCTCTCACCGCCTGCATTGATTTTTTGATGATGTTCTTAAGAACCTCACTCAGGTCACCCGTTCCGGCACTTGCTGTCGCCAGTTCATTCAACAGTGTGAGCTCGTCAACCGCCTGGCGCAGACGTAGATTTTCGTCTTTGAGCTCTTTGAGTTTATGTTTGTCGGAAAAAGCCACTTATTTTCGAATGACGACCAGTAATGTCCCGTTCACAAGACACGGACTGGACACGATGCTGTAATATAGTTCCGAATCGGGCGTTTTCGGCGACCATTCACACCATGCTTCAGGTCATTGAGGGGGAGAAACCTTCTGTCCGGGAGCCTTTCAGTAATCCACCGAAGAAATGGCACGAGAATTGAATCAGCATGATTGAATAATATTTCGCAGATCACCACGATTGAATTTGAGGGCAGTCATGATTTCAAAAAAACATATCGACGCAAAAAACATCATTTTCAAGGCCGTATTTCTTGGGATATTGGCCGTGGGTCTGTCAGCCTGTTCCAGTTCGCGCGGTACCATGGCAGAGGCTGACGGTCCAAAAAATATCGAATGGCTGACGCTGAATTTGCACAACGATGGAATCTTCGTCATCGAGAGGGGCGAAGCAGAGTCGAACATCGAGGCCAATCTGAGTCGTCGGTTGTTGCTGAACCAAAACGAGTATGTGGACGCCTACTATTTCCTCGACGCCAGTACGGCAGAAGCCCAAGCGCACATATATGCGGGATACAATCCGCGTGCAAGAGTTTATCGTTACGACGGGCTCGTCGTGATCAGGTACAAGCAGCAATTGACGGAAGTGAGCTCAACACTGTACACGCTGATGGGAGCCACGATCTGAGGTCCGTTACCAGACCCCTGAATCAAGCCGAACAGATTTGCGCCGGATTCTCCAGTTTCAGCACCTCGTCGACCAATATGATTCCCAGTCGATTCAGCGTTTTTCTGGGGAGTCGGTCACTGGGCCCGCCAATACTCAAGGTCGCCATCGCCTGACCGATTTCATCTCTGATGGCTGCACTCACTGCGCTGAATGTAGTTTGAAGCTCTCCTTCAACCACAGCAAATCCATCAGTTCGAATCCGTTCGAGATCTTTGAGGAGTCGTTTTTTGGAAACAACCGTTTTATTCGTAAATGTTTTGCGCGGGTGTTCGAGACAGATCGAGAGATGTTCAGGATTCATCATCGAGAGTGTGATTTTACCGGATGAGGTTGCATGCATGGGCCACCGCGTTCCGATTTCGACGTGCGCTCCAACGAGTCGAGAACTCAGAACTTCAGCCAGGATGAGCATTTCCGTACCAATCGGGATCTCCATGGTCGCCGTTTCTCCGGACAGCAGAGTCAGTTTTTCCAGAACGGGGAGCGCGAGTGAGCGCAGGTCGTGGTGCCGAATGGCATTCGCGCTCAACGACAGAGATTCCTGCCCGGCTGCAAAAAGTCGTGTAACCGGATCCTGTTGCACCATCCCCTCACTGATGAGCGCCGACAAAATGCGGTGTGCAGTCGATTTCGAGAGGCGCAGCGACTTTGACAGGTCGTTCAAGCTGAGTGGGTCGGGGCTTTGCGCGACGGTTTTTAACAGACGGATGGCTCTGAGAACAGCCTGAGTACCCCCAGGTGGTCTTGCTGCCTCTGTTGGCGCTTTTTGTACGGAGTCAGGCATTACGCTCGCATTCTTTCGGGTCGGAAAAATGGCGTTTTTACTACATGGGTCCGGACCGAGGTGCGTTGGAAATCGACCGTAATTTCCATGTAAACCTCTGTTCCCGGCTTTGCGAAGTCACCTTCAATTGTGGCTAGAGCCAGGTATTTTTTAAGGAGTGTTGACCAGACGCGCGTCGTTGCGCGGCCGATCTGTCTTCCATTTCGATCATACACAGGGACGGGCTCCCGGCACGGTGCGAGCGGGAGATCGGGCATGATTCCGGCTTGTAAATAAATCTCTTCGAGGGGCAGCCAATCGATTTCCAGCCCGACCAGACGCTTTTCTACCGATGCATTTTTCGCCCGTTGAAGCGCCTCGCGACCCACAAAATTACACCCTTTATCCAGTTTCACTGCCCATCCGAACCCGAGCTCATACGGAGACATTCTGTGATGCGGAAGAAGGGCCGACTCGGAGCTGATGTAATCTACATTCAGAAGTACAAATCCGGCTTCCACACGGGCGATATCCATAGCCTCAAGACCACACGGAGTAATATTGTGGGGTGCTCCGCCCTCGACAAGGGCGTCCCAGACGGTGGTTGCCTTGTCCTCTGGAATCCAGATTTCGTATCCCAGGTCGCCGGTGTATCCAGTTCGCGAGATCATGACGGGTACATCTGCAATTTTCGACCACATCCAGCGAAAGAATTTCAGCGCCTCGATATCTCCACTTGCCACATCTCGCAAAACGTCACGCGAGGTAGGACCCTGCAGGGCAAGCGTGCCCAGCGCGTCTGACCGGTCGGTTATCGTCACATCGAGTCCGACCGTGTTTCGATCGAGCCACCCGAGAGCGGGTTCCACCGCGCAGACCCGATAGGAATCGTCAGACAGACGAAAAACCGTTCCTTCCTGACGCACGTAGCCATCCTGGTCGCACCAGGGTGTATAGACGATCTGGCCAACCTGCATTTTTGCGGTGTCCTGGGTAAACACGCGATTGGTCAGGTGCTCGGCGTCCGGGCCTTCCACCAGATATTTGAAAAGGGGAGATACGTCGATGAGAGCGGCAGCGTGCCGGATCGCTGCGTATTCCGGCTGAGAGAAATCGCTATATGTGCTCGCAACAGAAAACCCTGACCATTGACGCCAGGCCCGGCTGGCGCAAATCGCTTCTGTACGTTTATGAAATACGGTTCCAGTTGACATGGTTCAGAGATCAGACGGGTTTTCGTTGACCTCGATCACGGGTAATCGTGGTGCAGAAAATCGAGGTCGCTGGTAATCGTGGTTGCAGAAAATCGAGGTCGCTGGTAATCGTGGTTGCAGAAAATCGAGGTTGCTGGTAATCGTGGTTGCAGAAAATCCATGTATTCCGTATCGTGGTGCCGATTCCATAATATGGAAAAACGAGCATCACTACAATCTCGAATGAAGAAATACGACGCTGTTGTTATTGGCGCCGGGCACAACGGAATGATCTGCGCCGCCTATCTGGCGAAGGCAGGCAAATCCGTTCTGGTGCTGGAACGCCGCCATCTTGTGGGCGGAGCGACGGTCACGGAAGAGATCTATCCGGGCTTTAAATACACCGTGTGCGCGTACGTGGTCAGTCTTTTTCGTCCTCAGATCATCTCGGATCTGAATCTCCCCGAGCACGGATTCGAGTTACTGCCGCTCGACGGGACGATGTCGCCACTGCTCAGCGGTGATTACCTGATGCGCTGGCATGACTCGGGAGACACGCGTCGTGAACTCATGCGCCATTCGCCACGCGATGCCGAGGCTTATGACCGATTCGGGCAACTGATGTATCACCTGGCGATGACCGTGAGGCCCATGCTGGCCACGCCCGCGCCCAGCCCGACTTCGCTTTCGCTGCGCAATTTGAAAGCACTTCGCAAGATTGCTTCCATGTTCGGAAAAAAAGAAGAGTATCTCTTCGATCTTGCGAAGCTCATGACCATGAGTTCGGCAGACTTTATTGAACAGTATTTCGAGACGCCGGTGTTACAGGGTACCCTTGCCGCGAGCGGTGTGATCGGGACGTTCATGGGTCCCCGGTCCCCGGGTTCAGCCTACGTGATGTTGCACCACTACATGGGAGAGATCGACGGGCAGTTCCGCGCCTGGGGATTTCCGAGAGGGGGGATGGGCAGCGTGGCGGAGGCCCTGGCCGGCTCGGCGCGTTCATTTGGAACCGAGATTCGCACGGAAGCGCCTGTCGAACAGATCGTCATCAAGAATGGCGAAGCCAGGGGTGTCATTCTCGCAGGGGGTGAAGAAATTCAGGCGTCTGTCGTTGTTTCCAGCGTGGATCCACGGCTCACGTATCGGCGGTTGATCGAGCCCGAGAATCTGCCACCGGAATTCCTCCGCCAGATCGATCGGTTCAAATTTCGTGGTTCTTCCGGAAAGGTAAACCTTGCCCTCGACACCCTTCCTGAATTTTCCTGCCTGGATTCCGTGCGGCGGCGCGGCGAACCCACACGGCCCTACCTCGCGGGGGGTATTTCGATCAGTCCGAGCATAGATTATGTAGAGCGGGCGTACGATGACGCCAAATACGGTAGTTTTTCAAGGCGTCCGTATCTGGACATGATCATACCCACGATGATCGACCCTTCGATGGCGCCTCCTGGCAAACACGTCATGTCAATTTTTGTCCAGTATGCGCCTTATGAACTTGAGGGAGGAGCAGCGACCTGGCCGGACAAACGCGAGGCTTTCGGGGACGCGGTCATCGATACGCTGTCTGAATACGTGCCCAATTTGAAGGAAATTATTCTGCACCGGCAGGTCATTTCGCCATGGGATCTGGAGCAAACGTACGGGCTCACGGAAGGGAATATTTTTCACGGCGAGTTGTCGCTAGATCAACTCTTTTTCCTCAGACCCACGCCCGGAACGGCTGGATATTCCACCCCCGTCCGGCGACTCTTCATGTGCGGATCGGGAACTCATCCGGGAGGAGGGGTCATGGGCGCCCC
>JACZYD010000118.1 GCA_022571255.1 Bacteroidota bacterium
CGGAAATATCGTTCCGCCCGCCTTATTGTGCGTATTCTCAAGGCAGACCAGTCGCGGGTTTGGCTCCCAGTAGTATCCGGCCCTGATCACCGACCGAATTGCCTCCGCCTCGGGATGTCCCCGTGAGGTCTCTATTTGACGGAGCTGTATACCGGCGAGAGCAGCCCCCGCACCGGACTCATAATTGGCCATATGAGCTCCGGCGTCGACAATTACTTCATCTCCGGGAGATGTATGCGCCTTGAGGGCCAGTTGATTACCCATGGTCCCGGAAGGAACGAACAGAGCGGCCTCCTTATCGAGGATGTCGGCAATCCGTTCCTGCAGTTCAAGAACCGTGGGATCCTCCCCAAAAACGTCATCACCCACTTCAGCGGCCGCCATAACCGCACGCATTTCCGCGCCCGGCTTTGTTACGGTATCGCTTCTGAGATCGATCATCGATCGATAGACAGGATCTCGAACTCCACTTTTCCGGACGGGATCTGAATAGCTACCTTGTCGCCCACAGATTTGCCGAGGAGTCCCTTGCCGATCGGGCTCGTTACGGAGATTTTACCTTCGGCAAAACTGGCCTCTTCTGCGGCTACCAGCTTGAAGGTCTGTTTCGCGCTCGTCGCCGTATTTTTAACGGTCACGTTGGATAATACGTACGCCTTACTCGGGTCAATGTGACTTTCGTCAACGATGCGAGCGGCGGAAATGGATTCTTCCAGTTTAGCAATTCGCGCTTCAAGATGCCCCTGCTCATCTTTGGCAGCATCATATTCGGCATTTTCTGACAGATCACCCTTCTCACGAGCCTCGGCGATTGCCGCCGATATTCGCGATCGTTCTTTCGTCTTCAGAAAATGGAGATTGTCGTTCAGTTTCTGAAGACCCTCTGCCGTCAGATATACGGGCCCTTTTTCACTCATGGTATAAGGGAAGTTGTGACGACGGACACTCACATCGTCACATTATCTAAACATAATAATAAAGAGAACGCCACCATCTACAGGATGGCAGCGGTATTGAATACGGAACAGAACGAGCGCAATCGAGCGCAATCGAGCGCAATCCATTGAACCGAACAGGTAAACATTTTGATCCCGAATTCCGGATCGGTCCTAATTACTCTGAAAAGCTTTCCTGATTTTCGTCATTCGACGCGCGTATTCAACGGCGCCGATCAACCGATCAGAAGACGTGAATACCCTGCGCGCCTTATAAAAATAGCGGTCCCAGTAGGGCTCATCCACATTGGATCGCATAACTCCACGGCTGCTTGAGGAATGAATAAACTCCCGGTTTGCCATATAAATGCCCGCGTGAAGGCCAGTTCCATCCGGTCTGAAAAAGACGAGATCGCCGGTTTGTAATTCAGCCTGCCTGACGGATACGCCAATATTTTCCAGCTCAGACGTAGTTCGAGGCAGACTAATATTCAGTGCATCCCGGTAGACCGATTGTATGAGCGCTGAACAGTCCACGCCGGATAGAGTCGTGCCGCCCCAGACGTGTGGTGTGCCCATCCATGAATGCAGCTCCGTCGAAAGGATACTCAATAGTTCAATTTGTGCGGCAGCGTACGAGAGCTGTGTATCTGCCGAATTGGTGCCTGGTTCAACGTGCGACGATTCATCTTCCATCGCTGAATCCGCACCTTTTTCTGTCACTGCCGCGGAATCTTTGATTCGACCTCCCCAGCCGTTGGAATTCGGGCGCGTGGAGCTGCAACCGGCCAGAAGCACGGCGAACACCAATGCCGTTGCCGGCGCAAATACCAGTCGTTTGATCGCAGTCCGGGCGTACCTGAGGCTCAGATTCATTTTTTATTGGCTTGGAATGACACAATACCTCATCTATGACACAGTATCGACTCGAAAAAACGCCTTTTAAACTTCTTATGAATGACCAGTGAGACTGGATCAAAGAAATTCATGGTCCGTTCGAGGCACTTTCAATACACGCATTTTGTTCGCGAAATGTACACAGGTATTTTCATCCAAAGGAGTCATTAAATGCCATACCCTGAGCAGCTTGTACGTCCGATGCGCGAGGAACTGACCCGCGCCGGTGTATCCGAATTACTCGATGCCACAGCCGTTGATACGGCATTCAACGATTCTGAAGGTAAAACGCAGTTACTCGTGATCAACTCCGTATGCGGGTGCGCGGCGGCCAATGCCAGACCGGCGGTTTTACTTTCGAGGCAGGCCAAGAACCAGCCCGACGAATATTTAACGGTTTTTGCCGGTCAGGATGGAGAGGCCACAGCCCGTGTTCGTGAATTGCTGGTCGGAATCCCGCCGTCTTCGCCTTTTATTGCTTTGTTCAAGGCCAAGGAACCGGTCTACGTTCTTGAGCGCAAACATATCGAAGGCAGGTCTGCCAGCGCCATTGCGATGGACCTGGTACAGGCTTACGATAATTTCTGCGTTTCTGATTCGGGCGAGGTCGATCAAACAACAAATCTGGACGCGTCTGACGATCGGAAAGGACCAGAACTTCCGTCGTCGTTCAAGTCTATTCTTTAAGCAGAATAAAGGCGGATTATTTTCGGAGGAAATATGCTTGTCCGATTCTGGGGTGTTCGCGGCTCGTCTGCAGTTCCAGGCTCCCTTACCGAGAGATACGGAGGAAATACGTCGTGTATCTCCATCGATCTCACCCCTTCGGATACGCTGATTGTTGATGCGGGTACAGGGATCCGCGAACTCGGGGAAGCGGCGAAGAAGGAAAGAGTGGACGCGGCTGCCCACACGTATTTCATCCTGCTCTCACACCTGCATTGGGATCACGTTCAGGGGATTCCACTGTTTGCGCCGTTTCACGATGCGAAGGCTAGAATAGAATTCATATCAGACCCTGAATTGAACTGGGGAAGACGTGTGATGAAACAATTCGGCGGGGATCACTTCCCTCTGTGCGAGGATGATCTTCTGGCAACTGTTGTTCACAGGGAAGAATCACCAAAAGCCGTGTTGGCTCCCTTTTTGGACGATGTTGAACGGATACGAGCGAATCACCCAGGTTTGTGTTACGGATATCGATTCCGGAAGGGCAATAAGAGTCTCGTATATCTGACAGATAACGAGGTGACGGGAATGTCCGTACCTCTCACTCCTCGGGAAGAGTTGGTTTCATTCTGCAAGGATGTGGATTTCCTGATCCATGATGCCCAGTACACAGCCCTTGATTTACCGCGCAAATGTGGTTGGGGGCACAGCGAAGTCTCGGATGTGTGTCGCCTGGCAGCGGATGCGAATGTGGGTAAACTCTTCCTGTTTCACCACGATCCGAATCGATCAGACAACGATATTGACGGCATTGTAGCCTCTGCCAGAGACTACCTGTCCGGAAACAGGAGTTCGGTGAGCTGTTCTGCGGCCCGGGAAGGAGACTCTTTTGACCTCTGATCGGGCTTAAATCAGGGGAATAATGTTCGATACCATGCAGGAAGCATGTCATCAAATCGAGTGGAACAGTGATCAGTACAAAACCTATTTCTCGATCCGGCGCGGAAAAGGGGACCATCACGTACGAAGGCCCCAGCCTGGACGAATTGATCAATCTGTGCATCGACTTCGAACTGATCAATGATATCAGACGGGTCAGTGGCCGGATAAAAATCCGTGTCCGGGATGAATATTTCGATCTGAATGATCGTGAGGCAGGTATTCTTGTTCGTGGACTTCTACTGGGTTCATTTGCACTGCACACGCGAGACGATATGGCGCTTGCGGAGTGGAAACGGTAATATCCGTGAACGGACGCATTCGTTGCGTATGTGCGTGAAAGCGGCAGGAATTCAGCATCTGCAGTGACCCTCCGGCGAACAGGTTGGTGCAATAAGGGTTTACATTTTTTTGTAATCAAAACCCTTTACGACGCCGCATGCCCGACGTATTTATCGCCTCTGCCGTTCGCACGCCCATCGGAAAATTTGGAGGGGCTCTCAAGAGTCACTCGCCGGCTGATCTTGCCGCTGTAGCTATGCAGGGCGCACTCACTGCTGCTGGAATCGATGGCTCAGATCTGGATTTGTATATCTTCGGAAATGTGCTTCGTGCCGGCCATGGTCAATTGATTCCCAGACAGGCAGCATTCAAGATCGGCATACCTGCCGAGGTCGATGGTCTGCAGATCGATATGGTTTGTTCGTCAGGAATGATGAGCCTCATGCAGGCCTCGGCCATGATCCGAGCCGGAGACGCCGACGTCGTTCTTGCCGGTGGCGTGGAGAATATGTCGAACACAGGATTTTTTCTCTCCTCTCGTGCCCGCTGGGGGTATAAATTACTGATGGGAAAGCCGGAGAATGTGACAGATCTTCTTTTATACGACGGGTTGACCGATCCCATGAGCGGAGAAGCCATGGGTGTACAGACCGAACGCCTGGCCGCAGAACACAAAATATCCCGTGAAGACCTGGACGAAATTGCAGCGGCATCGCACCAGAGAGCCGCCTCGGCGTGGGAGTCCGGGTTATTCGAGTCCGAGACGATCGCGGTCGAATATAAAGAACGCCGCAAGTCGCTCATGCTCGAACAGGATGAAGGAATTCGAGGAGACTCAACTGTCGAATCACTTTCGGGTCTGAAGCCGGCATTTTCAACGGATGGAGTCCTCACGGCTGGAAACAGCAGCCAGATCAGTGATGGTGCGGCCGCGCTTGTACTGGCCAGTGCTGCTGCGGTTGAACGCCTTGGACTGAAGCCGATAGCCCGTCTTTCGAGCGGCTCGTGGTCGGCCGGCGAACCGTGGCGTTTTGCGGAAGCTCCCTTGCCCGCCGTAAAAAAGATTCTGGACCGGTCGAATCTGAGCATTGCGGATTTCGACCTTTTTGAAAACAACGAGGCTTTTGCGATCAACAGCATTCTTTTTAATCGAATGCTCGACGTACCCTACGATCGCCTCAATGTGCATGGTGGCGCAATTGCCCTGGGCCACCCTATCGGATGCTCTGGAGCTCGTATCGTAGTCACATTGCTTCACGCTCTGCAAAATCGGGACGGACACAATGGCCTCGCTGCGATCTGTCACGGGACAGGTGGCGGAACAGCGGTTTCGGTCGAACGATTGTGAACGCGCAATCAATGGCAATCAATCTAATGTGGATCGCCCTTGGCGGAGCCATTGGGGCACTGATGAGGGCAGGAATATCCATTTCAGCCGTACGCTTGGCGAGCGAGCATTTTCCGGACGGGACTCTGCTCGTCAATATCATCGGATCTCTTGCGATCGGTATGTTATGGGCATTCCACGAAAAAGCACCTTTCACCGAGAACACAAACGCTTTTGTTTTTGTGGGTTTCCTGGGAGCGTTTACGACATTTTCCACCTACAGCCTCCATTCCATGCGCCTTATTCAGGAAGGCAGATATTTTGCAGGAGGATTCAATGTGATCGCACACAACGTGGGTGCGATCGCCGCCGTGGCTCTTGGAAATATGTTGGGCCGAATGCTTCGGGGTGCGACGTGACAGTGGGGCATGGCGTGACAGAGGGGCATGACGATCGTCACGCAGCGCTGATTTCGAAAATAGCGGAGACCGCCGGAGACTGGATCAACATCGATTACCCTGTCAGGAAGTCAGCGGAAGAACAGACGCTCGCCTCACCCAATCGTTTCACCGAAGAAGCGCTTGTCTTTGCCATTAATCAGCAGATGAGTCTGCTTACCCATACCGCGCTCCGTGACTGGGTACCATCCCCTAATCCGCGAAGGCGCGTTGCAGGTGTGCTCAACCCAGGAAACATCCCCTTTGTCGGATTGCAGGATTTTCTGGCAGTACTGTTGTGCGGGCACGAATACCGGGGTAGCGTTTCTTCAAAGTCTCCGTTTTTGCTTCCCGCTTTTGCCGCCGACCTGTTGGATCGAATTAAAAAGGTTGATTATCGCCCCGATATCCAATTTGTAGACATGGATGATTTGATTGACCATTCCAGTGTATTGATAGCCTCCGGGTCGGACGATACCGTACGTCAGATTCGGAATCGATGCCAAAAAGCTGGTTTTAATCCGGACAGGCTGTTATTTCGAGGCCACAGATTTTCTGTAGCCGTGATCAGCGGGCATGAGTCTGAAAAGGAATACGAGGCCCTTTCCGAGGATATTTTGATGCATGAAGGGCTGGGGTGCAGAAACGTTTCGATTGTCTTTGCCCCAGCAGGAATTTCGCCTGACCCGCTGCTGGAGGCCATGGCTCGATTCCGGGCTGTATTTCCAGCTCATCCTGATACAGCAGGATCCCTGCAGATTGGCAAGGCCTTCTTGAAAGCGGTCGATCAGTCTCACGCATGTGAAGAAAATCTCGAATTTCTCGTGTCCAGAGGAGAACCAGAGGTACAGATTCCTGGCCACCTTCGATGGACAGAATTCGAGGACGACTCAGAACTCACGACGTGGCTGGAACAACATGCTGAAAATGTACAGTTACTTGTCAGTACCCGCGGATCGATTACCGGCGTACCACCGGACATTACTCAGGCAGAGCCGGGCCATGCTCAGCGGCCGACACTCTCCTGGTGCCCGGACGGCAAGAACACCGTAGAGTTTTTACTCGGTATATTATGATGTGGCTCGCGCACGTATCAACACAAGTCGACATTCAGTAAAAATATCAGCCATGCATGAATTCCGGCCCTGAGCAGAAAGATTCGACCGGCTCAAATTCAAGGTCCACGAGAACGGCTTCGCCAGAATCCGGCGGTCGCCTGGATCGAATTACCGATCAGACCAAAGGACTGGTTGATGATATCAAGGAGTGGATTGATCTTCGCGTTCGTCTGGTCCAGTTGGATCTGGAAGAGCGGCTTGAAACAATCGCCAATCAGACCATCCTGACGCTGGTGGTAATCGGCATCGGTGCGATAAGCATATTTTTTGCATTGATCGCAGCAGCGTTAGGGCTGGGTGCATTGTTTTCAAATTCGGCCCTCGGATTCCTTGCCGTCTCACTGATACTGGCATGTACGATGTGGCTCGTAAATCGTTGGCGTCCACGGTTTGTTAACGCAGCCATACTGACGGCCGCCCGACGTGGTCAGGAGGCAGTGCGAAAAGACGTTCTGCGCGATGCCAAATCAGGTCAAAAAGTCATAAACGCTCCGTTGCCACCAGCTACCGGGCAGAATGAGAAGGATAGTGATGAGCGTCAGTGAGAAAATATTGAGCCGGGACGAAGTCCGTGAAAAACTCGCCGAGCGCACGGCGTCCATCACGTCGCGAATGGAAGCACTCGAAGCCGAGTTACCCCTGAAAGCTCGAACCGTCAAGCGGCTGTATGCAAATAAACACCTGATCAAAAGGGGAGTGGCCGTTGGAGCAGGTGTGCTGGTTCTGGCTCTGATACTCAAACGAAAATCATCTTCCGACAGCGGGTATTCTGCTGGTCTGGAGAGGATTGCCCAGATTATTGCCCGCGAAATAAAAAGGAACTTGAAGGCGGGCATGGACACAGAAGACGCGATTGTCACGGCGCTGAAAAAACGCCCGCCTGTCCTGAAAGTAGGTAAGGATGCCGGCAGCAGCGAATATTCCGGTGTTGTTTCGACCGTGTTAAGGCAGATTGCGATTTCTCTTGGCCCTGTGTTGATCGACATTCTTGCAGACATTTTACGCCGTTCTTCGAGGCTGGAAAAAGAAAAATAATTTCTTCTGAACCTGATTCCGTTTCCCGTATCGGAATTCTCAGATCCGTATGTTGTCTGGCTGCGTTAATCCGTTGGTTTTTCAGGTCGTTTAAAATCAATTGATTTAATTTACTCCTATTGAATTGATCATTATCAAAGGTCAGCGAAGCTCTGACCGTTTCCTCAGTCATGCGAATTGCTTTATTCGGAGCACCTGGTGTCGGAAAAGGATCTCAGGCAGCTCTTCTGAACAAAAATCAAGGTCTGGCGCATATTTCGACAGGAGTGATGCTGCGAACGGCTATCAGAAAAGGGACTCCGGTTGGTCTGGAAGCCAGACAGTATATGGAGGCGTCTCAACTGGTACCCGGAGTAATCGTTCGGGTCCTTGCCGAAAAAGCGATTACCGATCAGAATTTTGACCAATTCGTGCTCGACGGATACCCTCGGACCATCGAGCAGGCCTTGTGGCTGACCGAGTTTCTGACTGAAAAGCACGCCCGGCTGCATTGCGTTGTAAACCTCATCGTTTCTGATGAACTCATTGTGCGGCGTCTCTCGCAGCGACGAGTGAATATCGATACGGGCGAGAATTACCATCTCAAATTCAAACCTCCTCCGGAAAATGTGGACCCGAAACTCATCATTCAGCGGGATGACGACAAACCGGAGGCGATTCAAAAGCGGCTCGACGTATATCGCGAAGAAACCCATCCCCTGGTAGATTTTTATCAGAAGCGGAACTTGATGATAGAGGTGGATGGACAAGGAAGTTTTGAAGATATACACGCACGCATCATCGAAGCGGTGTATAGTTTCGCACCTTCTCAGTAGACGAATCCGTGTATTCGAAGCAGATACCAAGTTATCTTGACGATATTCGCACGCGCATTGAACGAGGTCTGAAATGCATCATTGACCCGGCGTCTGCGGGACCGATGTATGATGCTCTCAGATATTCCATCGAGGGCAAAGGCAAGAGAATCCGTCCTGTGCTTTGCGTTCTGGCCGGGACCATGTTCGATGCCGATGAAGAGAAACTGCTCGATGCCGCGCTCGCCATGGAGGTATTTCACACGTTCACGCTTGTCCACGACGATATCATGGATCATTCCGGGCTTCGTCGTGGCAGGGAGACCGTACACATCAAATGGGACGTATCAACGGCCATACTTGTAGGCGATTTCCTCCTGGGCTTGACGTATGATCTTCTGACTCGCTCAGAACCATCCAATATCACTAAGATCCTGAAAATCCAGGGCGAAACAGTGCGTATCCTGTGTAAAGGACAAGCCATGGATATGCAGTTTGAGTACCAAACGGATATTTCTGTGGAGGACTATCTTGCGATGATTGATCAGAAAACGGGGCGCCTGTTGAGTTTGAGTCTTGAATCGGGCGCACTGTTCGGGCAAATCTCTGAACAGAACCTGCAACAACTTTCGTTTCTGGGGCGTGATATGGGAAGAGCATTCCAAATTCAGGATGACCTGCTTGACCTTACGGCAAGCGATTCCTCTTGGGGAAAAGATATCGGAGGGGACCTTTTGTCGGGCAAAAAAACATTCCTGCTTGCCGGTGCGATCGAACGTTCATCCGGGGACGAGCAGAAATGGTGGCTGGACGTTGTCGCACAGGGCAGATTGTCCAATGACGGTGTTTCTGTTGCCACGATTACCGGTGACGAAGACGGAGTTCCTGGAGGTGAGCAGTTTGCAATTGGCTTTGTCACAAATGGGGACGCAACAATCACCTCAGCATATGATCAGGGAGGTGGAACCTTTAACTACAAGTTCGTCGTAGATACAACAACTGCTGTTATTACCGAAAGTGGACCAACTGCTACGGAGACCTTTACTGTGTTTTATCTTGCGAATATTGGAGGAGCCACAGAAGCTGGTTCTTACAGCACAAGCATCACCTATATTGCGACCTCAAACTTCTAAGTAAGTTGCTGCGAGGTTAACTTTTGTGGTACAATTAAAGCACCATGAGATTTCTTATAATTATTGTCTCTTTATTCATTGTTGGCGCAGTATTTGTGCCCCAAAGCACAGAGGCCCTCACTATTTCACCAGTACGCGTTGAGATTACAGCTGATCCTGGAGAAACAGTACAAGGCGAGCTTTTGCTTGTTAACGAACAAGAAGGAACGAGAACCTTTTATGCTTCTTTTGGAAACTTTGAGGCATCGGGTGAATCGGGCTCCCCGAGCTTCGTGGAAGGTATAGATGGGCTTGCCAGCTGGATTGAGACCAGCATATCCCAGGTTACCCTACAGACAGGGGATCGAAGAGAGATTTCCTATACTATTACAGTACCCCAGGACGCTGATCCCGGAGGCCATTTTGCCGCTATTTTTTGGGGTACCGCCCCGCCAGTAAGCAAAGGAGAGGGAATTTCTATTGGAGCTAAGGTTGGTTCTTTGATTTTGCTGAGAGTATCAGGGGAAATTCAAGAAGGAGGAAGAGTGCTGGACTTTATAACAAAGGGCAATCAGAGTTTTTTCAGCTCCCTACCCGTATCTTTAACCTAC
>JACZYD010000119.1 GCA_022571255.1 Bacteroidota bacterium
TACCACAGATTACAGCAATAGAAGCATCTCCAAAGGAAATCTCTTTAAACGGCCAAAGTACAATCTCAGTGAGTGCATTGAGCCCAACCGGTAGTGACCTTGAATACGAATGGAGTTCTTTTGGGGGAAGTTTTAGCGGGCAGGGTCCCAGCGTTAATTGGACAGCCCCATCCGGGCCTATTTGTTGTGCGCTTGGGCCATATGAGTTAAATGTAAAAGTGCATAATGAGGAAGGTAGTGAATCCGAAGCAAAAATAATTGTAAATGTTGTTTTATGAGGTGTTAAATGAATAATCTTAAAAAGATAGTTTTGTCCGTAATATTTTTTTAATGTTGGCGCTCCTGAATAACTGTTCATCATCGCAATCATTAACCCTGCAAAATGAACTACTCCCTAAAAGTATAGATGAAAGGAATGAAAGGCTATCAATTGTTATGCATTTTGAAAGAGGGTATCTTTTAGAAAGCTAAAAATTCCTGGATGCCCGCCTTCGCGGGCATGACGTTTAGAGCTACCTGTCAACTTCTCCGAATACGATGTCCAGAGACCCAATAATACTTACTGTATCCGCCAGCATGTGTCCTTTCGTCATGAAATCAAGCGCCTGAAGATGAACAAAGCCCGGGGCACGTATATAACAGCGGTAAGGCCTGTGCGTACCATCTGATACCAGATAAACAGCAAATTCACCCTTTGGTGCTTCCACGGCCGTGTAGGTTTCACCGGCCGGCACATGGTAGCCTTCTGTGAAGAGTTTGAAATGGTGAATGAGAGCCTCCATTGACCCTTTCATCTCAGCCCGCGGCGGCGGTGATATTTTGTAATCATCAACCATAACAATACCTTCCGGCATTTCACCAAACTCAGCCGTGTCAAGCTGCAGCGTGCGATCGGAGCGAACTTCCTTTTCGGCGAAGGCGGCGAATGCGCCATCGTTGAAAATATTGCAGTTCTGATAAATCTCAACGAATCCGGTTCCTCCGTGCGCGTGCGCCTGCATGAACATACTTTTCATGTGTTTGGGATCCGTGTCCATCGTTCTGGCAACAAATGTGGCATCGGCACCCAGCACAAGGGCCGTAGGATTAAATGGATGATCGATGGAGCCAAACGGTGTGCTCTTCGTGATCTTGCCCACTTCCGATGTCGGACTGTACTGCCCTTTGGTCAGGCCGTAAATCTGATTATTGAACAGAAGGATCTGAAGGTTTACGTTGCGGCGCATCAGGTGAATCAGATGATTCCCACCGATGGACAGTGCATCGCCATCTCCGGTCACGACCCAGATATCCAGTTCCGGCCGACTCGCCTTCAGTCCCGTGGCAATGGTAGGCGCCCGGCCGTGAATCGAGTGCATTCCGTAGGTATTCATATAATATGGGAACCGGCTTGAACAACCGATTCCGCTTATGAATACAATATTTTCCGGGGCTATTCCAAGTTCAGGCATCAAACGCTGCGTCGTCGCAAGAACGGCGTAATCGCCACAACCCGGACACCAGCGCACATCCTGATCCGACGAAAAATCGGACCGCTTCAAACCCGCGGGTGCACCGTCGCCACTCGCCGGAGGCAGACTTTTTGCACCCGGGGGTCGCGTTACCAACCCCGGCGGCATGGCCGGTTTGCCCAGCGGCCTCGTGCCCTTGCCCGACGGCATGGCCGGTTTACCCGGAGGTCGCGTTGCCAACCCAGGCGGCATGGCCGGTTTGCCCAGCGGCCTCGTGCCCTTGCCCGGCGGTTTTGCCGGCTTTGCGGGCGAAGTCGGTTTCATTCCGGGCGGAAGTTTTGGTTTTCGGCCTCCAGAATCTCCTGATGTATTGCCGTTTTCTGACATTTTATTCTACCATCCCAAGAATTTTTTCTTCGAGGTCACTGGCGCGAAACGGTTGACCCGTAACCTGTGAGAACCCTTCAAACGGTAACAGATATTCAGCTCTGAGGAGACTGACCAATTGACCGTTATTGAGTTCAGGAACCAGTAATTTCTTATATCGACCTGCGATCTCTGCAAGATCTGTCGGCAAAGGATTCAAGAATCTCAGATGCACTGTTCCAACCGTGTGCCCTGCATTTCGCACTCGAGTCACAGCCGACTCTATCGATCCCCGTGTAGATCCCCAGCCCACTATCAACACGTCGCCGACTGTATCACCGTAGACCTTGAGGGCCTCTACCTCCTGATTGACCCGTTGCACCTTCTCTGCCCTCAGATCCGTCATGAGCTGATGATTCAAGCCGTCGTACGAAACACTTCCGTCTTCCGCGTCCTTTTCGAGGCCACCAACCCGGTGCGCGAGCCCCGGTGTGCCGGGCAGAGCCCATGGCCTGGCCAGCGTTTTTTGGTCACGCTTATAAGGCAGAAAAACCTTCTCCCCGTCACGCTCGCCGTTCAGCGACGTAGCAAACTCGACATGAAAGTCCCTCAGTGAGTCGGCGTTTGGAATCAGCCACGGCTCAGCTCCATTGGCCAGGAAACCGTCGGCCAGTAAGATGACCGGAGTCATGTATTTGACGGCAATTCGACAGGCCTCGTATGCGGTTTCAAAACAGTCACCCGCCGTACTGGCCGCCAGAACAGGGATCGGCGCATCTCCGTTGCGCCCGAACATGGCCTGCATCAGATCGCTCTGTTCGGTCTTGGTAGGCAGCCCCGTCGACGGGCCGCCGCGCATTACATGTACGATCACAAGCGGGATCTCGAGCATCAACGCCAGACCCAGCGCTTCGGACTTAAGGGCAAGCCCTGGTCCTGACGTTCCCGTTATCCCGATGCCCCCACCAAAACTTGCCCCTATGGCAGCTCCGATGGCCGCGATCTCGTCTTCCGTCTGCATCGTCATGACGCCGTAATTCTTGTATCTGCTCAGCGCGTGCAACAGATCGGACGCCGGAGTAATCGGGTACGAGCCATAAAATATCCCGAGTCCACTTTTCTGCCCCGCCGCAACGATTCCCATTGCCAGGGCCTGAATCCCCTGAATAACACGGTATTTACCTTTCTTCAACGTCGCCGGCTCTATCTCGATGCGGTGCGCGAATGTATCGGTAGTTTCCCCGAAATGAATCCCTTTTTTCAGGAGCTGCAGGTTCGCGTCCCGGATCTTGGGCTTGTCAGCAAACTTTGTTGTGATCCAGTCGATAGCCGGCTGCACCGGACGAGAATACATCCAGAGCGCGAGACCGAGGGCAAACATGTTCTTTGACCGGTCAATTTCCTTCTGATTGAGATCGGTATCGGCGAGCGCTTCGCGGGTCATCCGGGTCAGCTCGATCTGAATCACTCGAAATCGGTCAAGGGATCCATCTTCCAGAGGATTTGAATCCATATGGGCCAGAGCAAAATTGCGCTTGTCAAACGTATTTACATTGACCAGTATCGTGCCCCCGATTCGTACGCGGTCCAGATTTACTTTGAGTGCAGCCGGATTCATGGCCACTAAAAGATCAACCTCATCGCCGGGTGTGCGCACATCGGTCGACCCGAATTTCAACTGAAATCCACTTACGCCGTAAGTCGTACCGATCGGCGCGCGAATCTCAGCAGGAAAATCGGGAAGAGTGGCCAGGTCGTTCATGGCATGCGCCGTGGCAAGCGTAAACTGAGTACCTGTCAACTGCATTCCATCGCCGGAGTCGCCCGCAAATAAAACGGTCGCCTCCGATCGCATTTCGACGGGTTTTTTTGGCATTCAGATTCTGGATATAATTAATTGCCGGAGTTGATAAAACTGCCAGCTCTTTTGATCTATGGATCTTATAAAGAAAAGGGCTGTTGCCTTTCGAAGAGATAGGCCGGTTTCCGCTCTACGCGAACCGGAAGCAATTCTGAAGATCACTGACTTAAAGTCTACAATAACCGCAAGATACCGTAAGCGCTGATCAGTTGCGACCTCTCCATATTCAATAAATGATCCGTCTCTACATCATTTCAAGGTCGATTACTCCGTCCGACGTCTTCAGTTCGATGACCTGTTCGTCATCTTTACGACGATACGATTGAATGTTCTGAGGAAGAACACTGTCAGGCGTCTCCATATTGAATAAAGTATCCGCTACGACGTGCCAGTCTTCGGCCGACAAATAAACCGTCGCGTGTCCGTCTACCTCCACCAAGTGTGCATAACCGAGCACACGGTTCAGATGATTTACGCCCTGTTGCTGGTGCAAATTCTGTGGAACATTCTCTCTGGGTTGAAAGCTCACAATTCGTACATTGGGGTTGAATTATTCGCCGGCCGTTCCCGGCATGGCTTTCACGGCGCGGCGGACCATATGATTCCTCCGGTTTCATTTATCCTTTGCGTTCTCAAAAGATCCTTTCCGGCATGAAGCAGTATCTTGATCTGTTGGCACACGTTCGCGACAACGGTGTCCTCAGAATGGACCGAACCGGGACCGGTACGCGCAGCGTCTTCGGCTATCAGATGAGGTTCGACCTCGCCCATGGCTTCCCGCTCGTCACCACAAAACGAGTTTTTTTCAAAGGCCTCGCGGTCGAGATGTTGTGGTTTCTGCGCGGCGACACCAATATCCGGTACCTGAACGATCGCGGGGTTAAGATCTGGGACGCCTGGGCGGATGAAAACGGAAACCTGGGACCGGTTTACGGAAAACAGTGGGTCCACTGGCAGGGAGCCAACGGAAAAACGTTTAACCAAATACAAAACGTAGTCGATAGTATCAGGAAGAATCCTGGTTCACGGCGACACATCGTCAACGCATGGAATGTATCGGAGATCGGCGAAATGGCGCTGCCTCCGTGCCATATGTTTTTCCAGTTTTACGTGGCTGAGAATCGGTTATCGTGTCAGTTATACGTTCGTTCAAATGATTTATTTCTCGGGGCTCCATTCAACATCGGGCAGTACGCTCTTTTGTTGGAGATGATGGCACAACAGTGTGATCTGGAGCCCGGAGAGCTGGTCTACACCATAGGTGATGCCCACGTGTACTTGAATCACCTCGATCAGATCGAAGAACAACTGCCCCGCGAGCCGTATTCGCTGCCTCGACTACACATTCGTCGCAAACCGGATTCAATTTTCGACTATGAATATGAGGACTTTGAGCTCATGGATTATCGATACCATCCGGTAATTAAAGCGCCCGTCGCGGTGTAGGCTCGGTCGTCCCAGACCTGAATGTGCTTCATGAAAGGCCCCGAAATTGTAATCATTGCAGCCGTTGGCGAACAAAGCCGCCTGATTGGAAATGGTCAGGATCTGCCCTGGCATATTCCGGAGGATCTGAAACGATTCAAGGCGCTCACAAAGGGTCACGCCGTTCTCATGGGTCATCGCACCTTCGAGTCGCTGATCCATCAGAACGGAAAACCATTGCCGGACCGACGCAATATTGTGCTGGCCTCGAACGCAAGTTATCTGCAATATCCCAATGTAGAGGTGTATGCCGGGATTGATGAAGCCCTTCGCGCCCTGCGCAACGTCCCACGCGTATTTATCGGTGGCGGTGCTACAGTTTACCGCGAGTTTTTGCCCATCGCCGACCGCATGGAACTCACCATCGTAGAAGGCCGCCACGAAGGAGATGTGTTTTTCCCACCCTACGAACACCTGATCGGGTCGATGTATGAGGTCGCCAAAGAAAACCAGAAGGACGGGTTTCGATTCCTGACACTGAAACGGATTCAGCGATAACGGGCCTATACCCGGCGCCGCCCACTCACTGCGATGACTGCTCTACCCCAACCTGTCAGAAAGTAGCGCCGCCGATCCGTTCTACCCCAATCCGACGCGTTCAAAAATCAGATCAACATTTCGGAGATGAAATTCCGGATCGAATGTTTCCGCGATGTCTGCCGCATCAAGCACACCGGTAATCTCTTCGGATTCATCGACGATCGAGCGGAACGCGCGTTCTTCGTCCCAGGCCTGCATTGCCAGCGGTTGCACTAGGTCGTAGGCCGCTTCCCGGCTCATTCCCGTGTCAATCAATTTCAAGAGCAGGCGCTGACTGTTATACAGTCCGTATGTGCTTTCCATATTTCTGCGCATGCGCTCGGGATACACCGTGAGACTTTCAACGAGCGACGAAAAACGCGAGAGTGCGTAATGAATGAGCGTCGTGGCATCAGGAATGGCAACGCGCTCGACGCAGGAATGAGAAATATCTCTCTCATGCCAGAGAGCAACACTTTCGTACTCGGCAATCATGTATCCGCGAAGCAGGCGGGCGCACCCGGTAATGTTTTCTGATCCGATCGGATTGCGTTTGTGGGGCATCGCAGACGACCCTTTTTGGCCTTTCCGGAATTTTTCTTCCACTTCGCGGATTTCGCTTCTCTGCAAACCCCTGATCTCGGTCGCCATTTTTTCCAGGGATGTACCCGTCAGTGCAATAACGGCCATATAAAATGCGTGGCGGTCTCGCTGCAACACCTGCGTCGAAATGGCCGCCGGTTCGAGGCCCAGCTTCTCACACGTTATCCGCTCAAGTTCAATCGGTATATGGGCAAACGTCCCGACTGCACCCGAGAGTTTCCCCACGCGAACGCCCTCGGCGGCGGCGGCGAACCGATCCCGGTTTCTCTTCATTTCCGCGTAAAAAAGGGCCATTTTGAGGCCGAACGTCGTGGGCTCGGCGTGTACACCATGCGTGCGGCCCATCATGAGTGTATGCTTGAATTCGCGTGCTTTCGCAGCCAACACATCGATCATCCGATCGATTTCGGTCAGAATAAGTTTGTTGGCCTTTTTCAGGCGAACCGACAAGGCGGTGTCCACCACGTCCGAAGACGTCAATCCGTAATGAACCCATTTTTTTTCAGGACCCAGAGTTTCACTCACAGCCCTCGTAAATGCAACCACATCGTGGCGCGTGACCTCCTCGATTTCATGAATCCGGTCGATATCGAACGATGCCCCCGCGTAGAGTTTTTCGATATCTTTCCCGGGTATGACACCCAGCTGAGACCATGCGTCACAGGCCGCAAGTTCCACATCCAGCCAGGCCTGAAATTGGGCCTGCTCGCTCCATAGAGCCGTCATTTCCGGTCTTGAATATCTTGCAATCATGGTTTCAATCCTCCGATCCCTCGGACCGGCGGTCCTTAAAAATTCTGGCGTTTATCACGCAAATATTTATACAGCAGCGCTCTTGCTCTGAAGATGTGTGCTTTTACCGTTCCGAGCGGCAGCCCCAACTCTTTGGCGATCTCCTCATATGATTTTTCCTGTTGATGACGCATTACGATAACGCGGTTATACTTCGGAGGAAGCTGATCGATGGCCTCCTGAATAAAGTGTCGCCGCTGATCTTCAACGATGTGCCGATCGGGTCGATACGAAGTGTCCGGCAGTTCATATTCAACTTCTCCGTCTTTCGTCTGGATTGGACGGTCGATCGACATCGTAGCAAGCTTCTTTTTTCTCAGAAAGTCGATCGTGTGATTCGTCGCAATTTTGTAGAGCCAGGTAGAAAAGGCGTAGTCGGCAGAGTAAGATTTCAGCGCTGAAAATGCCTTGATGAAACATTCCTGCACCAGGTCATCGACCTCTTCCTGCTGGCGAACCATTCGCTGAATGTGCCTCGTCAACGCGCTGCGGTATTTCTCCATCAGTTCGAGATATGCCGCCTGGTCGTTTTCGAGCGCTCGAACTACAAGTGAGCGGTCTTGCTCACTGGACACTGAAGGAGATGTATCGGAAGAGCCTCGTGGCATTCGGGAGATCTACGAAATATTCCGTCTTACAGACGACGTAGTGGGTCAGCAATCGATGTGGTTCAGGAACCGGGCTCAAGATAGACAACAGATGATGCTCGGCACAATTCATGGCTCCGGGTCAGCGCTCCTGCTTATTCCGGTGAATTCACAATTCAAAGTTCGCATTTTCAGATATTTTCCCGTTTAATAGTATTGATCGTGAGGTCGATCCTTAATATTTGTATACTTCATGAATCCTGAGTAGCTGCTATGAAAGAAATGATGCGAACTTACACCACCTTCTCATTGCTGATCGTTGCGCTTGTGTTCACGGCCTGTGATCAAGCGGAAATGCCTACCACATCTCTTTCCGGAGATCTGGAAGACACGGTCGCTCCCAAGAACGGCGAAGTTATTCCCGGCCAATACATCGTCGTATTGAAATCGGCCGAAGAATTTGCCGGTAAAACGTCGCGTCAGGTTCTCGACGAAATGACGAGTGCGACCGGGGTTAACGAGATATTTCGTTATGAGTCCGCTCTGAACGGATTTGCCGGTACATTTACCGCAGCGGCCATCGAACGTCTGCGAAATCACCCGATGGTCGACTACATTGAGAAGGATCGGGTAATTACATTGCCACCTTTTTCCGCGCTGGGCAGATGTGACAAGAATCCAAATAAACCCGGATGCGGCGATGGAGGCGGAGAGGAAACTGTAGATGCAGGAGAAACACAATCCACGCCCTGGGGGATTGAGAAAGTATATGGCGGAGTTGACGCGACGGCCTCGAATATTGGCACGGCCTGGGTTATCGACACAGGTGTTGACCTCGATCACCGCGACCTGAACGTCGATATGAATCGAAGTCAGTCGTTTTTATCAGGGAAACAGTCTACCAATCCTGACGACCAGAATGGTCACGGTACCCACGTTGCCGGTACCATTGCGGCTATTGACAACGACGTCGACGTCATCGGCGTTGCGGCGGGCGCGACTGTTGTTTCGGTTCGTGTGCTCGACAGGCGGGGCTCGGGGTTCTTGAGCGGCGTGATTGCCGGTGTGGACTACGTAGCAGCGTATGGCGTCAGTGGCGACGTCGCCAACATGAGTCTCGGCGGCGGCGTTTCAACGGCTTGAATTGCAGGAACAAATCCTCGACTGGCTCGTCCAGCGTCGGATAGATCAGGAGGAGAAGCTTCTTGAATCCAACCTGAGACCGGCTCAGATCGCAATGGTCCAGCACAAGATCAGTCAGATCGATGAGGAGTTGCAGTCGTTGCTACGGACAAGTGGAATTGACGAAGCCGTGGCGAAGAAGGCCGTCACCACAGTCGTGGATCGACCTCGAATACCAAAGGGCGAACACGGCGCTGGTCGGTTCCTGTCAGGGAACGGTAACGGCCGCAAGTAGTCACTTTGCTGGGGGCGAGCCTACTGGGGCTCGCCCTTTTCGTGGAAACCATTTGGAAACAAGGAACACACCATGCCCATGTACGAAATCGAGCAGTACGAAGTCCATACGCAGAAGTATCGCATTGAAGCCGACAGCGAGGCCCAAGCCATCGCCAACCTTTTCCAAGGCAAGGCCGACCCCGTGGACAACAGTTTGGAGTTGATCGAGGTGGCTGAAGACTACGGCCTGCCGGCCGACGAGCACCGTCAGCTTGCCGACCAGCTACGGGCGATGGGAGTCACCGTGGACGAGGCGGTGATCCCGAGCATCAGAGCCATCGTGAGGGTCGACCAGCAGGGATGACGGCGACCGGCTAGCGGACACCAGCCATGTGTGTGTTCAGCAACAGCACACCTTTAGCAGGAGTCCTCGCATGACCAGCGTTACCGCCCTTCAATGCTGCTTCGCCACTCACCTCCCTGATATGCACCGGATCGCCTCCCGGCGATTTTGTTACCTCGACCCCGACAAGCGGGAGGAGGCCATTCAGAACACGCTGTGCCTTGCATGGAAGTTCGCCCACGCTCTCTTCCGCAAGGGGCGGATGGACAATCCGGGCATCCTCAAATCAGTCCTGTGGTACGCCATCAAGCAAACCAAGTCAAAACGGACTGTCCAAGGCAAAGGAAAAACGAAGGATGCCATGGACTACCGAGACCGGGGCCGGGCAACGTTCGAGCACGCCGACCTAGACGGACTGATCGGTCGCAACACACCGGTGCCGGAACAGGTATCGTTCCGTGTGGACGTGCCTGCCTTCTTTGGGACGCTAAACGAACGCCAGCGGAACATGGCCTATGACCTTGCCGTTGGAGAGACCACGGGTGAGGTCGCCCAGAAGCACGGCATCACCTCTGGTGCCGTCTCTCAGTTCCGCAGTCGGTTCAAGAAGTGGTTTGATGACTTCTTCGCTGAATAGAAGACACACCGCCTCCCTCGTGCAAGTGACGCACGGGGGAGGCTTCTTCAATTCAACGACGGCTCAGGTATCACACCAAAGT
>JACZYD010000204.1 GCA_022571255.1 Bacteroidota bacterium
CCGAAGTGTGGGCGCTCAGGGCATACAAACGCGCATTCGTGATCAGGTGGAACATGGCACTCTTCAGCAGTCGATGGAAACCACCCTCGATGGAAGCCCAGCCGATGGAAGCCCAGTCGACTGAAGCAATAGTGGGACGAAGAACGCCAATGATACGGCCCGGCGACCTTTTTGGTGCTCTGTCAATCACCAAATCCGGGTTAATTCGATCCGGTTCCTTTTTTGGAGCACCAACATACATCTGCCCGGGAAGGAATCTTTACCGGGCGTCGGCGTAGGAAGATTCTTTTTCAACATCCGGTTTACGCCGGGACTCAGCGTCCGGCTTCACACCGGGACGCAACATCCGGTTTACACGAAATGTGTTCAATACTGGGAATTTTTGATTTTGACGGCGGGGCGGGTGTTCTACGAGACCATGCGCTCGAAATAAGTAAGCTCCAACGGCACCGGGGGCCTGACTGGTCGGGTATTTACTCCGATAAAGAAGCAATTCTGGTCCACGAAAGACTGGCCATCGTGGATCTGCTGCACGGAGCTCAGCCACTTTTCAGCGACGACGGACGATATGTGCTCGCCGTGAACGGTGAAATCTACAACCACCTGTCGCTTCGGAAAGAGACTCCCGATTATACGTTTCAGACCGGTTCAGATTGTGAAATCATCATCCCGCTTTACATGCAGTATGGTGCCGATTTCGTTGGGAAGCTCAATGGAATTTTTGCTTTTATTCTGTACGATACCATAGAAAAAAAGTATATCGTAGCCCGTGATCCGGTCGGCGTGGTACCGCTCTACTCGGGCACTGATACAGACGGACGTGCCTATTTCGCCTCGGAGTTGAAGGCAATTCAGGCCGTTTGTCCTCAGGTCGAAGTCTTCCCGCCAGGCCATATCATCGAATCAGATGTCAATCAGCAGAGCCACTCTTATGTGCATCGTACCTGGCTGTCCTACGATAATGTAAAGAATGGCGGCTCCGATCCTGCACTCATTCGCGAGGCACTCACCGACGCAGTACACCGGCAGCTGATGAGCGACGTGCCCTACGGCGTTTTGCTGTCCGGGGGACTTGACTCGTCAATTACGGCCGTGCTCGCCTGCAAGTTTGCTGAAAAAAGAGTGGAAGACAACGATCAGTCGGCCGCCTGGTGGCCGCGCGTTCATTCCTTCGCGATTGGACTCCCCGGATCCCCCGATCTGGATGCTGCCGAGATGGTGGCCTCTCACATCGAAACGGTTCACCACGGATTTACATTCACCATACAGGAAGGCTTGGATGCCCTGAAAGACGTCATCTATCATATTGAGACGTATGATGTTACAACCGTCCGAGCATCGACTCCCATGTATCTCATGGCCCGAAAAATCAAAGCGGTGGGAATCAAGATGGTCCTTTCCGGTGAAGGCGCGGACGAGATATTCGGGGGTTACTTGTACTTCCACAAAGCGCCGGATGCAAAAGCGTTTCACGAAGAAACGGTTCGAAAAATTGATCGATTACACCTGTTTGACTGTACGCGGGCAAACAAAAGCATGGCCGCGTGGGGCATAGAAGCACGGGTTCCTTTTCTGGATCTGGAATTTCTTCGTGTCGCCATGTCCCTTGATCCGGAGTCAAAAATGATTCGTTCGGGCGGCCTGGAAAAACAGATCTTGAGGGATGCATTTGCTGATTTACTCCCGGAATTCGCCATCAATCGGCAGAAAGAGCAGTTTTCGGACGGCGTGGGATACGGATGGATCGACGCGCTGCGAGATCACGCCGAAGCAAACGTTGGAGACGCTGAATTATCACGCGCTGCTTTCCGCTTCCCGGTAAATACGCCCGATACCAAAGAGGGCTATCTCTACCGATCCATGTTCGAGAACTTTTTCCCCGGAGAGCCGGCGGCCCGAACGGTTCCGGGCGGAAAGTCCATTGCCTGCTCCACCCCCGAGGCGCTCGCGTGGGATGCTTCGTTTGAGGCTGCTGCGGATCCGTCCGGGCGTGCCATTAAAGACGTGCACGTGGATTCTTTCTGACCATTGAATCCCGGATCTTATTTTCCACGGACCGACCCGGGCGCGAGCTGCGCTACCGATCGCGCCGATACCGATCGCGCAGATACCGGTCGCGCAGATACCGGCCTGGGCATCCGAAGCGCCATGAC
>JACZYD010000120.1 GCA_022571255.1 Bacteroidota bacterium
TATCGGAGTCGGGGTCGGGATCGGAGTCGGAGTCGGGATCGGAGTCGGGATCGGTTTCGCATTCTGCAGGATACCGCCGCTCAAAAGCCTCGCGACACCGGGCGTGCAGGTACTCGCGCGGACTGTGCGGCGGCGGCACCGCCGCGGCCGGGGGCGTGATATATCCCGGAATCAGATCGAGCGTACAGGCCTCCGCAATTTCTCCGGCGCGGGTAAACGCAGCGGGGTACGGAATCAACTTGCGCAGCGCTTCCTCCGAACGCATGCAGGCCTCGGCGTTGCGAGGCCGCTCTTTGTGCGCTTCGAAAATATTGATACCCAGACGGATGCAGGTCATCAAATCGTAACGGCGGTAATCTTCGGACTTTGCATACCGCACGTCACCCGTGGCCACAAGGGGAATGCAGGTCTCGCGCGCGAGCGCAGCGAGCGCCTGCATCCTGCGGCGGTCGCCCGGGCGCAGGTGCGTGGTTATTTCAATGGAAAGGCGTTCGCCAAAAATACAATGTAACTGCTGCAGCCAAAGAAAAGCCGCCTCGCTCCGGCGCCCATCAATCAGGTCCCAGAGCCGGCTGCCATAGGTACCCGTGAGGCAGTAGAGCCCCGCGGCGTGATCCATGAGTTCAATGAGCGTTACCTGCGGGTCCTTCCGGTCCCTCTGATGCGCGTTCGTAAGCAGCTGGTTCAGATTGGAAAAACCCTCCTCGTTGGAAGCGATCAGCACCAGTGTGCGGCCTTCCACCGTGACCTCGGAGCCAAAGATGGATTTGATGCCCAGCATGGAACAGGCTTTCTGGAACCGGACGATCCCGTACACCCCGTCTATATCGGTAAGCGCAATTGCCCCAACGCCATGCATATGGGCGTGCGCGGCAAGCGCCTCGGGACCCGAGCCGCCGGCAAGAAAAGAAAACCAGCTACGACAGTGAAGTTGTGCAAACATGTGTACAACATATGTTCGCCTGCGGAACGAGTCAATATGTGCGGGGCCACGGCTCGTACAAATAGTGGTCATCGACAATCAGTATATTCATTTGCACCTACGATTCATCCTTTCGCATCACACCACTGCCAAACAGTGATCTCACAAGCTGCCCGATACGCGATTCGTTCGCTTGCTTATCTGGAATCTCTCGGATCAGACGGATATGTGGCGGTTCGAACGATCAGCGAAGATCTGGCAATCTCACCAACATTCCTCGCGAAAATCCTCAAACGACTCATCAAGTCAGAGTTGATTGATACGTACCGCGGACCGAACGGCGGTATCCGCCTGGCGCGTACGGCATCTACGATTACCATCCGACAGGTCATTGAATCGGTGGATGGCGAACGGTTATTCAGAGAATGTGTCCTGGGACTGCCCGGCTGCGGCGAAGAGTCGCCGTGCCCGATGCATGATTCGTGGGCTGTCCTGAGAGAGCAGTTGAAACGCACCTTTGATTCAGAAACAATCGGGCATCTCGCGGCAAGTTACCGCGACGACGGGGCGAGGCTTCGCTCATCTGTGTAGTGACGGGTTCGTCCGCGCAAACAATCGGGAAAGGCCCGGGCAGAACCCTAATCCAGCACCTTCGAGAGTACCCAGTCGTCTCCGGATCTGAAGATGTCAAACGTGCCGCCTGTGGTCGCAACACGAAAATAGACCCGCCGCTCTTCGTCGGCCCACCATTTGCCCTGCACAACCCAGACATCGATCATGTTTTGTACCCGGTGCTTCCGTCCGTTCCAGTTCACAAAAACGGGCCAGCCCTTGGCAACCTCTACTTCTACCGGCTCAAATCGTCTTTTCAAATCCTTGTCGCTTCTGAATATTGCCGCTTCATGGGGTGTGCAACATATGTTCACACCCGACGCCGGGCAATATGTGTGCAATAATAAATTGTCCGGTGCCGCACCGACCCGTACGCAGGTTGCTCACGGGCGACTATATTCTGCAAGGCCGTATCCTGCAGAACGAGATCCTGTGAAACACGGATGCAACAAGAGCCCACGCGAACGTTTACCTTCCCGATCGAAATTCACAATTGCCCCTGAACAGAAAAGACCCATGAAACGAATTTACCGCATTGTATTGATGCCGTCGACCGTTCTGCCGGCTGTTCTGCTGGTCATTATGCCGGTCGTTCTGCTGGTCATTATGCCGGCTGTTCTGCTGGTCATTATGCCGGTCGTTCTGCTGGTCACCTCTGCGCCCGCCACCGCCCAGACCACAGATCACAGCACCGATCATGACGACATCATGGCCGCGATCGATACATTTTTTGAAGGATTTGCCGCCGGCGACTCGACCATGATGTACTCGGTCGTGGACCGCGAGTCGCGACTCGTAATTACGGCCGATGACAAAGACGGAAACCCGACCATGACACCGCTCCGCATGCAGGATTTCATCCCGATTATTATCCGCCCTCGCGAAGAGAAAATTCGAGAGACCTACTGGGCACCTGAAATCCGCGTCGAAGAAAACCTGGCCGCCGTATGGCTCAAGTACAATCTCTGGATCGGAGACCGAATCGATCACTGCGGTAATGATCATCTTCAGCTGTTCCGCAGTACCGACGGGTGGAAAATCATCGCCATCGCGGACACGCAGCTTCGCGATGGATGCACGGCCCATTATGAATAAAGTCGATGAAAACCAGTCCGAAGGTTAAGGAATTTCAGCGATTGGTCCGGGATAAGTTCAACGAATACAACAGTTTATTCTTGAGCCTCCCCTTCCAGACGATCCGGAACACAGGGGTGTTGATCCCGATGTTGCAGCGTGAGTGCCGCGAAGGGCTGAGCGCCGGGCGCGAACCAATCGACATACTGGACTCGTTTTTCGCTTCCCGCCCGGAGTTTGAATCTGAGGATGATAAAATTGATTTCATGTTTCGCGTCGTGCAGTACGTGGAACGGCAGGTCGTATTGTTTGACAGTGTTGAGGACGCAGCTTTCCCGATGCTGAGGGATCTCGACGAGCGTCTGTCGCTCAACGATTACATTCATCGGGCCGCGGGTAAATCCGGGAGGAACTCGGATCGGAAAAACGTGCGTCAATATCTGTCGTCGTTTGGAACGCGTATCGTATTTACGGCGCACCCCACGCAGTTCTATCCCCCGTCGGTGCTGAAAATAATCGCCAAACTTCGCCGATTTATTTCCGGCAGCAATAATGGTGGCAACGATGATTGCGGCAGCAACCTCTTCGGCATCAAGCTCATACTGCAGCAACTCGGACTGACATCACTGATCAAGTCAACTAAGCCTACGCCCCTGGAGGAGGCAAAAAATATCATCTATTTCCTTCGGTATGTGTATTTCGACGCCGTAGGAGAGATTTATGCGGAAGTAAAAAGAGCCACGGGTGATGATGATTTTGATAACACCGGAATCGTTCAACTAGGATTCTGGCCGGGTGGCGACCGTGATGGCAACCCGTATGTCACCTCTGAAACAACGGCTTCGGTAGCCGATGAACTTCGAATGACCCTGATGAAATGTTATTACAAAGAATTGAAAGACCTGGAGAGCAAATTGACATTCAGAAAGGTCGAAGACAAAGTCTCGCAGCTCAAAGACGCCGTGTATGAGGCTATGTTTGATCCCAAATCATCCCTGCCGTTCGAGCAGATCATCGGCCCGCTCCGGGCGATCAGGAAAGAGCTGGTCTCCGAGTACGACAGCCTGTACCTGCAAGAAGTTGATTCGTTTATCGACAAGGTCCGCATCTTCAAATTGCACTTCGCCTCGATCGACATCAGGCAAAACCACCGTGTCCACAAACGCGTCGTCGAGCAGATTCTTGTACAAAACAACGTGATTTCAAGCGCCCTGGACGAGCTGGACACCAACGAACTGATCACTGTTCTGCTTGACAACAACATGGACATTCGGACTGAAGATTTCGAAGATGACCTGATCCGGGATACGATCCACACCATCAGGCTCGTCAGGCAGATACAGGCCAGGAATGGAGAAGAAGGATGCAATCGGTATGTGATCAGTAACTCGGAAGACATTTTTTCAGTCCTGTTTGTGTTCGCCCTTTTCAGGTGGTGCTGGGGGCGGGAGGAATTCCCGGTCGACATCATTCCACTGTTTGAATCCGTGGATGGAATGGGCCGCGCGGGCTCCATCATGGAGGCGTTATTCAATTTCCCGGAATATCGATCCCACCTCCGCCGTCGGCACGACACGCAGACCATGATGCTCGGCTTCTCTGACGGCACAAAAGATGGCGGCTATCTTCAGGCCAACTGGTCCATCCACAAAACCAAAGAGGCGCTTTCGTCCGTGTGTGAAGATTCGGGCCTCAAGGCCATCTTTTTTGACGGCCGTGGGGGGCCTCCGGCAAGAGGCGGAGGTAAAACGCACCGATTTTATGCATCACAAAGTGGAATCATTGCCAATCATGCGATCGAACTGACCATTCAAGGACAGGTGATTACGAGCATGTACGGGACGAAGGAGCATTTTAAATATCATTGCGAACAGCTGATCGCGGCGGGAATCCACAATCATGTGTTCGGAAATGAGAATAATATTTCGAATCGTTCCAGAGCGTTTTTCGACGAACTCGCGGGACTCAGTTATGAGAAATACACCGCCCTCAAGAAACATCCGATGTTCGTGCCTTACCTGGAAAACAAAAGTACGCTTCGCTACTACAGCCGGACCAATGTAGGCAGCCGGCCTGCGATGCGCGGATCCGGGGAAAAGCTGGAGTTGAAAAACCTGCGCGCAATTCCATTTGTTGGCTCCTGGAGTCAGTTGAAACAGAATGTACCCGGATATTACGGCATGGGATCGGCCTTCAAATCCGTAATAGATGAAGGGAGACTGGACGAACTGAAGGCCTTGTTCCTGGAGGTCCCGTTTTTCAAGACACTGGTGCTCAACAGCATGATGTCTCTTTCGAAATGCAGCTTCAATCTCACGAATTATATCGCCAATGACGCTGAGTATGGAGACTTCTGGCACATGTTACTCGCGGAATTTGAACTGTCGAAGGAAATGGTCCTGCTCGTTTCCGGGTACACGGAATTGATGGAAGAAGAACCGGTATCGCGCAGCTCGATTGCGATACGGGAAGATATCGTATTGCCGCTCCTGGTCATCCAGCAATACGCTTTGCAAAAGATCGAAATGAATACGGATAGAAAAGCGATATATGAAAAAATCGTTACACGGTCGCTCTACGGCAACATCAATGCAAGCCGGAATTCGGCTTAAGAATCGCTGTTGTAGTTTCCGTTATACGTATCGATTCCCGGGTCTTCGTTCACGAAACCGAGCAGAATAGAAATTGGCAAACAAACCCAGGCTTTCCTTCTGGCAGATCTGGAACATCAGCTTTGGCTTTTTAGGAATCCAGTTCGGGTGGGGTCTGCAACTGGCTAATCTGAGCCGAATATTTCAGACCCTGGGAGCCGAAGTCGACAGTATCGCGATTCTGTGGATCGCAGCGCCCGTCACCGGGCTCATCGTTCAACCCATCATCGGGTACATGAGCGACGGCACGTGGGGTCGCCTGGGACGGAGGCGCCCGTACTTCCTGGGCGGAGCCATCCTGGCGTCGATCTCACTCATCATCATGCCGCATTCCTCGGCGTTGTGGATGGCCGCCGGCCTGTTGTGGATACTGGACGCCTCCATCAATGTATCCATGGAGCCCTTCCGGGCGTTTGTGGGTGATATGTTACCCGGCGACCAGCGAACGATGGGATTTGCCATGCAGAGCTTCTTCATCGGTATCGGATCGGTCGTTGCCTCGCTATTCCCCTGGATGATGACCAACTGGCTGGGAATCTCCAACACCGCTGCCCCCGGAGAAATTCCTGCATCCGTCGTGTACGCCTTCTACGCCGGAGGAGTGGTTTTCTTGTCAGCAGTGGCCTGGACCGTATTCCGCGTCAAAGAATATTCTCCGGAAGAGATGGCCTCTTTTGAGGCTGCGGAATCGTTTACCGACGAGCGTGCGCGTGGCCTTCTTGAGTCGAGTCGCTACCGGACGCTTGCCCCGCGCTGGCTTGCGGCGGGAGCCATTCTTACCGTTCTGGTTTATATGCTCCCGGGTATTCAGAAAGATGTTTACATCCTGGGAATAGGCCTGATTGCCTTTTCTGTGCTTCTGTGGCTGGCCGCCTACCGGACCGATCAGGGCTCCGAGAGCGGCTTCGTCGAAGTTTTCAGCGATCTGCTTCAGATGCCCGAAACCATGAAACGCCTGGCCTGGGTACAGTTTTTTTCCTGGTTCGGCATGTTCTCCATGTTCATCTATATGACTCCGGCCATCACAAGCCACGTCTACGGAACCGCAGACACGACGTCTCAGCTCTATAACGACGGCGCGGACTTCGTCGGCGTTCTGTTCGGAGCCTACAACGGAGTGGCGGCGATCTTTGCGTTTGCGCTACCGGTTCTGGCCGCGCGAACAGGCCGATCTCGCACACACATGATTGGCCTGGTCGCCGGCGGTGTCGGGCTGATGAGTGTGTTTTTCGTCGAAAACCCGACATTACTGCTGTTTTCAATGATTGGAATCGGGATGGCGTGGGCCAGTATTCTGGCGATGCCGTACGCTATTCTGACGGAAGCCCTGCCCGCGGGAAAATTCGGGGTCTATATGGGGATTTTCAATTTCTTTATCGTGCTGCCGCAAATCATGGCCTCCACGATCTATGGAGGGCTGCTGGACGGTGTGTTCGGAGGCGAAACCATTTTCGTGTTGCTGACCGGCGGCGTTTCCTTTCTGATTGCGGCCGCGCTGATGACGCGAGTAGATGACTCCGTCTCTGAAAATGCTTAAACTCCTTGCGTCTGCCGCTTTCAGGGCCCTGACTACCCTGTTCTTCGTTTCGCTCGCGCCAAACATTTCCTCTGTTGCCGATGCCAGGGCCCAGCAACACGGGTCATTTGACTACTGGCAGCAGAATCGCGAGATCATTCAGCGCGGCGTACAGGCCATGCTTTTGTGCAACGGACTTTTTACGTCCGATCGAACGCTGGATCAGGTTTATTCCCAGGAACTCCGCTACCTGAGACAGCCCATCGGAACGGCGGATGGCGGCGATTACGTGGTGGACTGGCAACGGAAGGCGGTCGCCGTCGGCGACGAGGGGCGTGTGCCGGTTGTGCGCGCAGCCTACCGGCAGGGCCTTGGATGCGTGAGTATGCCGCCCGATCAGACTTTTGACGATATCGACGCCCTTCCAATCCTTGTTACGCCGCCGCTTCCCGGCGACCCGGCCATGATTCCGTGGCCGGATGGCGACCTCGTCCCGCCCATCGACCTGGGACCGGATATCGACGCGGATGCTCTGCGCGCTGCGTCCGACTGGGCATTTGACCGGGTTGGTCACGGAGGAACAGAGGAGCAAGTCACGCTCAGCTTGATCATCGTACACGAAGGACTGATCATTCATGAGCGATATGCGCCCGGCGTGGACGTGAATACCAGAACCCGAACCTGGTCAACGGCCAAGAGCATCGCGGTTACTTTATTCGGGATGTTGGTGGACAACGGAAAAATGGAGCTCGACGCACCGCTTGACATCGAATGGTTACCGGAAACTCGCTCCCCGACGGGTGATCCGCGGCGCACCATCACGCTGCGCCATGTACTCAATATGTCGAGCGGCCTTTATCCGATAGACAATCAGGGACTCGAATATGCAACCGGATCAGGCATTTCTTACTGGGCGGGAGCCAGTTCCGTTGACGGCGCCCGGAATCGCGCACTGATCCGCGAGCCCGGTACAAGCTGGGATTACGAAAACTACGACACCATACTTGCCGTCTATGCGATGAAGCGAGCACTTGGCGATGCACAGACTTATCTGGAATTCCCGCGCGCTGCTCTATTCGACAAGATTGGAATGAGGAATACAATCCCGGGCGTGGATCGATTTGGCGATTTTATCCTGAGCAGCCAGGTCTACACGAACGCCCGGGACCTGGCTCGATTCGGACTGCTCTACCTGAACGACGGGGTCTGGAACGGAGAACGCCTTCTTTCGAGTTCCTGGATCGACTTCGTGCGCACTCCCGCGCCCGCAACCGCTGAACGTGGCAATTTTTATGGCGGCCAATGGTGGCTCGTCCCCGATTCGCGCGACGATGTGCCCTCTGACGCCTACTCGACGGCCGGCAATCGAGGCCAGTATGTGATCGTCGTGCCCTCTCATGACCTTGTCATCGTTCGGCGCGGCCTCGATTATGGCCGCCAGGGATTCAATCGATGGGATCTGACGCGCGAAGTGCTAAAAGCGATCACCCGTTGAGTCATCTGTCCACGGAAACGGGATAGAACCCTGTCGAGTGGACTTATGAAAGCATTCGCGCATTGAGTCATCTGTCAAGCGGACTGCGCACGTGAAGACCTTTGTTGAGCACGTGTGTGTAAATCATGGTGGTTCGAAGGTCGCTGTGTCCCAGCAATTCCTGGACGGTTCGAATGTCGGACCCCGATTCGAGAAGGTGTGTCGCAAAGCTGTGCCGCAACGTATGGCACGTTACCCGCTTCAGAATACCGGCCTCGTTCGCGGCCGATTTTACGGCCTTGTGAATAGTGCTCGGCGAAACGTGGAATCGGGTCATTTCTCCCGTTTCATAATTGGTTGTACGTCTCGAAGACGGAAACACATACTGCCACCGCCAGTCTGTTGAAGCAGTTGTTGATTTTCGTTCGAATGCGTATGGAAGTGGCACATGTCCGTACCCATCATTCAGGTCGGCGTTATGTATCTGCCGAACGTCATGAAGGTGATGGAATACCGGCGTCTTCAATCGTTCCGGTAACATGGTCTTTCTGTCCTTCTGCCCTTTTGCCGAATGGATATGAAGCAGTTCATAGTCGAAATCAAGATCTTTTACACGAAGCGTTATGGCCTCGTGGATGCGAAGCCCCGATCCGTACAGGAGCCGGGCGACCATTCCCGACTGCCCTGTCATGACGGATAACAACCGCCGTACTTCGTCAGTGCTCAGAACCACAGGAAGACGTTTGGGCTTTCGCGCTTTTATAAAATCGCCAAATTCGTCAAGATTCCGGGTCAGGACTCTTTGATATAAAAAAACCAGAGCGTTCAATGCCTGATTCTGAGTCGATGCCGCCACACGACGCTTTATGGCGAGGTGGGTCAGGAAATCTCGAATCTCGTCCCCTCCCAGGTCGGCTGGATGTTGCAGCTCGTGAAATCTCACAAACCGTATTATCCATTGGATATACGTTTTCTCCGTCGAGGCTGCAAGATTCTTCCGTCGGCAGACTGTTCTGACGGATTCGATCAGATGGCCAGGGCGACGACCGACTGTACTCATGAGGCTTTTTCTTTCCCCCTTAGAGACGCCGACCGCAGGCGCGTAACTCCTTATTCCTGTCCAGTGATATATGGCGCGCGTGATATATGGCGCGCGTGATATATGGCGCGCGTGATATATGGATCGCACGATATGTGGTCGGCTTGATATGTGTCCGGATGAGATGTGGCGTGCATGATATGTGAACCGGTGATATGTGTCCGGATGAGACGTGGCCAACCGGATAAATCCTCCCGCTCCGTTTGCAATAAATCTTTGCGACTGTTACACTTGAACGAATGAACGTACCGGCGCGATTCTGAACTGAGCTTTCGCCCGGTCCATAGAAGACCTGTTATTCCGTCGGCTACTTAATAATTGCTTTTGAGTTTTTTTTGACGTAAAAAGAGGTGGGGAGTGGAGATCTCGGACTCAAGTACTGGATTTAGATCTTTGTTCCAGGGCGTCAGAGAAATCCTGTTTCAGGAGCGCCTATCTAATTGAGACCCGCTCCCCATTTTTTTATTGTTTGCCGCGAAATAACAAACGAATTCTGCGGGTCGGCTACGCGGGCTCCGGCTTCGGTGGCTCATCGCAAACTACCTCGCCTTCGCCCTGCTGGCCGATGGGGCCGCTTCGCGCTTGCAGCATTCTATCTGCCTCACTTGATGCTTCTGCTCCTT
>JACZYD010000016.1 GCA_022571255.1 Bacteroidota bacterium
GATCTTCAAAGAAGAAGGACCGGTGAACAATGCGAGATCACGGAAGGAGTGACTGCCTGTTCATTGCACACCCATATCGATATTCGTAATTTTACTGGTCTGTACTGGGACAGATATCAGTCCCGTCTACGGCGTTCAAAAACTGCAGCGTTCAATTGCCCGGTCGTCTAATGGCAGGACAGCGGCCTTTGGAGCCGTAGGTGGAGGTTCGAATCCTCCCCGGGCAACGGATTATCGGATACCGACACTACGACGGAGATGGAAGGAAGGACAAACGGGCACGACATTCCCGAAAATATATCAATGAGCAGATCCAATCCTATCAGCATTTTTACGGGCCGATCCAACCCGTCGCTGGCACGGTCTATTGCTGAACTTTACGGACAGCAGCTGGGACAGGTTGAGATACGCAATTTTTCAGATGGCGAAATTTATGTCCATTTTGAAGAATCGATTCGTGGCTCGGAAGTTTTCCTGATTCAGAGTACTCATCCCAATGCGGATAACTGGTTTGAGTTGCTTCTGATGCTTGACGCGGCGAAGCGTGCGTCTGCGGATACAATAACTGCCGTGATTCCATATTTCGGCTACGCCAGGCAGGAGCGTAAGGATCAGCCGCGCGTCTCGATCGCCGCTAAACTGATGGCAAACATGCTCGAAACGGCCGGAGTCGAACGAGTACTGACGATGGATTTGCATGCATCGCAGATTCAGGGTTTCTTTGACGTGCCCGTAGACCACCTGTACGGATCAGCGGTTTTCATAGAGCACTTTCGCCAAATGGGACTCGATAACCTGGTTGTTGTTGCTCCGGATGTTGGCGGTATCAAAATGGCCAGAGCATATGCGAAAAGGTTGAATGCCGACCTGGCCCTGATAGACAAACGTCGACCGGCTCAGAATGTCGCAGAAGTCATGCACATTATCGGTGATATCGAAGGGAAAAACGTGATTCTCATCGATGATATGATCGATACAGCAGGTACACTTACCAGTGCGGCAAATGCGTTGAAAAAGGCCGGAGCACTTGAAATCAGAGCGGCCTGTACGCATCCCTTGTTATCGGGCCCGGCCTATGAACGCATTGAAGATTCTGCGCTCGTAGAGGTTCTCGTAACAGACACCATACCCCTCGTACGGCCGTCCGCAAAGATTTCCGTCTTGAGTGTAGCCGGAGTCTTCGCTCAAGCCATCGACAGAATTTATACGGACAAGTCGGTTTCGACGTTGTTTGTGCCGTAGGACAGTTTCATTATTGAACGCTGAAAAACCAACGTTAACAGATTATATAGAATGGATTTTGTAACGCTAGAGGCCGAGCCTCGAACCCCAGGGAAAAAGGAAACGAAACAGGTGCGCAGAGATGGGCACGTACCATGTATACTCTATGGTGCCGCCACCGAAACGCTTTCTTTTCAGGTTCCTCAGATGGAATTACGTCCGCTTGTTTTCACAGATCAGTTTCACCGGATTCGTTTGAATCTGGATGGAAAAACATACGATTGTGTACTGAAACGTATTGATTTCCATCCGACAGAGGACGTTCCGACTCATGTTGACTTTCAGAGACTTGTGGAGGAAGTAGAAATTCAACTTCGTGTACCTGTTCACTTTATCGGAGATTCCGTGGGTGTACTGGAGGGAGGCACTCCACAGGAATTCGTCCATAAAATCTCGATCCGGTGTTTGCCAAAAAATATTCCGGATAGCATCGACGTAGATATCACATCGCTGGAGATCGGTCAGTCGATACTGGTCCGGGAGTTGAATATTGAGGGAGTGAAGATCAATGCAGCTTCTGATCAGACCCTGATTGCGATTACTCGTCCGCGTGAAATTGAGGTTGTTGAAGTCGACGAAGAATTGCTCGAAGGTGAAGAAGGGATCGAAGGTGAAGAAGGACTCGAAGGAGAAGAAGCTGAAAAGGGGGCTAAGGGCGCTGAGGGTGCCACCACAGAGGATAAGGGCTGAGATAAATCCAACAGCCGGATTCTCCAGCTTCAGACCTTTTGTGAGGAACCCGTTTCTTATGCTCAACTTCTACGTGTTACGCAACATCAAATGGCTGTTTCAAAACGCCTGATTGTCGGTCTTGGAAATCCTGGTACGGAATACTCGAAGACCAGGCACAACGTGGGCTTTGAAGTCATTGATCTGCTTTCGGAAAAACTGAAAATCAAGTTCAAGACGAAGGGTGAGGCAGTGATTGGCTGGGGCTCCTGGAAGGGCTGGCCGCTCGGTCTCTTGAAGCCGCTTACCTATATGAACAGGAGCGGATTGGCCGTGGAAAAAATTGTTCGTTCCAACAAGCTCGGGGCAAAAGATATTATTGTCGTTCTGGATGATATTAACCTGCCCGTCGGGAAAACAAGAATCAGGGCCGGTGGAGGTCATGGGGGCCACAACGGCTTGGAGGACATCATCGATTGGCTTGATGACGATTCGTTTCCGAGGCTTCGGATCGGTATTGGAAGCGATTTCGAACGTGGCGGGCAGTCGAATTATGTTCTATCACCTTTTGAAGACGATGAGCGACAGGCGATTGATGAGGCGGTTTCGAAAGCTGCCGACGCAGTGCTTTTTTTCGTCTCGGGAGGAATTGAAACGGTCATGAATCAATTTAATCGATGACTCACGTCGAATCGATGACTCACGTCGAATAATTGGTTAACGGGTGTAAAACTATTCCAAAACAGGGTAATTTGGTTGCGCACCAGAATCGCGATTGCATACTGTCAATTTTGCGATCAAACATGATTGTGGACCTGGTGGAGACATCAATTTTGGAATCAGATATTCAGAACCGGGTCCAAGTCTATTTTTCCTGAACGAACAGAAAGCGGAGGGCAAACGCCTACATGGACGCTGCAATGATTATGTATTTGGTTCCTGTCACTGGGATAATCGCACTACTCTATGCCTATTCCCGTGCACGGTGGGTAGTTAAACAGGACGCCGGGACCGACGCCATGATAGAAATTGCCGGCCACATTGCCGAAGGCGCACGTGCCTTTCTGCGTCGGCAGTACCGCGTCCTGAGCATCTTTGTAATCTCCGTTGCGGCCCTGCTGGCATTCGTGAGCAGCAATAACCCGGATTCGTCGCCATTGATAGCGATATCGTTTGTGATAGGCGCCCTGTGCTCAGGTACTGCAGGTTTCATTGGAATGAATGTGGCGACAAAAGCCAACGTCCGAACCACGCAGGCGGCTCGGACGGGCCTGGGGCCTGCCTTGAATGTCGCCTTTTCCGGCGGCCTGGTGATGGGACTGAGTGTAGTTGGTTTAGGCGTGATTGGACTCGGAGGACTCTTTATCATCTACAGTAACTTGTGGGATACCGTTCGGGTGATCAACGTCCTTTCGGGATTCTCACTCGGAGCTTCTTCCATTGCACTTTTTGCTCGCGTGGGCGGTGGGATTTATACCAAAGCCGCCGATGTGGGTGCTGATCTGGCGGGAAAGGTGTACGAGGGTATTCCGGAAGACGACCCGCGGAACCCGGCTACCATCGCCGACAATGTGGGTGATAATGTAGGCGATGTGGCTGGAATGGGCGCCGACCTCTTCGAAAGTTACGTGGGATCGATTATCGCAACGATGGTTCTGGGAGCGGCTTTTATCCCGGCCTTCCGTTCAGCTTCCGATGTCACTGATATCGGAGCCGTATTGCTTCCGCTTGTGATCGCCGGAGTCGGCATACTCGTGGCCATCGTAGGTTCATTTTTCGTTAAAGTAAAAGAAGGTGATAGCCCGCAGAAAGCCCTCAACATGGGTGAGTTCGGAGCGTCATTTATTATGGCGATCCTATCGTATTTCATCATCATATTTATGATGCCTGAAACGTGGTCGGTAGGCGAAAATACGTATACTTCAATCGGCGTGTTTTACGCTGTACTGATCGGTCTGGGCGCAGGCGTGATGATAGGAATGATCACGGAGTATTACACGTCCACACACCGCCGACCCGTAATAGCCTTGGCCAAACAAAGCGTAACCGGATCAGCGACGAACGTTATTGCCGGGCTCAGTCTCGGGATGTATTCAACCGGTATTCCGGCCATTATTCTGGCACTTGCCATCATCGGGGCGTTCACTTTCGCCGGTCTTTACGGTATCGCTATCGCGGCTCTCGGTATGCTCTCTGTTACGGGAATTCAACTCGCGGTTGATGCCTACGGCCCTATTTCGGACAACGCTGGCGGAATTGCTGAAATGGCTAAATTGCCAGCCGAGGTCCGAGAGCGTACGGATGAACTGGATGCAGTCGGAAACACGACCGCGGCGATCGGAAAAGGATTTGCCATCGGTTCTGCAGCACTGACGGCCCTGGCTCTTTTCGCGGCCTTCATGCAGCAGGCCGACATAGACAGCATCGACGTGGCTAATCCCGTTATTCTCGCGGGCGTATTGCTCGGCGCGATGCTGCCTTATGTGTTCAGCGCAATGTCCATGGCCGCTGTCGGACGAGCAGCCGGAGAAATGATCAAAGAGGTAGGACGTCAGTTTGCAGAAATCCCTGGTCTGCGAGAAGGAACGGCTCAGGCCGACTTCGTTCGATGTGTAGATATTTCGACTAAAGCTGCTATTCGTGAAATGATACTTCCGGGAATTCTTGCGATATCAGCTCCGATTATTATCGGAATGATCGACAAACATATGCTGGGTGGATTGCTTGTAGGTGTCACCGTTTCCGGTGTTTTATTAGCCATCTTCCAGTCGAACGCCGGTGGTGCATGGGATAACGCCAAGAAACTGATCGAAGGAACGATTGAGATCGACGGCGTTAGTTACGGAAAAGGAAGCGACACGCACAAGGCGGCCGTCGTAGGTGATACTGTAGGTGATCCTCTCAAGGATACTTCCGGGCCGAGTCTCAACATTCTGATCAAGTTGATTGCTGTTGTGGCTCTCGTTATTGCTCCGCTGATCAGGTGATCAACTTCCTCTGCAGATCGACTAATCGAGTATTTTCATGGCCAGGATTGAAGTCACAATGCCCAAAATGGGTGAAAGCATTACCGAAGGAACGGTAATAGAGTGGCACAAGCAGCTTGGCGACTCCATCGAACTCGATGAGTCGTTGCTTGAGATCGGAACTGACAAGGTAGATACGGATGTGCCATCGCCAGTAGCCGGAATCCTGGCAGAAATACTGGTACAGGAGGGCGAGGTGGTCGATGTGGGTACAGTCATTGGGCTTATCGAGACCGATGGGGCCGCCGAGACCGATGGGGCCGCCGAGACCGATGGGGCCGCCGAGACTGATGGGGCCGTCGAGACCGAAACATCTGTTGAGCCGAAAGGCGCGAAATTGGAAGACTCGAAGGCGGAAGATCCCCCTGAGGTGGAAGAGGTGGAAGTTGCGGAGATATCAGCTGTCGGCGTGACCGTACAGGTAATCATGCCCAAAATGGGCGAAAGTATCGTTGAAGGGACCGTACTGAATTGGGCGAAGGCCGAAGGCGACAAAATTGAGTTGGATGAAACGCTTCTCGAAATCGCCACGGACAAGGTGGATACGGAAGTGCCTTCTCCAGCCGCCGGTACACTCATTGAAATTCTGGTTCCCGAAGGTGAGACCGTGGACGTGGGCACTCATATTGCCACGATTGCAACGCGTGCATCTTCCAACAAAGGTGCGGCGTCTTCGGCAAACGTGGCAGGACAAGGATCATCCCCGGCTCTGGATACACAGTCCTCAGAGCGGGCGACTGCCGCGCCAACCACACCGACTGCCCCCGCCGCGTCAACCACACCAACCGTGGGCCCGACAGAAGCTGTTTCGTCGCCGGGGTCATTATCCCGAAACCTGGCCGATGGTCGGTTCCTTTCGCCGCTTGTCAGATCCATTGCCGAAGCTGAAGGGGTTACGCTTGCAGAGTTGACGTCTTTGAAGGGCAGCGGTCGTGGTGGGCGCATCTCGAAGAAGGATGTATTAGCGTATGTGAAATCCCGCACGAGGGGTTCTGCGCCGACTACTTCCGGTGGTCAGGGAAGTGACAGAAAAAATGCTGCGGTTACAGCCGGTGCCGCATCCAGACGGTTACTTTCAGCAGAACTTGCGGTGCCCGCCACAGCAACAGGAGACCGGGTGGAAGTGGTCAAGATGGACCGTATGCGCCGGATCATTTCGGAACACATGATTCATTCCGTGACGACTTCGGCGCATGTTACATCGTTCGCTGAAGTGGACGTGTCTCGACTGGTTCGAATGCGTGAAAGAAACAAAGAAGCCTTTCTTGCCCGCGAAGGAGTCAAATTGACGTACACGCCATTTTTCGTGTTCGCAGCCGTCGAAGCGCTGAGGGAGCATCCGATCCTTAATGCGTCCGTGCAAGGAACAGACATCCACTACAAGAAAGATTATCATATTGGAATAGCCGTCGCCATAGGCAAGACGGGACTGGTAGTACCTGTCATTCATAATGCGGGCCAGAAAAATATTGTAGGCCTTGCACACGCAGCTTCTGATCTTGCGATCCGAACCCGGAGTAAACAACTTCTTCCGGATCAACTTCAGGGTGGCACCTTCACGGTCACCAATATTGGATCGCTCGGGTCCATTATGGGAACACCGATCATTCACCAGCCACAGGTTGGAATTCTGGCGACCGGAGCGATCACAAAGAGGCCGGTTGTCATCGAAGATCCCATACTTGGAGATACCATTGGCATCCGAAGCATGATGTACGTGTCTCTGTCGTATGACCACAGGATCGTTGATGGTGCCATGGGCTCGTCTTTTCTGGCAAAATTCAGAGATGTCATCGAGTCTCTGGACCCGACCGAAGAGATCTGAAAAACGCTAAACTGCGTTTTTCCGTCGTAGTAATCTGACGTATCCGGAGATCAATTTCCGTTATTGACAATGTCCGTGATGTACGTTTCCTTTACTTTCGGGATGTATGTCATGTGATATTCCGTTATATAAAAGGAGATCATCAAGGGCACAGCCCCGACCGTTTTCACAGTTCATCCGAATAACATGCCCCGAAGCGAAGTCGTTGCCGGTTCCGAAAACGAACAGGACGAAGTTCTGGACCTCTCGATTCTGGAACTCCAAAGCAGGATTCAGAACTTTCTGGGGGAATATCTTTCAGAAAGGAGTCGTGAGACAGTGGGCACATATCGCCGTTCTTTGAATGAATTCGAGCGGTGGTTTGTGAAGCGATCCGTGCATTGCAGATTCAGGTCATCAGATATTGAGGCCTACAAGAAGTATCTGATGTTCGAAAAGGGTCTGCACGAGGTATCCGTGTCTACATATCTCACGGCCGTCAGACGATTGTGCCAGTATCTGGTTGATGTCGGACTTCTTGGCGAGAATCCGGCCCGGTCCGTGAAAGGCAATCGCCGACCGACGTCTCATTCACGAAAGGCATTGACCCGGACCGAGGTCGAGGTGCTTCTTGGCTCTCTTCCAGATGAAACGGAAATAGATCTTCGCGACCGCGCGATGATTTATCTGATGCTGTACGGGGGTATGAGTGAGATCGAAATTGTACGGGCTGATATGCAGGACTTGGATCAGACACTGCTGGGTTGGTATTTGAGAGTCCAGGGGAAAGGGCACACTGCGAAGGATCAACAAGTTCCTATAGATCTTCCTGTAATCAACGCCATTCGATTGTATCTGGATGCCAGGCAACGCATCCGGCCCGAGGACCCGCTGTTTGTCTCACACGGACATCGAAGTGACGGACAGCGACTGAACACGAGATCAGTTCGCAGCAGAATAAATCACCATCTGACTGTGGCCGGTGTCAAAAGGCCGGGTATCTCGCCGCACAGTCTCACGCATACCGCAGCATTGATCTGGTTGAACGATGGTATGTCTGTGGAAGATGTCCGCCGGCGGATGCGCCACGGCACGCTTGATACCACAATGATCTACTTCAAACAGCAGGGATCGCTCTCAAGCTCCGAGTAGCGTGGGAGGGCCGATCCGTCAGCGTCGTGGGCCGACCAGGGAAGAACCGCAGGCGAATCAAGATAACCGCAGGGGGAGTACCAGGACAGCGGCGGGAGTATCACGGAGTGCGAAAGGCGTGTCAGAGGGAAGTCCGCACCGTAAAACGATGAAGTCCACCGAGTGACGACCACGAACTGAATGCGTAATCAATACCTATTCGAGATATCTGCAGTCCGAACCCGGTGGATACCCCTGCAAAATCCAGCCTGGATTTTAATCCCAGTTCATCATGTCGTCGAAAATTGTATCCAAGCCGAAGTTGAAAATTCCGGCTGAACTGAAATTCTCCACCAAGAATGACGTGATACATCAGGCGAGCAAGGTTCGAAAGCTCCTTCGGCGCTTCGCCAAGTTTGTTAATGCGATACATCGACAGGGTGAGAAGAAGCGGAGTGTGGGTAAGTTTTTTCGAAACGCCGATTCGAAGATCTACAGGAAGTCGGGCATTCTTGGACCCGATGGAAGACATTACGAAACCCGCGTGGTGTATCGTCAGGCCAATCGCCAGGCCTCTGTCGTCGACTTCATATAACAATCCACCGTCGAAGGACAACGCCGATGCCGATTCTCCGTCCAGAGAACTCAGCAAGAAATGAACGTTTGCTCCATATCTCAGTCCTGAACTTGTAAGGCGAGAACCGCTGATCGACAGGTCAAGATCGGAGGCATTGAATGTTCCCGATCTCCTACCGTCCTGATCGGATCGGTCAATCGAACCAAACGATAAGTACCGGACTCCGATCCCAGCCGTTGAGAGCGAATCGACCTGAAATGCGTAGGCTACCGTACCCGAATTGAGACCCGCTACATGATTCAGATATGTCACAGAAAACATACCGTGCATTTTTTCTGTCAGCAAAGCAGGGTTCGAAAAAAAGGATCCTGCATCGTTGGTTACCAGGGCCGGGGAGAAACCACCAGTCGCAGCAACCCGTGCAGTTTCCAGGATCTGAGTGACAGGAAACGAAGAAGATTCTATTTGCGCGTGCGCTTCACGCAGAGATGGAGGGCCTGCCGCCATGTACAGGAGAACAACGGCTGCTATACACGTTCCGGGAGCAATTCTGATTGTTTTGACGGCGTTGACCTGTTATCCGGGATAAGATTGGAGTTCGGCGCTTTCTACACGACGAATATGGTCAGGTTCTCATTCGAAAATGAAATTGAACAGGCCCGCCCATAGGAGAAACTGACCTACTGTAAGGAAAATGTAATCACGAATCAATGATGAAGGCAGAGTCCGTCACGAGGATGGTCCGTATATTTCAGGTTCGGCCTGTTCGCTGTTCAAACGGATCAACAGTAATGGTTCTACCGCAGCACCGTGTTCGTATGACAGGATGTCGTGGTTTCAGAATGATCCCAGTCGTTAATGATTCAGGTAATAAAGAGAATTTTCGGTGACAAGAACGAGCGAGCAGTAAAATCCTACTGGCCGATCGTCGAACAGATCAATATCGAATTCGAAAAGCTGTCCTCGTTGACAGACGAGGAATTGCGTGCCAAGACCGACGATTTTCGTGGCCGAGTCAAGGCTGCACTCTCAGACATTGAAACAGATCAGGACGAGATTCGCGCCCAGCTGGCGGGCGGTAAACGGAAAGACGATTCTTCGGACAATGCCGAGGACCTGAGCCTTGATGATCGGCACGATCTGTACGATGAAATGGATGAGCTGGATGAAGAGTGGCATAACACGCTTGAACAGACGCTTGAAGATCTCCTTCCGGAAGTATTTGCAGTTGCAAAGGATGCCTGCCGACGCTTGGTGGGTAAGAGTTGGATGGCCGGAGGGCAGGAAATTACTTGGGAGATGGTGCCTTACGACGTGCAACTCCTCGGGGCCATCGTCCTTCATCGGGGCAATATTGCTGAGATGAAGACCGGGGAGGGCAAGACGCTTGTTGCCGTCAGCACAGTATATCTGAATGCGCTGCCGGGACACGGCGTCCATCTCGTCACCGTTAATCCGTACCTCGCCGAGCGGGATTCAGAATGGATGGGTCCGGTTTATGAGCTTCTCGGACTCACGGTCGATGTGATTGATCGGCACGAACCCCATTCCCTTGGACGGAAAAAGGCCTACGAAGCGGACGTGACCTACGGAACCAACAACGAATTCGGTTTCGATTACCTGAGGGACAATTCGTTCGTCGTAGATAAGAATCATTTGATGCAACGCAAACACCATTTTGCGATTGTGGATGAAGTGGATTCTGTTCTTATCGACGAAGCGAGGACGCCGCTCATTATTTCCGGTCCGGTTCCTGAATCCGATGAAACCCAGTTTCAGGAGTTGAAGCCCAGTGTCGAGCGGCTCGTGCACTCGCAACAGAAATTGGTTGCCGGTTTTGTTGCGGAAGCTGAGCGGCTGCTCAAGGAACGGGATGCCGCCGTCGAAGCTGGAGAAAATAAAAAAGCGTCGGAACTTGAATCGGATGCGGGTCTTGCCCTTCTTCGGGCACACCGGGGTTATCCGAAAAATAAAAGGTTGAGAAAGTTATACGGCGAAATCGGGATCGAGCAACTCAAGCTGAAAACAGAATATTACTACCTGCAGGACAATGCGAAGAACATGCCATTCGTCGATGCCGAATTGCATTTTGCTTTTGACGAGAAGCAACGCGCGATCGAAATGAGCGAAAAAGGTCGGACTTTTATTGCAAAGGTCGCGGGCCAGGATTCTGAAATGTTCATTTTACCTGATCTCGGTGAAGAAGTAGCCACGATCGAGAAAGAAACAAAATCGAAGCTTCTCGAACTCGCAGAAAAAACGGAAGCTCTCGAAGATCTTTCCGAGGAAAAAAAGAAATACAAGGTTGAGAATGACAGTCGGGTTATTCGAAACGAACAGGAAGAACAAAAGCGTGGTATATACAACACGTACGCAGACAGGGCAGCCCGTCTTCATGCCGTAGAACAGCTTTTGAAAGCATATATCCAGTTCGAGAAGGATACTGAGTATATTATTCAGGAAGGAAAAATCATGATTGTGGACGAGCACACGGGCCGTGTGCTTGGTGGTCGTCGTTATTCGGATGGACTGCATCAGGCCCTCGAGGCAAAAGAAGGTGTAAAGATCCATGCCGCCACGCAGACATATGCTTCCGTTACGTTGCAGAACTTTTTCAGGCTGTACAGCAAACTGGCCGGAATGACGGGGACAGCAGAGACCGAGGCCGAGGAGTTCTTTAAAATCTATGATATGGACGTTATTGTGATTCCGACAAATCGTCCTGTCAAGCGAGATGATCTCGATGACCTTGTGTTTAAAACACGGCGCGAAAAGTATAATGCGGTGATCGAAAAGGTTCGTGAGTACAATGAGAAAGGCCAGCCCGTTCTGGTGGGCACAACGACGGTCGATATCTCGGAGACACTGAGTCGAATGTTGACCCGGGCGGGAATCAAACACAACGTACTTAATGCCAAACAGGATCGGGCCGGTGCCGAGGCGTTGATCGTTGCAGAGGCCGGGCAGCAGGGAGCGGTTACAATCGCAACGAACATGGCTGGACGCGGTACCGATATCAAGCTCGGGGAAGGTGTAGTCGACGTAGGGGGGCTTGCCATCGTGGGTACGGAACGGCACGAAAGCCGACGGATTGATCTGCAACTCAGAGGACGTGCTGGACGTCAGGGCGATCCGGGTGAGAGTCAATTCTATGTATCTCTTGATGACAACCTGATGCGACTCTTCGGATCGGACCGAGTCGCCAAAGTCATGGATCGTCTTGATATGGAAGAGGGTGCGGTGATAACGCATCCCTGGGTGAACAAGAGTATCGAGCGGGCACAGAAGAAAATAGAGCAGAATAACTTCGGTATCCGAAAACGTCAGTTGGAGTACGACGACGTGTTGAACGCCCAGCGCCACGTGATTTATGATCGCCGCTCGCATGCGCTGACGGGCGAAAGAATGCGCGGCGAGCTGATGGATATGCTCCGCACCATGGTCGACGATCTTGCAGAGACGCACCATGCCGCTGGCACCCTTGCCCAACTGAGGGACGAGCTGCTCAGAACGCTCGCACTGGATTTTGAACTCGACGAAGAGACTTTTCAGCGACTCGGCGAAGAGGGAGTCGCAGACCGGATATTCGAACTGGGATCGGAGATGTACACTCGGAAGAGAGATGCCCTTGCGAAGCCGTTTTTCGAGAGCATGAAACAGGTTCTCGCTTCAGAGGAAGAAAATAAGCCGGAAAAGGTATTCGTGGATTTCACCGACGGACGTCGTGTATTGCGTGCCGTCGTGCCCGTCGAATTGGCCGTTGAATCCGAGGGCCAGGAAGTCAACGATGCCATGGAACGTTCAGCGATGCTTTCCATTATCGACGCCAAGTGGACCGATCACCTCCGTAATCTCGATGAAGTAAAGGAAGGGATCGGGCTTCGGGCGTACGGGCAAAGGGACCCGGTCATTGAATACAAAATGGAGGCGTTTAAACTTTTCGCTGAAATGATCGGGGAGGTCGGCAGCGAAGTCGTTTCATTTATTTTCCGATCGGGCCCGCTGGTAGACCGGCAGGCTGCACCTCGGCCGAGATCCTCACAGCGGCGCCTTGATCCCAAGCGAGCTCGATCGACGCATGCTGCATCTTCGTCGTTCAACGTAGGGGGTGTCGGTGGAAACAGAGCGGAAGAACGTGATCCAACTGCCAAATCAGCTCCGATAATCGTAGACGACAAAATTGGCAGGAATGACCCCTGTCCTTGCGGAAGTGGAAAAAAATACAAGCGTTGCCATGGGCGGTAATGGTCCATTTCCCTGCATAATAAGACAATACTGACATTGTGCTCAAGTCCCTTTACATCCGAGATTATGCTCTGATCGAGGAACTGGAGGTCAATTTCAGTCGCGGCTTGAACATCATCACCGGTGAGACGGGTGCAGGTAAATCGATCCTCATCGGTGGGCTCAAATTGATTCTTGGAGAGAGGGCGCAGACCGATGCGCTGAGAAGAGGAGCCCGAAAAGCGGTAGTAGAGGGCGTGTTTGATGTAAACGATGTGGCTGCGGTCAGGGATATTCTCGTGGAAGAAGGATTCGACCTGTCGGACGAGTTAATACTGAGGCGCGAGCTTCGGGAAAACAAGAGTCGGGCATTCATCAACGATTCCCCTGCCTCTCTCGCTCAGATGAGACGCCTCACCGACGAAATCCTCGATCTGCATGGGCAGCATGAGCACCAATCGCTTTTGAAAGAGGCTCGACATCTTCCCATGATCGATGCCATGGGTGATTATGATGATCTGCTTCGCGACTATGGCGTTGTGTTTGCAACCCTGGGCGGGCTTCAGAATGAATGGGATGATCTTAAAAGCCGTGAAGGTGAACTCAAAGAAAGGCGCGAGTTGCTTTCTTTCCAGATCGGGGAGATAGAAGGTGTAAACCCTTTGCCGGACGAACAGCGGACCCTGGAAGCGGAACGGCAGATTTTAGAGAATGCAGAGCATCTTTTTTCAGCGACTCGCGAGGTGTATGAAAATTTATACGGTTCTGATAACTCTGCCCTTGGCGCTGTAGTCAAAGCCCGCAACGAACTTCGAGATCTGGCCCGCATCGATCCATCATTCGAAGAACCGGCTTCCGAGATAGAGTCGGCCCGAATTTCTATTGATGAGGTTTCAAAGTCGATCGATGAGTACAGCAGAGGAATCGAGTTCAATCCAGAAAGACTCGAGTCAATTCGTGAACGGCTCGGAGACCTTGATCGATTGTGCAGAAGGTACGGGGGCTCATTGGAATCGGTTCTCGACTACTGGCAGAAGTCAGGTGAAGAGTTCACTCTGGTGTCCAGTTTTGAAGGGCAGATAAAACGGATTGAAGAATCTATCCACGCCGAACGCAAACGGTTGACGGGGCTGGCCTGGAGAATTTCAGAGGAGCGCAAACTGGTCGCGGGCGAGATAGAAATTCTCGTCGCGGAGCACCTCACAGAATTGGGTATGCCGGATGCCCGATTCGAGATTCGTATCTCTCAGATTCAGGATGAAGAAGGTTGGATCGGTGTCCCGGATCCGGAGGGAGTCTCGGCGAACAACGAGAAAGTCGTTAATGAAGTGCACAGCAACCGCTACCGGGCTCGAACATCGGGAGTTGATCAGGTCGCTTTTTACCTCTCGGCAAACAGGGGCGAGGATTTGCGTCCGCTGTCGCGCGTCGCGTCAGGAGGGGAAATCAGTAGAATTATGCTCGCCCTCAAATCCGTTCTTGCTCGTTCCGGCGGTGTCCCGGTCCTGGTTTTTGACGAAATTGACGCGGGTATTTCCGGAAGCATCGCCTTCAAGGTCAGCGAAAGTCTTCAGCGGCTTGCGGTTGATCATCAACTGATTGTGATCACACATCTACCTCAAGTAGCCGCACGGGCATACTCACATTTTCGTGTAGTGAAACAGGAAATTAATTCGAGGGTGACGATGGCTATATCGCTTCTGGATGAAGATGAACGACAAATAGAAATTGCCACGTTACTGAGTGGAGAAACGGTAACGGACGCAGCCCTCAAGAGCGCACGTGAATTGATTCAGGCCTGAGCAACGTCTTTACAAAATCAATTTCCTCAACAGATAAACTGAAAAGAATGGCCTCCTCAACGAATGATATTGTTTTTGGAACGGATGGCTGGCGGGCGATCATCGCGAAAGACTATACGTTCGACAATCTGGCGCGTGTCGCCCATGCAACCGCTTCCTGGTTGCTCGGCACTGCAGGCGAGGGAGCACAGATTGCGCTTGGTCATGACACACGTTTTCAGGGCCGACTTTTTTCAGAACACGCCGCAGCTGTGTTCGCGTCGCGCGGCGTTACGGTCCATTTTTCAAACGGTATAGCGGCAACGCCGGCCGTCAGTTATATCACCCTGAAGGTTGGATGTGATGCGGGCGTGGTGATTACGGCCAGTCATAATCCCGCGGTCTATAATGGTTTCAAAATCAAAGGACCGTACGGCGGTTCGGCACTACCTGAAATCATTTCCCAGGTGGAACGGGAAATTCCTGCAGCAGATCACGATTTTCCAGAGCCGAATTCGTTCGCGGATTATGTCTCAACCGGTTTGATAAAGTTGCGTGATTTCCGAAGCGAATACCTGGTAATGATGAAGGAGAAGCTCGATCTGAATGTGATAAAAAAGGCAGGTCTCCTGCTTGGTCACGATGCCATGTTTGGTGCAGGGCAGGGTATGTTCAGCGAATTGATCGGAAACGATCATGTAATCGAAATTCGGTCGGAAATAAATCCCGGTTTCGGTGGACGGGCACCCGAACCGATCGAAAAAAACCTCTCAGAACTTTCCGAAATGGTAGTGGAGAAGGGATGTTCTGCGGGAATCGCCAATGACGGAGACGCCGATCGGATCGGCATGTTCGACGAAAATGGTCGGTTTGTCGACTCTCACAAGCTTCTGGCACTGCTCGTTCGATACCTGTACGAAGACAAAGGATTAACGGGTGATATTGTAAAGACGCTCTCGACCACGAATATGCTCGACGTCATGGGTTTGAAGTACGGGCTTCACGTCCACACGACTCGAATTGGATTTAAATACATCGGCGGATATATGCTTGAACACGACGTAATCGTCGGTGGAGAAGAATCAGGTGGAATGGCAGTAAAAGGCCATATTCCGGAGAGAGACGGGATATACATCGGGATGTTGATCCTGGAAATGATGGCTCGCCGCGGGAAATATCTTTCGACCCTGGTCGACGCACTGGAAAGCGATTTTGGCGTGTTCAGGTATCACCGGGTCGACGTGCACACGGATCCGGCTTCGAAAGATGCTGCCCTTGAAAAGCTCCGGAGTTCCGGCGGTCTCACATCTATCGCAGGGATCAAGGTGAAGTCCGTTGACACGACCGACGGATTCAAGCATGAAACTGAGTCAGGGTGGGTACTTGTTCGACCGTCAGGCACAGAACCTGTCCTCCGAATTTATGCCGAAGCCGGGTCGCGGGAATCAGCCGTTTCAAGCGTTGAGGATACGATCGCTCAACTGGGTATCTGATTCAGAACAGGCATCGACGATATTGCGGAAATCAATTCCGCGAGAATCATTGCAGTTGCTCCCCAGACAAATTCTCCGTTGAGCGCCAGGAAAGGAATTTCGTGCGTTTCCGATTTGATTTTTCGTGTAGCCATGCCCTCTACGCTCGGGTCGATGAGATGGGAAACGGGAACACTGAAAATCCGAGCCACCTCATCGGAGGTTGCCTGCAGATCTGGAGGATTTGACGTGTACCCTACGAACGGATGCACGAAAAAATTGGATGGTGGGATAAACAGTGGTGTCAGAGGGCCCAGGACTTTGATTGAACTGGAAACAATGGCCACTTCTTCTTCCGTTTCCCGCAGAGCGGTTCTCTCGAGAGACTCATTCTTTTCGCATCGCCCTCCAGGAAACGCCACCTGACCCGCGTGGTTGCTCATGCCCTCGGGTCGGACCGTAAGGAGAAGTTCTGCCGGTTCATTGTGCACCTCAGAAGGAAAAAAAAGTGCAAGTATCGCGGCTTCAGAACAACCGGGCGACTTCGTGTTGGCATATGCATACGAATTTCGCATCGGCGGAGCCATTTTCAGCTTGGCATCCAGGCCCGGAAGGGGATTTGATAATCGCACGGACAACTCCCGCACAAACTTTAAAAAAAGCTGTCGCTGTTTCATGGGCCGCTTTAGCGCACTCCATGGCAGTAGGTTCCGGACTTTTCGATTACAGTCGATCAGAAACGGCCCAGGAAGACATCGTCCTCGGAGGTCAGTTTCTGCGGAATTCGTAGTCGGTATAGTCGGTCGTTTGTTTGAAATGAACAGCAAATATTCTTGAGCGACGTCGCATAGGAACTGTCCCCTCGATGACTCTTTTTTTCGGAATGTCCAACGGGCCCTCGCTCGAATAGGATGTTCGTAACGACAATGAAAACCGGCCGGGAAGACGGTATTCCACGAGTGTTGTATGAAGGCGAAACGTGTCGGTGGTGAACCAGGCGGTAACATGCGACTTTCGAGAAGTCGGAGACGCCGGCCTGCTTTCTGCCTCCCGGCCATTTCTGCGCTCAGGCGGGCCGAAAGGAAGGCGAATGGTTGCAATGCCGTTCAGTTTCCAGTAATGTGTTCCGCCGCGTTCGATGAGTTGAAGTGGTTCGTCAGACTCCCACCGACCGACTTCCTGGACCGGGAAACGAAACGAGTCGAGAACCCTGGATAATTCGGGTCGCATCATTCGGCGTTGCTGCATGAGGAATCGCGATGTACGATCCGCCGATATTTCCTGCCCGTTTGCGACAAGTTGCAGAATCTCTCGCTCCATTCGAAATCTGCCCGGTTGCACTTTGTCGTCTGTCTTTTCACCGTCTGGAGTCCGTGTAGCAGCTCTCCTGGCTACAAGTCGATAATTTCGCTGCCCTCCTCCTGCGTTCAACGAACTATGTACGGTTTCGGAAACAGAAAAAGCACGCAGCTGCTGTAGAGCCGCACTCTGCGATTTGATCCATTCGCGGAAAATATTTTTCCCTTTTCGATCTTGACTGTCCTGTGCAGCTGCAACAGGTGCCGTAACTGCAACAACGGCAAAAATCAGAAATATCAATCGTACGTAGTGTCGAAATCTCACAACAGCAAATCCGGCTTCTTCCTGTTTGATTTATTGATCACTATGGAGACCGCTCCATAGTGTCTGTTCGCAGAGTATACTCCCGACTCCAGCAGAGAGTTGTCACAATTGTATGGAAGATATTCCGATACATGCTGAAACAGGGCCCAAACTCCGTCCAAATGGCACCGGTGATGAGAGATGGACTTATATTCCAGACAGTCAATCTGAAATCGGACGTCAGCAACCACGGTCAAAGCAAATGCCCGCCTCTCACATACTGGTCGTCGAAGACGATGTGGAGTTACGCAGCCTTCTTACGCAGCGCCTTGAGGAGTCCGGGTACCGGATCACATCGGTCGACAATGGTCGAAGTGCGCTTGAATCCGTCGAGGAAGAAGTGCCGGACCTTGTACTGCTGGATGTGATGATTCCCGAGGTTGACGGGTTGGAAGTGTGCAGGCAACTGCGGGCCAGTCATCCTCTTATGTACGTCATCCTTCTCACGGCGAGAACAGAAGAGATGGACAGGGTGGTCGGACTGGAAGTGGGGGCAGACGACTATGTGACCAAACCTTTCAGTTTGAGTGAGCTCGTAGCGCGGGTCCGAAGTGCACTTCGAAGAATTCGCCTTACGAGCGAAGAAGCAAGAAAAGACGAACCGGTTCGGGAAATATTTGAGTTTCCCGGAATTAAAATCGATGCAGCAAGGCGCCGGGTCGACGTCAAAGGGTCAGAAATCAATTTGACCGTTCTCGAATATGACCTTTTGCTTTTTCTTGTTCGCAACCCGGACAGACCGTTCACACGGCTTCAGCTTCTGGATAAAGTCTGGGACATTCAGTACGAAGGTTATGATCGTACAGTGGATTCACACATACAACGGTTGCGTTCCAAAATAGAAGACGACCAAGGTAACCCCCGATTTATCAAAACAGTGTGGGGCGTGGGATACAAGTTTCAAACCGAGGGGAATGGCGGATGACCACTCGCTCACCCTTGACTGGCCGGCGCAGCTCCGTATTCTGGCGCGTGGCCGCCGCGATACTGATTGCCCAGCTTCTTACTGGTCTTTTCGCAATTCTGTTTTCAGCCTACCTGGCCAATGATCGAAGTGCAGAGCTGGCAGAGAGCAGTATCCGGGAACGGGTAGACGGTCTCGCTCAGGAGATCGAACGCCTCGGGGCACCTTTAACGGGTGGTCTGAGCAGTCTTCCGGATCAGGTCTTGTCGAACCTCTCTCTTCGGTTTCCGGATCCTGTGGCACTGGTCAACGCAGAGGGAACACTTCTGGATATCTTCTATCCATCATCGGACGCGTATCCGGACCTGATTGCCGATACCACAATCGTTCCAGGTATACCGGACCACATTGTCTCCGTGCTGGATGAAGGGCGCGTTGTGGTAGACAGAAGTTCAGATCTCATGCGCGGCGGCTGGGCCGCTGCCCCCATCTACGACGAACTCGGATTTATCGTTGGTGGATTCGTGGTACAGCCCATTTCCGAAACGGTATCTCGCGAACTCGATCCCACGCGTTCCGCATATCGCACAGCGATTCTCACAGTTTTACTCATCTCTATTTTGATGGCCACTTTTCTTGCGGGTGGTTTCACCTGGTGGATCGTTCGTCCGCTCCGGCAAATCGCATCCCGTGTCGAAGAAATTGGTGCCGGGGACTACACGGCCAGAGTCACGGTTCGGGGCCGAGATGAAATCGGTCGCCTTGGCGCCAGTGTAAATCTGATGGCTTCTCAAGTGGCAAAAAGTGTTGAAACGCTGCAAAAAAGTGACCAGCTGCGTCGGGAGCTGGTGGCAAATGTAGGACACGATCTGCGTACGCCACTGGCGGCTCTGAAAGCTCACCTGGAGGAGGGAGGCCGGTTTCATAAGTCCGGAAGGCTGGATGAGGCATTTGAGTCCCTGAATTCAGCGCGCCGTCAGGCAGATTATTTACAGCGTCTGGTCGATGATTTGTTTGAGCTGAGCCAACTCGAAAACCCTGCGCCATTGCTCCGCCTCGAACCCGTTCTGACGGCAGAACTGTTGTCGGATGCCAGTCGCAGGCACAGGCCTTCCATTGAGGCCGCGGGTATTCGATTCAAAACACAGATTCCCGATAAATTGCCGACCATTCAGGCCGACGGTATCCGGTTGCTTCGCCTGCTGGACAATCTGCTGACCAACGCCAGAGATTTCACCGATTCGGGCGGGACGATTGAACTTGTTGCGGAAGTATCGAAATCAGATCTGATAATACGTGTGATTGATACGGGACAAGGGATGAAAGAAGCAGAATTGACGTTAATTTTTGATCGCTATTACCGGGGCGAATCATCCAGAACCCGTAGCACCGATGGGACAGGATTAGGTCTCGCAATCAGCCGGGCTGTGGCGCAGTCTCATGGCGGGGAGCTCAAAGTCGAGAGTACAGTTGGAAGGGGTACGACCTTTTCGCTTTTCCTCCCGTTGCGTCTCGCGGATTCCGACAGGGCGGTGTGAACAGCCAGAAATGATCAAAGCCGTCGGAAACAGAAAAGGGCCTGTCCGACAAGCAGACAGACCCTTTTGCGTCTCACGATGGATTCCAAATTAAGAAATCTTTATCGAATGAGGCTTGATTTCTTCCGCTTTTGGAAGTTCGACGTAGAGAACGCCGTTTTCCGTTCGAGCTGAAATCTTTTTTTCTTTGATTTCTGACGGCAGGCGGAATGCACGGCTGAATGAGCCGGTTACTCTTTCTGCGCGAATTCGAGTTTCGGTTTCTTCAATTTCACGGGCTTTGCGTTCGCCCCGGATGGTAAGAATTCCCTCGTGAACATTGATCTCGATATCTTCCTTTTCCACACCCGGGACATCGAATTCTATCAGAAACGACTTGTCCGTTTCTACGACATCCAGCTTGGGCGAGAAGTCGCGGGCAAAATCATTCCACGCTCTCGTATCGACGAATCCAAATGACGGGAAAATATTTGCGACCGTTCGGTCAAGTTCTCTGTGCAATATTCGGAGGTGTCTTGCAGGTGTATGGAGCAACATGTTTGACATGGTCATATTCGGTTTAGTTGGCAGCAGTTTCTTGTATAGTCGATCATTTTGAATACAACCGCTGTGCCAACGAGCAAAATCCGACAGTTCGTCGCACTGGATGTGCCAAACTCTTACTGAGATGGGACCCTCACTGTAATTGTGACGGTATTTCGTGGACGATATGTCACGCCCGAGGGTTTCGCTTATGACACGCACGGCGGTGCTCCTGACGAGGCGTCAGGATAATAAAAACGCTCCAGTTCGTGAGAAATGGAAAGATTGACGGTCAGACTTGTCTTAGATCGCGGGCAGCACAAGCCCGGAAGCCTCTCCGAACCCGATCCGAAAATGTTCAGACTCGCACCATCCGCGGAGTACAACAGTATCTCCGTCCTGGATGAATTTCCGTTCTTCGCCATGGTCGAGAGGTACCGCCTTTGAACCCTTCCACGATAATTCAAGCATCGACCCGAAACTTCCAGGATCGGAGCCGCTGATCGTTCCGGATGCCAGCAGGTCGCCGGGCTGCATGTTGCAACCATTTACGGTATGATGGGCCAATTGCTGGCAGATAGTCCAATACATATACCGGAAATTGGACCGGCTTACGATCGAGACATCGGACGCCTCAGCAGGGCGGATGCCGACTTCGAGTTTAATGTCGTACGAAGCCTCACAATCTCCTTTCAGGTAAGGCAGTGGGGCTGGGTCCTGCTCCGGGCCCGTGCAGCGAAATGGTTCGAGTGCATCCATTGTGACGATCCAGGGCGAAATGGTGGTCGCAAAACTTTTACCCAGAAACGGCCCCAGAGGCACATACTCCCATTTCTGAATATCCCGTGCACTCCAGTCGTTGACGAGGACCATACCAAAAATATGATCCGGAGCTGAACGCAGGGGGATGGGAGTGCCGAGCTCGTTTCCAGGACCGATAAAAAATCCCATTTCCAGTTCAAAATCGAGCAGTCGCGATGGGCCGTAAACGGGGGCTCCTTCTTCTGGTTTGAGTTGACCGTTGGGACGTCGCACGTCCGTCCCGGAAATCACAATGGAACTCGCCCGGCCATGATATCCTACGGGAAGATGCAGCCAGTTGGGCATCAGTGCGTTCTCTTTTCCCCTGAACATGGTTCCGACATTCGTTGCGTGTTCTCGTGATGAATAAAAATCGGTGTAGTCGCCGATGGACGCGGGCAGAGACATGATGACGCCCGCCCGAGGCAGCAGAATCCGTTCCTGCAACGCAGAGTCGTCTCGAAGCGTCGGCGTTGAGGCAGACAACAATTCCTGCAAGCGATCTCGAACGGCTCTCCACGACAACTTGCCCGCCGCCATGAACTGATTCAAAGTGCCGCCCTGAAACAGAAAATCAGAGTTCAGGAGCAGGCCCGAAGATTCGAGAATCGTAAGATCGAGCACCCAATCACCGATGGCAGTGCCGAGGTGAGGTTCGGAGTCCCCTGGTCTCTTGAACGCGCCAAAAGGAAGATTCTGGATCGGGAAATCACTGTTTTTCGGGATATCGAGAAAACATTTCAAGGGACTTGGAGTGGGCATAATCAGGACTTAAAAAACGGAATAATTTCAGGTTGGACTTAGAGGAGCCAGTTCAGCGAACGAAGATCATCACGGGGTTCATCGAAGCTGCAGCTTCCGATGGATAAAACCTGCGAAGTACGAATTTGCTTGAGGCTGTCCGTTGAAACAGAGTAGTCATCGAATCGAATGCCCTCATCAACAAATTGGAATCGAGACGGATCCTCGGATTCAATGACAGCGATCAGTTCATCGGTATCGAGTTTTAACGCTGCACTGAAAATCGCTGCAAAGAACACATTGAGGAAACCGTGCATGATCATCCCTGTGGAATCGGAACAGTGTCGAACCGGATGGTGCAGGCCGGCTGTGGCTTTAAAAAACTGATCGCCGGAAATAACCACCTGCAGGAATTGTGCGATTTCAAGGCTCGATGGAGTGTCATTCTGATGTTTTCCCCCACATCGGATTTTAAGGCCCACTGCGATTTTCGGCGATTGTAATGACGAGATCGACCGGACCGCGGTCTTCAGAGAATTCTCATAGTCGCTACCTCGCGAAATCTCCAGAAAAATCCGTTGCGGAGGGTTGGTCATTTTTTCCAGATCGGATATCAGGCACACGATCCATCGATCGAATTCGTTGCAATCCGGATCGTTGTTCAAAGCGGGGTTGTTCGAAGTGGGGTCGTTCAAAGTGGGATTGTTCGAAGCGGAGAGTTCAACAGTATCCATCGGAACGAGAATCTCTATCATAGCGACCTGAAATGTATCAGGATGCTGTTCCAGGATTTGCTCGATATTTTCAATATCCTCTCGAAAGGAGGACCCGAACAAGTGGGAACCGGAAGTAGTTCGCGGCAAAAGACTGAGCCGGATGGGGACAATTTTTCGGAAGGATTCCTTCTCTCCTGTCAATTCATCGAGCCGGGAGACAGGACAGACAAATGGTCCCGTCATCCAGCTGTCGTGTTCTTTCTGATGCGTCGAGTATTCGAGCAATGCCTGAGACATGCCCAGAGAAGCCGGCGGAAACAACCCCGCGTAGTCAAAAAGACCCCGCAGGAATACCGCTACAGACGGCGATGAAGGAATACTCTTTGTTTCCGTAGGCATTGCGGGGTAAAATGTGTCTTATTACGGTACTAAATAGAGAATGTGTCGGGTTACCGATAAGAGTAAGAACTCTTTATTAACTGTTGTATGAACTCGGTCGGAAGATTATTTTCTTTTTAAAACCCACAGACATCAGTATTGAGGTTACTTCTTGATATGACGCGTTCCCCCCTGTTTATTTGCCTTGTTTTTGCAAGTTTCGTCCTTTTCGGCGCGGATGGTTGCTCCAGTGACCCCAACGTAGAGGGCGCGAAGCTGGATCTCAAAAACAAAGATTACGACCGTGCACTGCAGAATCTGGAGACGGCTCTGCAAACCGATCCGGATAATGTAGATGCCCTTGAGCTGAAAGGCAGAGTTATCGGCGAGATGATTCTTGGTATCCGCGATATCGACGAACATACGAGCCTGCTGGTCGAAATGCTTGACTCGTATGACCGGGCTCTGCTTCTGGATCCTACCCTGGATGAGACGATTACGCAAGCAATTCGGATTGCGTACTCCAACGAGTTTACCATGGGATCCCAGGCTTTTAATCGTGGCCAAAACGACGATTCCGAGTACGCGACTTCAGCTGCGTTTTTTAAGAATGCTGCTCGAATCCAACCCGACTCTTCCGGTGCCTACGTAAATCAGGCGTATGCACATATGAATGGTGGAGAATCGGCTGCCGCGATCCAGCCTTTTGAGAAAGCCCTTGAAAAGGGAGATACTGAAAAGGACACTTTTCGATTTCTTGCCAGTCTCTACCAGTCTGCAGATCGTTTTGAGGACGCCGTGACTGTGTTGGAATCTGCAGGTAAATTGTACCCCGATGACGAGGAACTTCAAAAAGAATTATTGAATGCTTACCAGCTGGCCGATCAGACGGATCGAGCCTTGGAGATGTATTCTCAGGCGGTTGAGAAAGACCCGCAGAATAAACTTTTCAGGTACAACTACGGCACATTGCTTACGATGGAAGAGCGTTACGATGAGGCAATTGAGCAGCTTCAGGCGGCCGTTGCGGTTGACCCCGAATACATTAATGCGCATTACAATCTTGCTACCGCCTATATCAACCAGGCTGTCCAGACGAATGAAGAGTTAACGGCGATGGATGATGCGTATCGCGAAAAACTGGATTCGATGTCACAAGCTGAAAAAGATGCCGAAAACGAGAAGATGAATGCGCTGGCGGATCATCGACGTGAACTGTTCGTCCTTGCGATATCACCTCTGGAGTCTGCGCTTGATCTGATGAACGCATCCGACGAAGACCCGAAAGACGTTTGCGCAGCACTTTACCAGTCTTACGTGCAGACGAATGCGCTGGACAAAGCTGAGGGTGTATCGGGCTGCGCCGGATTCGACGATTAGAATTTCCTCCGTAACAGTATGCCAGGAAAATGTTAACAGGCCTTGATAAGGTTCGGACTTCTTCGGAGGTCCGGACCTTTCGTGTTTCGGTGATTGTTATCATTCTTTTATTACATTGAAAGAGTCATTTATGCCGAGCGAAACCGAGAAACCATTGGGGCCGGGCACATTGGCCGTGCATGCGGGGCAGAGTCCTGACCCGACTACGGGTGCCGTAATGACGCCGATTTATCAGACATCTACGTATGTACAGACTGCCCCCGGAGTGCATTCTGGAAACGAATATGCCCGCGTCACAAATCCCACAAGGACGGCTCTTGAGGGTAATATCGCGGCGCTGGAAGGAGCGGCGCACGGGATTTGTTTTGCATCAGGAGTTGCGGCAACGGATGCCATCGTGAAGTGTCTCAGGCCTGGGGACCATGTTGTCGCCTCAAATGACCTGTACGGCGGTACGTACCGGCTGATACGCGAGGTATTTGGCCCGTTCGGAATTCAGTCATCGTTCGTGGACATGTCGGATCCGGAAAACGTAGAACAGGCCATTACACAAGCGACGAAGCTGCTCTGGATTGAAACGCCGACAAATCCACTGCTCCGGGTTGTGGATATTGTGAGGCTGTCGGAAATGGCCCACGTGCACGACATTACGGTCGCGGTAGACAATACTTTTGCCACTCCGATTCTTCAGCAACCTCTGGCGCTCGGAGCTGATCTCGTCGTTCATTCGACGACCAAATACATAGGAGGGCATTCTGATGTGATTGGAGGTGTTGTATGTACCAGCGACGAGGAATGGGATGAGAAGCTCCGATTTCTCGTTAAAAGTGCGGGTGCAGTACCTGGTCCGATGGATTGCTTTCTGACATTGAGGGGAATCAAAACATTGCATTTGAGAATGCAACGCCACTGCGAAAACGCTCGGGAAGTCGTTGCGTATCTGGAAGACAATCCACGCGTCGCGTGCGTCTATTACCCGGGTCTTGAACGCAGTGCGGGCTACGATATTGCAAGACGCCAGATGTCAGATTTCGGCGGGATGGTATCCTTTCTGCTGACGGATGATCGCATCGAGTCGGCCATGAAGGTCCTGAGCGGGACAAAGCTGTTTTTGCTGGCCGAAAGTCTGGGTGGTGTAGAAAGTCTGATAAACCATCCGGCCAGTATGACACACGCATCTATTCCCAGAGACGAACGCATTGCTGCGGGTCTGGAAGACGGCCTGATTCGATTGTCGGTTGGAGTAGAAGATGCCGAAGACCTGATCGCGGATCTGGACCGCATTCTGTCAAGCCTGTAATATGGTCACAGCTGCAATTCCGACCAGTCCTTAATATGAGGCCAGCTTGCGGGCTGCCTCAAGGATATCTTCGTCATTCGGAAGCACGGCCTGTTCAAGGTTGTCGGCAAATCCGATCGGTGAAAAGGCCCCGGCGACTCTCAGAATTGGAGCATCAAGATATCCAAACCCAGTATCTGCTATCTGCGCCACAATTTCAGCTCCGAATCCTACAAATTCATGGTCTTCGTACACGACAAGGGCTTTATTTGTTTTTCTGACAGATTCCATAATTGTCTCAGAGTCCAGCGGGACAATCGTACGCAGGTCAATAATTTCCACGGAGATGCCTTCTGTTTCCAGCTGGCGTGCGGCTGCGACAGATTTATGGACCATCATGCCGTAGGTGATTATGGTGATATCGGTTCCGTCGCGAACAATATTGGCTTTTCCGAATTCGATCAGGTAGTTCTCATCAGGCTCGGGCGAGCGAGCGGCTGCAGAGCGGTACAGAGCTTTGTGCTCAAGGAATATGATCGGATCTTCCATTCGGATTGCCGTTTTCAATAGCCCCTTGGCGTCGGCAGCGTTCGAAGGCATCGCGATCAAAAAGCCCGGCATATGCCCGAAAATACTTTCGATATTCTGCGAATGACATAATCCACCGTGAATATATCCTCCAATGGGAACGCGGATGACCATGGGGCAGCCGAAATCTCCATTGGACCGATACCTGAATGACGCCACCTGATTTCGAAGCATCTGCATTGCAGGCCAGATGTAGTCTCCAAACTGGATTTCCACTACGGGTTTGTATCCCAGGCAGGCCAGTCCTACAGCGGTACCGATAATGGAGGCTTCCGCCAAGGGAGCATTAAAACAGCGGTCAATACCAAATCGATCGGTAAGCGTTCGGGTTGCTGTAAAGACCCCGCCTTTTCCACCCGCAACGTCTTCTCCGTAGACGATAATATCGGAGTTTCGCTCCATTTCTTCCTGAAGCGCGTGATTGATTGCATCGACGACTACGATGGGTTCACCGGCAGGCTCAGAATGTTCAAATTCGAGACCCAGATCGCCCTCGAAATACACATGTTCAAGTGCAGATTCCGGGGTCGGATCCGGCTGTTCGTTGGCCCACTCTGCTGCCTGGTTTACGTCTTTTACAACCTCACTTCTGATCTCTTCTGTCAGCTGCTCGGTAAGGATCCCGGCATCCAGTAACTGACGTTCAAACAGGGCGATCGGATCATCTTTTTTGACAGCCTCGAGTTCTTCCGGAGTCCGATATTTTGCATGGTTGTCCGAAGAGGAATGGGGCAGAATCCGGACTACATCGGCGACCAGACAAACCGGTCCTTCCCCGGCGCGGATGCGTTTCATGGCCGCGCTGGCTACCGCATACGTATGGAAAAAATCTGTTCCGTCTACAAGCGCACGTTCAAGGCCTTCGTAACCGCGGGCCAGTTTGTACGCTGTGCCCCCGGCCGTCTGATCATGAACGGGGACAGAGATTGCATATCCGTTGTCCTGTACCAGAAACAGAACCGGAAGATTGGATCTGGCAGCCCAGTTCAGTGCTTCGTGGAAATCGCCCTGAGAGGTGGCGCCGTCGCCGCATGAGCAATAAACATATGCGTCACTCTCTGTTCGCCGAAGTCCGAGGCCCACGCCTACGGCAGGAAGAAACTGTGAACCCACCGAGGACGACACGGTGAGAATATGGCGTTCGCTGTTTCCGTAGTGCTCCGACATCTGACGCCCGCCCGAATTGGGGTCAGTCGCTTTTGCCAGATGCAGCAGCATGATTTCTCTGGCGTCAGCCCCGAGCATGAGGTGCATCGTCAGGTCACGATAATACATGCTGAACCAGTCGTGCCCAGGGCGCGACAACAGTCCAATCGCGGCCTGAGCGGCTTCGTGTCCGGCACATCCAATATGAAAAAACCCCTTTCCCTGCTTGAGAAGGTTCAGCATTTTCTCATCGAGCCGACGAGACAAAAGCATCGTTCGATAAACACGAAGCAGAACATCGGGTTCGAAATCCGACGGTCCCATGGGTTCGACGTGGAAATCGGCCTTGAACGGAACCCGGCCAACAGTTTCAATGTCGGATGTGATACCAATACCAATACCGTCTGTGGATTCAACAGTATTGTTTTTTTCTTTTGTTTTTACGGTCATTTCTGCTGCGATTGTCATCGTATTACGCCCTATAGTACTGTTTTGTTTGCGTACTGCACCTGCGGTCAGACGTCCTGATACCACAAAAACTACTCCAAACCTGAATCCGCGTGAAAGTCCCTGAAATGGTCTAAGGGTTTAGTTTTCGCTTGCCAGGCAATCTGCATCGAGAATTGATTACAGATATACCGGTCCATCCAGCGCCGACTTAACGCTCATCGGCGTCCGCTGGCATTTCAGCGAATGGAAGTTCAAACCAGAAACGCGTGCCGCGTCCGAGGGTACTTTCCACGTGCACGGCTTCGCCGTGGGCGTGTAAAATCTGCTTTACGATGCTCAACCCCAGACCCGTGCCGCCGCTCTTTCGCGATCTGTCCGGGTCTACACGATGGAAGCGCTCGAAAATTTTCTCCCTGTGCTCTTCCGGGATTCCACGTCCCGTGTCTACAACTTCGATGCGAACTTTATCGAGACGTCGTCTGAACCGGCAACGGACCGTTCCTGTGTCAGAATAGATTACCGCATTTTCAATCAGGTTAATCAGCACCTGTCGAATACGATTCCGATCCGCAATGACGAATACGGTCGGATTCTCGACAACAAGTTCCAATCCTTTTTTTTCTGCCTTCGCCCCCAGAAATTCGTACACATCATCGGCCAGCGTTTTCAGGTTGAAAACACTGGTTTTAATGAGGTCCTCCCGATATTCCAACCGCGCTATTTCAATCAGGTCACTGAAGAGATTATTCAGTCGTTCCAGATTCGACAATCCTTTCTCTGCGTACAGCCTTCGTTGTGCGGCGCTGAGTTTACTCGACGTCAGTGCTTCCAGGTATCCGCCGACCGAAAAGATGGGGTTTCTGACCTCGTGCGAGACATTTCCTATGAACTCGTTTTGAAGCCTTGCCAGCCTCTCCAATTCGTCTATTTTTTCCTTGAAAGCGTCTGACATGTGATTGAGACTGGCGGCTACGTCCTGCATCTCGGCCATACGCGAGTCCACGATTATTTCTTTGTCCAGATTTCCATCGCTGATGCTCCGTGCACTGTTTCGGATGGCCAGGAGTGGTCGCGTAACCTGCTGCGCAGAAATCCAACTGCCGATGACCGCAAGAACGAGGGCGATAACGGTAGCTATGATTAAAGTGATCTGCATTCGGCGAATCAGGATCAGCAGAGGAGGCGGTGTCTGACCAATGCGTATGATCTTGTCTCTGCCCAGGAGTGCAGCAAAAATCATTTGCTGACCATTGACTTCCCGTTCTGCAATCTGCGTTGGCATCTCTGGAGCCAGTTGCATCTCAGGACGTTGCAGCAGAAGTGTATCGACCTGCGCGGTAACGCCTCTGACGTCAAGCAATACCTCACCATCAGCGGCAATGGTGATACGATAGTCCGAAAGTTGCGCAATCTGCCGAGCGACCTGAAGTTGCTCGATTCGAGTCGGCTCACTGTCGATAGCCCTTGCGACACTCGTCAGGTTTTGTCTCATCGTCTGTTCGAGAGCGACCTGGACTTCACGCTGAAGAACAAACGTGATATACAAGCTGACCGCAACGACGGCCATACCCACGAAGAACAGGAAGGTCAGGGCCATCCAAGTCAGAGTGGAGGCGCGGGCAGGAACAAAAAAGCGGTTCAATCGAGAAGACGCCGACGATCTTTTGGCCATAACGGGGCGGCGAATCAGACAAAAATATTATCGTGACCGGTGTACGTATTGCTCTCTGCGACACGAGAAAAGTGCCGCAAACAGGGTTTACTGTTCATCCACTTTTTCTTCTCGAACAAACCGATACCCGACACCACGCACTGTCTGGATGTTTTCGGCAAACGAACCAAGTTTTTCACGGAGGTTTTTAATATGCGCGTCGACCGTTCTTTCTGTGACCATCATTGCGTCTTTCCAGATCGTTTCCAGCAGCTGTTGACGCGTATATGCTTTTCGCGGGTGTCGCACCAGGTATCTGACAAGTTCAAATTCCGTCAGAGTCAGGCCCAGATCCTTCCCATCAAGAGAAGCCCTGTATTCATCCTCAAAAATTGTCAGATTGTCTACAATCAGCGTACGACTCTCTTCTATGCCTGATCGGCGAAGCACGGCCTTGACGTGTGCGACAATGACCTGAGGGGACACCGGTTTCGTCAAATAAGCGTCCGCCCCAAGCATCAGACCACGAATCTGGTCGTCTTCCTCGCTTTTTGCAGAAAGGAAAATAATAGGGATAAGTTCAGTCTCTACACGTGAGCGAAGCCGACGACAAACCTCGTATCCGTCCATTTCCGGGAGCATGATATCGAGTACGATGAGATCGGTATCTCCATTCACTTTCTCCAGTGCTTCCGTCCCCGTGTATGCTTTATGGACATTAAATCCAGCTTCCGATAAAAAATGTCCGATAACTTCAACAATATCCTCTTCGTCATCGACCAATAAAATGTGTAACTCAGAGGGATTAAAGGTACTTGCCATAATTGATCTTCTGGCTAACGTTTCAGCGGGTATTCGAGGATAACTGACACGAACGGTATCGTGCCTTCAGGCACCAATATAATACATTCGGGGAGACTTAATGGAGTCTTCCGTCTGTGTGGTCCTGAAGATTCTCGTCGAAATAAATTCTCGGGACCCGGTTCCCTACTCTGCAGACAAGTTCATAAGCAATAGTTCCGGCTGTCCGGGCGACTTCAATCGCCGACGGTCCGTTTTTACCGAAAATAATCACCGGATCGCCAGTGTGGATGTGTCTTGATTGATCTCCATGTGACCCGATGTCTACCATAAACATATCCATACATACAGTACCGACGATGGGGTAGGCTTTTCCGCCAATGTGGACGAGTCCGCAATTACTCAGATGGCGCGGAACACCGTCTGCATACCCCGCTGCTACGGAAGCGATTCGCGTCGATCGGGGAGCTCGCCACGTTCCGTCATACGAGATGGGGGTTCCCGCAGAAACGTTTTTGATGTGAGAGATTTCAGATTCAAGCGTCATTACGGGCCTGAACGACGAGGGCAGGTCTGTATTCGGGAGGTCGAGCAGACCATAAAGCCCGACTCCGATTCTTGCTACGGTGACGATATCGGTGTCAATGCTTTCGGGTACGGTGAAAACGGCACTGCTGCTGGCGGCGTGTATTTCAGCAGGCGCCGACCCAAGAACGTCAACAGCTCTGAGAAATCTCGACCATTGTTGGCCGGTGAATGTAGAATCAGGATGATCCGCAGTGGAGAAATGGGTGCCCAGGCCTATCAGTTCGAGGTGCTGATGCTGCTCAATCGTTCGAACGGTCGATTCCAGTTCGTCCGCCTGCAATCCGACCCTTCCCATTCCGGTATCCAGATTGATGTGGACCTTCACAGATGAAACAGATTCAAGCTCGGCGAGAGAATCGGTGCCCGTAATGGTGGCTTCGAGGTCAAATTCATCGTATGCTGCTGCGCAAGATTTTCTAGGGGCGCCAAAAACCAGAATACGTTCGGAGATGCCGGCAGTTCTGAGCTCTACTGCTTCTGAAATCGTTGCGACTGCGAGGAACGATATTCCTTCCTGAATCAACGCAGCCGCAATCGGGACGCTGCCATGCCCGTACGCATTGGCCTTGACGACGGCCATAATATTCAGTCCCGGACAAGACTTCTGAAAAACACGCAGGTTGTGCTTCAGAGATTCGATGTGAATGGTTGCTGTGGTTGCGGACACATCCGACATTTTATATGATGCAAAATCCATTGGAAATCTCTTGCGAAAAGCATGAATAAGAAGCTGATGTCTTGTTCAAGGAAGCCAAATCCGGTGATCCTGTGTACTTTGTGGTCATTCGTTGAATTCTGAAAAATGGAATTCAGGGTTGTCTCTGGTCGTAATCTGACAACCCGTTCTCGATTAACGGCCCATTGTAATCTAACAGCACCATGGATTCGAAACGCGAACAAAATCTGGTAATTAAAGGCGGTACCCTGCTTGACGCATTGTCCGGAGAACAATCCCGGGCCGATATCCGAATCAGGGATGGAAAAATTGCAGAACTCGGTTCCAATCTGCCTGATGACGGCGATTTTGTATATGATGCCAGTGATCGCCTGATTTCCATGGGGTGGATGGATATGCACGTTCATTTTCGCGAGCCCGGTCACGAGCACAAGGAGACCATAAATACCGGATGTAAAGCCGCTGCGTTTGGCGGGTTTACGGCAGTCGCCTGTATGCCGAACACAGACCCCCCTGTTCATACACGGGATGTCGTTGAATTCATTGTAAAACGAGGCCGCGAAACTCCCGTCGACGTGTATCCGATCGCATGTGTTTCGCGGGATCGAGCAGGGAAATCCCTCGCCGAAATGGCTGACTTGAAAGCCGGCGGAGCCGTAGCGTTCAGTGATGACGGTTCACCTGTTTATGATGGAGGGCTTATGCGGCACGCCCTTGAATATGCTTCCATGCTGGAACGCCCCGTGATCAACCATATGGAAGAATTGAGTTTAAATGTCGGAGGGCAAATGCACGAGGGGGCCGTCTCAACCCGGCTGGGGTTAGCCGGAATCCCGGGTCTGGCAGAAGAGGTCATGATTGCCCGGGATATTCTGATAGCAGAATTTACAGGCGGCCCGGTACACGTGGCTCACATATCGACGGCGCGGGCGGTGGAACTGGTCCGTAACGGCAAGGCTCGGGGAATTCCGGTAACCGCGGAAGTCTGTGCGCATCACTTTTCTCTCACCGACTCAGAGATCGAACGACATGCTTTCGACACTCACCTGAAAATGCATCCTCCTTTGCGTCCGGCTTCAGATGTAGAGGCCATGAAAGAAGGCTTGAAAGACGGTACCATCGATGCCATTTGTACAGATCATGCGCCGCATGCTTCCTTTGAGAAAGAAGTCGAATTCATTGCAGCCCCGTTTGGAATATTGGGCCTTGAAACGGCTTGGGGATTGATCGGTCGGGAGCTGATTCGGCCCCGTGTATTGAGCGTTGTGAATGCCGTTGCGAAAATCACGGTGGCGCCGAGGAAAATACTTCATATTCCATTACCCGAATTGACTCCTGGAAACGCCGCGAACCTCACGATATTTGACGCAGAAACAACGTGGATATTCGAAGAACGTCACATTCATTCGAAAAGCCGTAACACACCTTTTGTCGGTGCAGAAATGGTGGGCAAGGCGCACGCGATTTACAACAGGGGTTATCTTGTGCAAAACCTCGTTTAGTACGATGTCTAACGTCCGAATGTGAGGCGTTCGCCGAGACCCGACGGGAGGTCTTCTTCCAGTATTCTGGATTTTGCTGCGTCTATATCGTACGGTATTCGAAGCAGTTCATATTCGAATGTCGATGTGTCGAAAAGGGCCGCGCAGGCGCGCGGGTCACCATCACGAGGCTGTCCGACACTTCCGACGTTGATCAGAAATCGATACCCCTTCCGAACACGCGATATTCCTATACGATTGGACGTTACGGTCGGTGAATGTGTATGGCCCACAAAACAGATATCCGTTGAAAAATACTTGAACTGAGCCTGGCTGACCAGAAAAGATCCCAGCCGCTGCCATCGATCCGGATATTGAGGGGAGGCATGCACGAGCGTGAGTGATTCGGTCTCCACGGAAAGCGGCAACTCTGACAGGTATTTTTTCTGCTCATCGTCGAGTGCGCGTTCATTGTGACGAGCAGCCGATTGACCATCTGGAGGCAACACCTCCAGACCTGATTCGGTCGCGACGGCAAGATCGTGATTCCCAAGAACGACAATGGCGCACCGTGATCTGATAATCTCCAGGCACTCTCCGGGGTCAGCGCCGTACCCGACAATATCCCCGAGGCAATAAACGGAGTCGACACCTCGGGTATCGATGTGACTCAATACTGCCTCGAGCGCTTGAACGTTCGAGTGAATATCAGAAAGGAGGGCTATACGCATGGATAATGGAATCAGTGGTCGACTGACGTAATTTAAAATAAATCAAACCATATTTGGTATTCAGGTCAGGCAATGATCCATGTAGGAATTGTGTTCGGAGGGCAGTCTCCGGAACACGAAGTGTCCGTAATCACATCGCTGCAGGCAGCCGCCGTGCTGGATCCGGAAAAATATCTACCGGTGCCCATTTATGTGTCAAAAAATGGTCGCTGGTATACCGGTGAGGACATGTTCGATATTTCGGCCTATTCTGATCTGGATAGATTACTCGAACGGTCTCACATTCTGCGCATAAAACCGAGGTCGGACAATCGGTTAACGTTGCAACACAGTTCGAAAGGCGGTCTGCTGAGCCGGGCTCTACCGGATATTCACCTTGATATTCTGTTGCTGGGTTTGCATGGCGGGGCGGGCGAAAATGGCGGAATTCAGGGTTTGTGTGAGTTCATCAATATTCCCTACACGGGAAGCGGGGTGCTTGCCTCGTCGCTGGCGATGGACAAAGCCCGATCCAAAGAATATTGTCGCGAGAAAGGCATACCTGTCGTACGATTCAAAGCGATTCGAGAATCAGAATGGGCTGGTCGGGAAGACGAAATCGGTGCAGAAATCGAAAACGAATTTGGATTCCCGTTAATCGTCAAACCGCTCAAACTGGGCTCTTCGATTGGCATATCCCTCGTCTCGTCCATCAACGATTATGATGCGGCCATGGAGGAGGCGTTTCGATATGACGAAACCGTGATAGTGGAACATGCTGTAGAAAATCTCAGAGAAATAAACTGCAGTGTGCTGGGAAGCGAAGACTCTGCTGTGGCAAGTGTGCTGGAAGAACCGGTTTTGGATTCATCGTTGCTCTCGTACGAAGAAAAATATATGCAGGGCACCGATCCGGGAGTTTCAAAAAATACGCGATCGGCTTCGAAGGCTGTGCCCGCGAGCGGGATGGCTTCGTCGGGACGCATCATTCCGGCTCCTCTGAATGCGGAGAAAACGGAGGAGATAAAGAAACTTTCGGTGCTGATATTTCAAACACTCGGATGTGCCGGCGTTTCCCGCATTGACTTCCTGATGAACGCGGAGAGCGGGGAGATCTTTTTCAACGAGATTAATACGATCCCTGGTTCGTTCTCGTTCTATCTCTGGGAGCCGAGTGGCGTGTCGTTTCGTGAACTCGTTCAACAATTGATTGAGATCGGATTCGAGCGTCACCGTCAGCGTGTAAACAGAATACGATCCTACGATGTAAATCTGCTGGCGGAACAGAGCGCTCGGGGTCTGAAAAGAACCAAAGGATAAGCGGCTCATCCGGATCGAAGAGAGTTGGCCGGACGCTGGTGTTCTGTGCGTGTGTCGTAAAGACAATCCTGGCCGTTCTTGCAAGCGGGAATGCCTGAATCTCGCATTCACCAGTGTGGGTTCAACTTGAAACAGGATATGATCGGGTAATGAGGGTAATGGAAACCGCCGGCGGATGGATCAGTATGGTCGACTCAATTATTCGCAGTCAGCGACCAGTACACAGAGTGAAGTATTTCATCCTCCTTTTTTTCGCACTGGCACCGGGATCCATCGGAGCGCGAGCGCAGGATTCACCCCGAATAAACTCTGAGTCGCTTCTTTCCCACATTCAGACGTTATCCTCCGATGAATTTGAAGGACGGCTTGCCGGAAGCGAATCGGGATTTAAAACCCAGAAATACCTGATTGACGCCTTTAGTGGTATAGGATTACCCGTCTGCGCATCTGAGTACCGGCAGGAATTTGAAATCCGGGGTCGTCAGGAAGGTCTTGAAGGCGCTAATATCCTGGGTTTGATACGCGGCTCATCAGAAAACACCGACATTATTATTCTTTCCGCCCATTTTGATCACCTTGGTATCCGGGGTGGGATGATATTCAACGGCGCGGACGACAATGCATCCGGAACCGCTGCCCTTATTGAGATTGCCGCCTACTTTCTTGAAAATCCGCTCGCTCACTCGTTGCTGATCGCCGCATTTGATGCCGAGGAAAGTGGTCTTCAGGGGGCCGGCGCTTTTTTACAGAACCCCTGCGTTGAGGTAGATCGCATCTCGATAATCATCAATATGGATATGATCAGTCGCAGTCAGTCGTCCGAGTTGTATGCCTCGGGTACGTTCCATTACCCGCCACTGAAAGAGATTTTAACAAATATGGATGCCCCGGAAAACATTCACCTCTTGTTTGGTCACGATTTACCGGACACAGGATCGGACGATTGGACCTTGGCGTCTGACCATGGTCCTTTTTTCCAACGGGGGATTCCGTATCTGTATTTCGGAGTAGAGGATCACGAGGGTTATCACAATCCCAGCGATGACTTTGAGAACATCACGTTGCCTTTTTATGTTAACGCAGTAGAACTGCTTGTTGATGTAATCATAGAAGTCGACAATAACATGGATATGGTAAAGGCGCTCAGGCAGCCATAAAAGGCGGCTCGGCAGGGCATCTTTCATTAGTGTTCACCGGCCCTGATGTCCGTTATCGCAACAGGAATTGAATTGACTAATTCAGTTTGAGATCGTTTATTAGGGGTCATCGAGTAGAGAAACACCTGCTCCGATGTCTTATATTCCGTTATTGCAATTTCGACCAGAGGTAACGTATTCGGACTAAAATTAATGCAACACAACGGCGTGACCGGTTTGGATTCACGCTTTACTGAATATCAGGGAACAGAAATTGCTCCTACGGTTTTCTCTGGCCAACCAGCACTGTCTGGTCACGTTCTCGTCTTGAACAACGATTATCGTGCGCTTACGGTAACGAGTGTTCAGCGGGCGACCGTGCTTGTTCTTCTTCAAAAAGCCGACTTGGTGGAAGCGACTGACAAAAGGTTTATCCGGTCGGCGACGTTGAAGCTGCCTTGGCCAAGTATTGTCCGTCTGCGCGTGTATGTACGTGTTCCATACAAAAAAATCATGCTTACGCGTAAGAATGTAATGCGGCGTGATGGCGGACGCTGCCAGTATTGCGGAAACAGGGATCGCCTTACAATTGATCACGTCAGACCGAAGTCCCGGGGGGGAAGAGACACGTGGTATAACCTGGTCGCCGCCTGCGTGCCGTGTAATAACAGGAAAGGAAACAAGACGCCGGAAGAGGCAGATATGAAGCTTTCTCGAAAGCCTTTTCGTCCGAGTTACGTGATGTACATTCGGGACTTCGTGGGGTCGATGGACGATACCTGGAAACCCTATCTTTTTCT
>JACZYD010000017.1 GCA_022571255.1 Bacteroidota bacterium
CTGAAAGCTCGTTCCGAAGATGGTTGTTGAGTTCATATCGATGTCGGTGCCGCTCTGAAACGATGGACTTACCGTAGATACGTCCCGCCAGCGAATCGGGTACCAGTTCACATTCGTACGCGCCCAGACGCATGGTTCCACCCTTCTGCTCAATGGATCGTTGGTCATCCATAAGGTCTATAACCGGATACGGGGTGTCTTTGTCGAACTCTGTCGAGTCGGCACGAAGCATATCACACACGTTTCGTGCGAAATCGATTACGGCACATTGCATGCCGAGGCATATTCCCAAAAATGGAATGTCATTTTCTCTCGCGTATCGCGCTGCAGCTACCTTTCCTTTAATTCCACGATCGCCAAATCCGGGTGCAACCAATATGCCGGCGACATCCTCGAAAGTCGATGCCACATTATCATCGTCAAGTTCATCAGAAAGAACCATTTTCAGATCCACCGCGACCTCATGAGCCGCGCCTGCCATAATAAAACTTTCACATATTGATTTGTATGCGTCCTGATGCTTTACATATTTACCCACCAGTGCAATTCGCACAGAAGCTTTCGGCTCCTTCATTTTTCGTACGAACTGAACCCATTTTTCCATTCCTTTTGAAACGGAAACCCTCTCACCAAAATCCTCTATCATCTTCAAGTGGGCAACGGCAAGCGAATCAAGACCCTCTTCCTGCATTAACATCGGTACTTCATAGATCGATTCAGCATCCTGGCTGGCAACAACCGCTTCCTCTTCCACATTGCAGAATCGGGCCAGTTTTACCCGATGCTCTTTCCCAAGCGGTCGATCTGTACGACACACGAGAATATCGGGCTGAACACCGAACGAGAGAAGCGTCTTAACGGAGTGCTGTGTCGGTTTTGTTTTAACCTCACCGGCTGCCTCCAGGTATGGAACAAGAGTAAGGTGAATGTTAAGTGTATTTCTTTTACCCAGTTCATACCGCAACTGCCGCATCGCTTCGAGATACGGTTGACCCTCAATATCGCCCACCGTCCCGCCGATTTCTGTGATCACCACATCATAGTCGCCGGTTCCTCCTACTTTCTGCATCCACAACTTGATCTCGTCGATGATGTGTGGAACCACCTGTACGGTTTTTCCCAGATATACACCGGCCCGCTCCTTGGTGATCACTTCGAGATAAATGCGACCGGTGGTCACATTATTCGCCTGGCTCGTCGGAACACCGAGAAAACGTTCGTAATGGCCCAGGTCCAGATCAGTTTCCGCGCCGTCATCCGTAACGAACACTTCACCATGTTCATACGGATTCATGGTCCCGGGGTCCACATTGATATATGGATCGAACTTCTGAATCGTGACCCGAAGACCGCGCGCCTCGAGCAGTCGCCCCAAGGAAGCGCAAATGATCCCTTTCCCGAGTGAGGAGGCTACGCCGCCGGTCACGAAAATGTACTTCATCTGCACGGATGTCCAGGTATTATTGTGTTTGCATCTTCAGCACACACACGCCGTTGTGAAAACTCATGATCCGGATAGACAAACGGCCGTGCAAGTGCGGCACAAAAACCAAAGAGGTGCCCTACTAAAATACGGCTTTCGGGTCACAATCGAAACGTCGCTTTTTCCCGCGGGTCATAATTGGAACGTCAATTTTTCCCGCGGGTGATAATCGGAACCTCATTTTTTCCCGGCAACGACAAGAAGGCCCGTCCCGGTCTTGTTCGGTCGGCGCATATCCATCGCGTGCAGAATCATGCCAGGAACCAGAACCGCCAGATAATAAAGTGGCAAAAAGACCACAAACAGGAAGCTCACGTGCAGAAGCTGCATCGGCCACTTGATCAGAAAACGCCACGCCAACGACCCGGACGTACCATAGGTCAGGAAAATGTGCGAGGGTTCGAGACCTGCCCGGCGCAATTTGTCGGCGATTTCCTCAGGGCTGTACCCGTTGCGTACATGTTCTCCTATAAAACTCTTGTCCCCGCCGGGCTGCACATCCGACCCGCCTTGGTCAGACGGTGTATTGATGATCACGATGCCGCCGGGCCGGAGCACCCGATGAAAATTCCGGAACACTGCCTCGTCTTCAACGATGTGTTCCATCACATCAACAGACAGAATCAGATCATAGGGACCTTCTCTGGAAAGTTCTGTAAGATCTTCGACAGAAAAGTGCACCCTGTCTGCCAGGCCGCTTCGGAGGAACATGATTTCCGCGCGATCCAGATATTCCTGTTTTATATCAACGGCATCAATCTCGATATCCTCGAACCGGCGGGCCACAAAGTAGGCGAACTGTCCGAACCCCGTGCCCGCATCGAGCATGCGCAAACGTCCGCCCCCGTCTTTTTTCAGATGAATCCCAGATTTCGAGGCTCGGCTTTTCAGTACTTTTATTTGCCGTTTCAGTTCTCGCCGCACATACCACGAACGTAAAAAGAAGACGTGGAGCAGAAAGAAAAATGGCTTTGTGAGCCACGCGTTTTCTCCTATGATATCGCCGAAACGATCTTTTACCGGGTCGTAATCCAAATCAGGTCCCTCAGATCTCGGTCAGTATAAAATCAGAAAATCCACTCCAGGAGGAATCTTTCTTCAATAAAAATACTCCCCGTTCAAGTTTTTCTCTCACACCCGATTCGAAGAAGTGCACAATTGCATCGCCCAGAGCTTGAGGGTCTGATGGCGGCACCACCAGACCGGCATCGTGGGCTTCGACCGCTTCTGCAAGACCCCCCACATCGGAGACGATTACCGGGCGTTCAAAATGGAAGGCCATTTGAATAATTCCGCTTTGCGTGGCCGAGAGATAGGGTTGAACGACCACGTCACACGCACCGAACAATGGAGGCAAGCGTTCCGACGGGATATACTCGTCGAACAGCGTAACCTCTGAATCCAGTCCAAGGCGACGAATGTGATCGACATATCGAGCGCGACTCTCATAAAATTCGCCGGCTATAACAAGGTGCAGGCCGGGCAGTCGTTTTCGAGCGTCTGGAAGGGCGTCCAGGAGTATATCAAGGCCCTTATAATGACGTATGAGTCCAAAAAACAACAGGATCCGGGCATCGCGGGACCATCCAAGATCCCGGCGGGATGCCTCTCTTGAAATCAATTCTCCAAATTGGTCATAAACAGGGTGAGGGATGAGTTTCGGTTTCGAGCCGGGTACGAGATCCTCGATGTCCTCACATACTGCCTTCGACATCGCGATAACCGAGTCACATCTCTTCAAAAACATCCTCGTAAGAAATTGATCACCGGTGTGGCGTTCATGTGGTAACGCGTTGTGTACGATTGCCAGGACTCGAATACCCGCTTTTTGCAGGGTCCCGGCAATTACCGTATATGCCGGAGCAAAAAAGGGCATCCAGACCATGAAGACGACGACTTCAACACCCGCCGCCTTTAGCTGTCGGCCCGCGTTCAGCCAGGAAATCGGGTTGATGGAATCGATAAAAATGGCCCGATCCTGCCCCGAATCTCCATGGGCCGGATCCTCCCGCCAGGTATCCGGTGTTCCGGGTTCATACTGGGTTTTGCCCGGAAAAAACAGGTCGGGGTACAATCTTGAGAAGGAGACACGAACTACGGATGTTGTTTTAGTCTCCAGTTGGGCGCACAGCCGGTTCGTGAAATGGGCAATTCCTCCACGGTACGGTGCGTGCGGGCCAACTACTGCGACCGGGATGGGTGATTCAGCCGATATCATGGGTTTCTGCAACGTGCACCTCATCCGACAGACAGGATTCTATCACATCGAATACATTGGGTCTTTTCATTCGGTCGACGACAATCATCTCTCCGATAAGACCCGTAGTAAACATCTGCACGCCAACGAGAATCAGTAATACTCCAAGAAGTAAAAGAGGTCTGTCGCCAATTGGATTCCCATAAAACAATTTGTCGATGGCTATCCACAGACTCAGCGAAAAACCGCCCGCGAATGCCGCAGTCCCCAGCGTTCCAAAAAAATGCATCGGTCGCGCGGCAAAACGCGTCAGAAAAAAAACACTCAACAGATCCAGAAACCCCCGCAGATACCGCTCGAATCCAAATTTAGTGCGTCCGAATTTTCGCGCGTGATGCTGAACCTCTTTTTCTGCGATCCGGTCGTAGCCTTCCCACTTCGCAAGAACCGGTATGTATCGATGTAATTCCCCGTACAAGTGCACATGTCTGACAACCTCTGCGCGATATATCTTGAGGCCGCAGTTAAAATCATGCAGTGGTATGCGCGTCATTGTTCGCGTAACGAAGTTGAAAAACCGGCTTGGTATGATCTTGGAAAGAGGATCTTTTCTTTTTTTCTTCCATCCACTTACCAGATCATATCCTTCCTCCAGCAATTCAACGAGTGACGGAATCTCGGCGGGATCGTCCTGAAGATCGGCATCCAGGGTTACCACGTATTTCCCTCTTGCAATCTTGAAACCCATCGCAAGTGCCGCAGATTTTCCGTAATTGCGTCGAAGTCTGAGGCCACCGAAACGAGGATCCTTTTCGTGTATTTCTTTAATCACGTCCCACGACCCATCACTCGATCCGTCGTCCACCAGAAACGCCTCAAAACTGAGTTCTGCCGACGTACAGACCCCAGCAATATTCTCTACCAGTTCAGGAAGCGATTCTTCCTCCTCAAAAACTGGGATAACAATGGATACATCCGGTTCGATCATGGCCTGTCGCCCGGTAAAAGTGTCACACGTCCAGCGTAGCGTAGCGAGCGTTTCTTTCAATAAATTTTCGTCTCGGCTCCACGACGTCTCCCATTAACGTACTGAAAATACGGTCTACCGCCGCAGCGTCATCAATGGTTACCAACTGAAGTATGCGCTTTTCAGGATCCATGGTGGTGTCCCATAACTGATCCGGATTCATTTCACCGAGGCCTTTGTAGCGTTGAATCGTCGTTTTTCCTTTCCCGGATTCTTCCATCTCCTTCAATGCCACGCTGAGAGCATCTTCGTTCCAAAGGTATTGTTCCTTTTTTCCTCGTTTCAATTTAAAAAGCGGAGGTACGGCTATATACATGTGGCCATTGTCAATGAGTGGACGGAGTTGCCTGTAAAAAAAAGTCAGCAGCAGCGTTCTGATGTGCGCACCATCCACATCGGCATCCGTCATGATGATGACTTTGTGATACCGAAGTTTTGTCACGTCAAAATGTTCGTCTCCGACCCCAAGACCCGTTCCCAGAGCCGTGACAATATTCTTGATCTCCTCATTGGCAAGAACCTTATCCAGGCGGGCTTTCTCGACATTCAGAATTTTACCCCTCAGTGGCAAGATTGCTTGAAAATGACGATCCCGTGCCTGTTTGGCCGAGCCACCCGCAGAATCTCCTTCCACCAGATAGATTTCGCACTCTTCCGCGTTACGAGACGAACAATCCGCCAGTTTACCCGGAAGACCGCCGCTTCCAAATGCACTTTTACGTTGAACCATTTCTCGTGCTTTTCGTGCCGCTGCACGTGCCGTCGCTGCAAGTATGACCTTCTCAACAATTCGCCTGGCTTCCTTCGGGTGGTCATCGAGCCACTCTTTGAGGCGGAGACCAACCAGCGATTCCACTGCACCCTGTACATCCGAGTTGCCAAGCTTTGTCTTGGTCTGTCCTTCGAACTGGGGTTCAGCCACTTTAATAGAAAGCACCACGGTAATCCCTTCCCGGAAATCATCACCGGAGAGTTCCACTTTTACATTTTTCAACAGCTTGTTGGCTTCCGCGTAACCCTTGAGCGTTCGTGTCAGTGCGCGGCGAAAACCCGAAACATGGGTCCCTCCTTCGTGCGTGTTAATGTTGTTGACAAAGGAAAGAACATTTTCCGTATACCCGGAATTGTAGCGCATGGCCATCTCGACCGGGACATCTGCATCCTCTTCCTCTATGTAAATCGTTTCTTCGTGGATGGGAGTTCGCGCTTCGTCGAGATAATCCACAAATTCAACAATGCCGCCCTCGAAGTGATATTCCTCACGGATCGGTTCGTCGGGATCACGTAAATCCTCGATCGAAATGAAAATGCGTCTGTTCAGATATGCGAGTTCTCTGAGGCGGTCAGCCAGGGTATCGAAGCGGAATTCCACGTTTGAAAAAATGCTGGTGTCCGGCCAGAACTGTATGTCGGTTCCGTTGCTCTCCTGCTCCTCCAACGGGCGTTTCTTCTGAACAGGAGCTTCGGGGTTTCCTTTCTCGTAAACCTGCTCCCAGACATGTCCGTCTCGACGGACCGTTGCGACGAGGCGCTCCGAAAGAGCATTTACGCACGATACCCCTACGCCGTGCAGACCACCTGAGACTTTATAGGTGTCTTTGTCGAACTTTCCACCCGCGTGCAGGGTGGTCATTACCACCTCAAGGGCCGATCGTTTTTCTTTAGGATGTTCATCGACAGGGATTCCGCGACCGTTATCCCTGACCTTGACCGATCCATCTTCGCCTATGGTCACGTCGATTCTGTCGCAGTGTCCGGCAAGGGCTTCGTCGATAGAGTTGTCAATTACTTCATAGACCAGGTGATGCAATCCTCGCATCCCGAGGTCACCGATATACATTGCCGGCCGTTTTCTGACCGCCTCCAGACCCTCCAGGACCTGAATATTCGACGCATCGTAATAACTCTTTCGCGCTTTGGCCTCTCCGGCCTCATTGCTCGAATCCATGTGTGTTCCTGTCCGTATCGCTGCAGTAAATATCGCCGGTTTCAGAAACGCTGAATCCGGCCCGAAGAACCGTTCCCGAAACCAATACCGTAAGATCAGCAATCAGACGGTGTACACCAAGTACCGGAGTCCTTCAGACTTCCAAATAACGCATGAATTCCTGAACGCGTTCGGTCAGATCAGTATCGTCACCCTCACCATACGCGGCGGTAACTGTGTACCCGTTGTGTTCAAGAATATGACGGACACGCGCCGCGTCGACCGTATTGAGTTTGATCGTCACGCGGATCGTCCCTTTTTCCTGATCAACCGGCTCTGTGGAAACCGAGTGGACTTTAGCGTCATTCTGTTCAATCACATGAATGACCTGAGAAAGAGCGTAATCCCGTTCATCAATTTCGAGTGTAAGAATCGCCCCAGGTCGCTGCGTCCCAAGCATGCGGGCATACCACTCGAACAAATCCTGTCTCTGTACCAGTCCGAGATAGTATCCGTCAGCATCTACCACCGGCAGAGTGGTCAGATCGTGTTCAATCATAACGCCGGTGGATTCGAAGATGTGAGCCTTCGGCGAGATAGTAACCGGTTCACCCGCGAGCAGTTCGGAAATACAAACCTCCGGTCCTTCCGAATCCAGCAACCTGTTTTCCGAAAGAACTCCTATCACTCGGCCGTCCGAATCAATGACCGGAAGATGCCGAACCCGAAATTCCAGAAGAAGTCCGAGCGCAAAATCCACCGTGTCGCTGTGTTTCAGAGGCGGTGTCGCAGTATTGATGAGCGTCTCTACCGTCATGTCTCTAACGCATCCTTTGATTGGATCCTTGATTAATTATCGGCACGTTTTCCACCCGCGATAACTTTAATGTCTCGTGGTACCCTGCCGTTTCCCCGTTCACGGTCATATACTGCCCGGTCAGCCTGTTTTGCAGACAACGAATCCGTCTACCCGAGAAACGATTCGCTTGAACAGAGTCACGTTGATCTAAATTAGGGCTCGCCGGGACTTCCTGCAATTGTGCCGCCAGCGGATAGCCGCATATGAAAAGCCGCTACGAACAAATTCCACTGCCGCTGCGAACAAAGGCCACTGCCGCTACGAACGAAGGCCGCCGCCGCTACTTGTCAACGGCGCATTTACCGGCCTGTAATGTCGGAAGCGGGCAATAAGGGGTTTGACGTCCTGCGCATATCGTGGTGCGGTGCGGAAATGCAATCGAACAACGTCTCGGACTTCGTCTTCATAGTCCACCTGGCCGGGCATGTATTCTTCAGAAAGAACCTCACCGATCTTGCGAATATGTGCAATCGTCTTTTGCTCTTCAACGGGCAGGTAAAGTACCGTTTCCGAATAATCAGCTTCGATTACGTCGAGGAGGCGCTTTCGAAACGCCGTAAGACCGATTCCACGACGGGCCGAAATAAATGTCGCCTCGGGATATTGTTCGTGCAGGGCGTGGAGCTGCAAAACGTGCTCCATCGCATCGATCTTGTTGAACACCAGTAACGTTGGTTTGTGTGTTACGTTGAGTTCGGCAAGCGTCTCATCAACGACCTGCATATGCTCTGTAAACCGCTCGTGGCTTACATCTACGACGTGCAGCAGCACGTCGCTTTCCCGCACTTCGTCCAGCGTACTTTTAAAACTCTGAATCAGTCGGAGAGGCAATTTCCTGATAAATCCCACCGTATCAGAAAGTAAAACCTGCCGTCCCGGGGCAATAAATACCGTTCGTGTCGTCGAATCGAGGGTCGCAAACAACCGGTCTTCGACCACTACATTTGTTTTAGCCACGGCGTTCATCAGCGTAGATTTTCCCGCGTTCGTGTATCCAACAAGGGAAACCCGCGTGAACGCTGCCCGCCCTTTTCGCTGGGACGTTCGCTGACGATCGATTTTTTCCAGCCGGGCCTTCAACGTCGAGATTCGTTGACCAATCATGCGGCGGTCGGTCTCTATCTGGGTTTCACCCGGTCCTTTTGTCCCGATGCCCCCTTTCTGGCGGCTGAGGTGTGTCCAATGTCTTGTCAATCGCGTACGCAGATATTCCAGCTGAGCCAGTTCAACCTGCGTTTTGGCAGTAGCGGAACGCGCGTGTAGGGCAAAAATGTCCAGAATCAGTGCCGAACGATCCAAAAGTTTACAACTCAGCAATTTTTCGAGATTGCGAAGCTGAACGGGAGAAAGTTCGTCGTCGAATATGATCAGATCCGTGTGCCGCTGACCTGCCAGCTGCTTGATCTCGGAGACCTTCCCTTTACCCACGTATGTGGCGGCATTGACTCGGGAAACCTTCTGCATCACGCGATCTGTTACCTCGGCGCCAGCGGTTTCAACCAGAAGGTGAAGTTCGTTCAGCGAATCTTCGACATCCCAGATCGACTCGCCGGGTCCGATCACACCCACCAGAATGGCAGATTCCTTTTTGGGCGGATCTGTTTTAAAAGACGTGGATTTGGATGACGTTGAAATAGGACACCGATAGATTATGACTTCGGATGAGCGACGATCACTTTTCCAGGGCTTTGCGGCCGATAGTGTGTTTCTCGGATATTTCCATCCTCGAGTCGAGATTCATACGTAAAAATGAGCGAAACCGATCAACTTCAGTACTTGGTACCGTGATTTCCAACCTTTTCCGTTCACCAAGAAAATCCTGATATATAAAAACGAAGTGGATCTGTTTAACGTCTCCCACTTCAAAATAGTCAACGATCTGACCCCACGCGATTGCGTCACCCGACTTTCCCAGTTCCGGAATAATACCGTAGTCAGTCACCAGGCTTGAAGAAGACAACAACGCCGATACAAACCAGATGACTCCTCCCAGAAGGTAACCCGCGTAAATCGGTATTTGAATCGAAGGGAATGTATTCTGCGCATAGACAAGAAAAACGGCTACCACCCCGATGAAAAGTACAGGCCAGACAGGTACATTTTTGGCTTTACTGGAACGCCAGGACATCCGGACGCGCCGAATCCGCAATCTCTGCGAAACGGTGAGTCCGAGCAACAGCGCTGTGACCGCCACAAACGCTGAAACGAGAATTAAATGGATTATCCCGAGCAAAAATTCAGCCGATTAGGATTTTCATTGACATCGCCCTGATTGTCGTCGCGCCGATGGTCGCCGCCCGGAATCACATCCCTGCGCATGAATCATACCGATTCCGGACGCCACCTTTTTTCAATAATCATCTCCGCGACAAGGCAGAATAACGCGAGCATTAAAAAGACGTTCCAGAGTTCAGTCCCCGTTTTTGCCGTCTGAATCAGGTCCTGCAGCTGATCCGCGTCGGCGTCAGACAGATTCACAACGGCAACAGCGGTCCCCAGTGATTCCTGAAGGGCTGTTTTCGCTTCTGGACGAGAGTAGCTGATCAGTATCGACTCTTTTCGTTCCGGAACTACGGATATTCTACGAATGACTTCGTCTCCATTTTTTACATCATAAATTCCCGTCTGAAGATAACCGGCTTCTATCGAGGCAAGAAGACCACCGGGCACCCGCCGCAATTCAGGTAAATAAATTGTCCCGAGTGAGCCCTCAATCACAATTTGAGAGCCGTCTTGAAGTCCCGAGAACAGTAGCCGGGCACCGCTTCCCTCAACGAATTCACCGCCGGTTACAGACCCCGCAGCGGAGAGGTAATCGATCGATCGATACAGGAGCGGAATAAACAGACCTCTTACCGGAAAATCGGTCCATGTCAGTGCTGGTGCGACAGAGAACAACATCAGGCTCCCGAGCCCGGACCGTATCTCCTGCAAAAAAACGCGATCTCCACTCATTCGAATGAGAGATTGTTCATTGCCCTCCCCGGGATGATATGCCACCATACGGAAAACCGCCGGCCGTTCCAGTTCAGGTGTCGAGCCGTCCTGATCCTGCTCGAACATACCCTCAAACAAAGTGTGTTCATGGTCGATCCGATCAAAAACAGCCACCGTACCCTCCGCTTCGTAACCCTCAATCACCTCTCCAATTACACCGGCACCGAGATCGGCCAGCAACGCATTGTAATCGGCCAACACAATTTCATCCCCGGGAAACAGGATTACACCTCCACCATCGTTGATGTATTGTACCACCGAGGACCTCTCGCCGGAAGACAGATCCGTGAGACCGTTCAGGATAATGGTGTCGAACTGGCCCAACGAAACGCTTGCCAGCGCCGTTTCAGCGATCCGGGTGACGTCGAACTGCACTCGCCGCAACGTCATATCGCTGGAAAACGCCATTTTCAGATAGTCTGAATTGGCCGAAGATCCTTCGACGAGAAGAAGCTTGCGTTCCTCTGGAATAAAAAGAGTCAGTGCTCGCGTATCGTCCGGATTATAATCTGAGTCCTGAATTTCTACGCGACCCCTTAACCACCCGGCTGTTCGTGGTGTGACTGCAATGGGCACGCTGGTGACTTGTCCCGCTCCCAGATCAACAGTCGCCTGGGCTACTCTTTCCTCTTCAAGAAAAAGAGAAACCACAAGATTTGTGATCGCACGCTCGCTGAAGTTCTCTATCCTCACCTCCATACGCACCACCTGACCGACCGACAATATTCGGCTCAATATCCGTATACCGGAGATAGCCAGATTATCGTGAATCTGATCACCAACCGGCAATAGAAAAACTCGAATATCTTCGGGAAACGAACGATCCTTTGAATCTGCCAGGGAATCGGTAAATGTCGACTTCTGCAGGTCGGACAACACATATATCTCTCGATTCGGGTTGGCACTTGATTCCAGGAGACTCGCCGCGTGGCGCACGACGTCACTCAAGATCATTCCCCCTCCATCCAAGGAGATGTCCATGATGGCCCGGCGTGCCACAGACGGATTTTGCAGCGGAGGAATCGAGGCCGCTGACGAAATCGTGGGAAGGATGAACACTTCGTCGCCGGCGTCCATATCGTTTACGAGTGCCAGGACTATGTTTCGCGCCTGCTCCAGATAAGCCCCGTGACCGTCACGCAGTGACATGGAGTTTGAATTATCAAACACGATGACCATGGATGACTTGCTCTGACCGGCCAGCCCGGGCAGAGTACCTTTCATTGCAGGTCTTGCAAAGGCGAGAACAAGCGCAGCAATCGCCAGTGTCCTCAAAGCAAGAAGCAGCCACTGTTTAATCCTGACGCGCCGCATCGTGCTTTTCTGAAGCTCCTGCAGAAAAGCCAGAGAACTGAAATCGATCCGACGGGGCTTCCTGAAATTAAACAGATGGATAATGAGGGGGATGGCCGCAGCGGCCATCACCATCAAAAAAAGCGGATTGAGAAACGTCATCTATTGAAGAACTTGACAGGAATCTGAATAGTGCACGTCTTCTTTTTGATATCAGGCAGCTTCATACCCTTGCCCACCGGACGCTGTTCCTCGATACATTCGGGCGGGGCATCAACATTTCTTCCCAAAGTGCGGCACCTCGACGTGTTATCATAAGTACAATCCTCTTCTGCAGGATTCAATCGTATTGGAATGAAGGATCGACGCATCGTTATTCGAGGGGCAAGACAACACAATCTGAAAGGGATCGACCTCGACCTGCCCAGAGGCAAATTAATTGTGTTTACAGGACCTTCGGGATCCGGCAAATCGTCGCTCGCTTTCGATACCATTTACGCGGAGGGTCAGAGACGGTATGTTGAGAGTCTGAGCGCCTATGCTCGCCAGTTCTTGGAGCGCATGGACAAGCCGGATGTCGACATGATAACCGGCCTTTCTCCGGCGATTGCCATTGAGCAGAAGACAGGCTCCAGAAATCCTCGCTCAACCGTGGCCACACAAACTGAGATTTTTGACCACCTGAGGCTTTTATTTGCAAGAATCGGCATCACGTACTCACCCGTAAGCGGCGAGGTGGTACAGAAAGATTCACCGCGCTCGGTTGCCCGGTCTCTCATCAAGGAATTGCCCGACGGAACCCGGTTTTATCTCTGTTTTCCTTTCCCCTCACACAAAAACACGAGTGTACGAAACGAACTCGAGGTCCTGATACGGCGTGGATTTTTTCGCGTGCTGAAGTTTCCCACTCCGGCTCAGAAAAAAAAAGGGCACGAAGAATGTATTGTGGATCTCAACGAGACTCCGCCGGAGAGCCTCCGTGTATCTCGGGACAGACTTCTTGTTCTGCTCGATCGCCTCGTGATTCACCACAATGAGGAAGCCGTTGAGTCTCGTATTGCAGATTCCGTAGAGGCGGCCTTCAGTGAGGGAGGCGACGAATGTATCGTTCAAGTTGCCGGAAACGGCCGTCGCCTGCAATTCAGCAGGTATTTTGAGCGCGATGGAATCAGATTTGACGAACCCACACCCCATCTTTTTTCGTTCAACTCTCCCCTTGGCGCCTGCCCGACCTGTCAGGGTTTCGGGCGAACAACAGGACTCGATCCTGAACTCGTAGTACCCAACGAGGTATTGTCCATCAGGCAGGGTGCCGTGGCCCCGTTTCGAACCGAGGCATGGGCGACTCATTTTCGCGCCCTGATCAGAATGGCAGCCGATGAGAAAGTCGATATCGACGTGCCTTATGCCTCGCTGGTCAAACGGGAAAGAGACCTGATATGGAATGGAAAAGGAGAATACGTGGGTATCTACGGGTTCTTCAGATATCTGGAAAAGCGTAACTACAAGATGCATTATCGCATCTTTCACGCGCGATACCGGGGCTACTCCACATGCACGGACTGTCATGGTTTCCGCCTCAGGGATCAGGCACTCTACATTCGCGTGGGTGATCTGCATATAGGAGAAATCTGCGAACTCACAACAGTCGATGCAAAAACTTATTTCGACGACTTGGTCCTGACAAAACACGAGAACGCCATCGCGGGTCGACTTCTGGAGGAGATTCGGAAACGTCTGAAATACCTGGTTGAAGTCGGACTGGACTATCTGACCCTTGACCGTTTATCCAAAACCCTTTCAGGTGGAGAAAGTCAGCGTATCAGTCTGGCTACCTCGCTCGGATCGTCACTCGTCGGATCAATGTATATACTCGACGAACCGTCGATCGGTCTTCACCCCAGAGATACGGCGCGTCTTATCAAAATCCTGGAACACCTGCGCGATATGGGAAATTCGGTTCTGGTTGTTGAACATGACCCTGAAATGATGCGCAGTGCTGATTATCTCGTTGATCTGGGTCCCGGTGCCGGCCGAAATGGTGGATTTATAGTCGCGGTGGGGTCACCGGATCAAATCACGGAGAATCCGGATTCCCTTACGGGTGCGTACCTGAGTGGTCGTAAAAAAATTCCGGTTCCGAGCACGAGGCGAAACGGGCATCCCCGCGACGTGATCCGGATTGAAAACGCACGACAGCACAACCTGAAAAGACTGGACGCTTGTTTTCCGCTTGGGATGATCGTGTGTGTTACGGGGGTGAGCGGGTCGGGTAAATCGACGCTTGTTCACGATACATTGTATAACGGCCTGGCCAGGCTGAAAGGTGTTTTGATTGGTGAATCACGTACTGGTGCGCATGACGCCATCCGGGGCCACGAACTCGTTGATGCCATTGAACTGGTCGATCAGACGCCGATCGGCAAATCGCCAAGATCAAACCCTGTAACCTATATCAAAGCCTTTGATACCATTCGGAAGATGTTCTCAGAAACTTACCAGGCACGCATCCGCGGTTACAGACCAGGGTATTTTTCTTTTAATGTCCCGGGTGGCCGATGTGAAGTCTGTCAGGGCGAAGGGGTCGTCCGAATTGAAATGCAGTTTCTGGCTGATTTATTCCTTGAGTGTGAGGCGTGCAAAGGGAAGCGTTACAAACAGGACGTTCTCGAAGTTCATCTGCGGGGGAAAAGCATTCACGATGTATTGCAGATGACGGCCGATGAGGCGCTCGAGTTTTTCAAGGACACGGCCGTTTTGAAGAACAAACTTCAGGTTCTTTCCGATATTGGCCTGGGTTATTTGCCTCTGGGGCAACCGGCGAACACACTTTCGGGAGGCGAAGCACAGAGGATCAAACTGGCCCTTCACCTCGGTCGGGTTCAACGGGAAAGAACATTGTATATCTTTGACGAACCGACAACGGGACTTCATTTCGATGATATCCGCAAATTGCTCGCCGCCTTCAACGCACTCGTGGAAAATGGACATTCTGTGATCATTGTGGAGCATAATTTAGACGTTATCAAATCGTCCGATTACGTCATCGACCTTGGACCGGAAGGAGGTGTCCGGGGAGGATTCATCGTTGCTGAAGGGACTCCCGAAGAGCTGGCGGCCAATCCAAAAAGTCACACCGGCCGCTATCTCAAGCCTTTGCTTGCGAATTGATGCCGGAATGCGGATAAAATGTTTGTGATGTATCAGCACACGGTTATTTTCGATGGCTTATATTGTGAGTGAGTGTAATAACGATTCCATAACCCGTCCATTCAGCGCAATAAAGACGGTTTATGAAAGTTTTCGAAGGGGGGAAGAAATCAACGCAACGGCATCCGCTTCTGCCGAACTAACCGGGTCGGACTCCGTAGATGTGCGTTCCGCGGGATCAGCGGAAAGAACTGAGTAACATTTGCTGGTTGCCAGCTACGCGCCGAATAATCATGCGTGCACGTTCAGGATTACATATCAACTCGACTGGAGCACGGGAAGCTGAAAATATTCGTGTCCCTAAACGTATCGCTCTGTTTACCGGGGCGTACAATCACATCGCGGACGGAGTCTCGCTGACACTCAACCGTCTGGTGGAGCATCTGGAAAAAAACGGGTCGGAAGTTCTCGTGCTGGCACCCACCTGTGATGATCCTCCGATCGAGCACAAAGGAACGCTCGCGGCGGTTCCCTCCATCGCGGCCCCCGGACGCCCGGAATACAGACTGGCCACGGGTTTTCCGTCTCACTTGAAACGTCGCGTCAAGAAATTTCGTCCGACACTTTTTCATATCGCAACACCGGACATCTTGGGGTTTAAAGCACTTCGACTTGCCCGCAGCTGGGGTATCCCTGTAGTCGCTTCGTTTCACACACATTTCAGTTCCTATCTGAAATATTACAAGCTCGGCTCTATCGAGAATATCCTCTGGAAATACGGGCGCTGGTTCTATAAAAACTGCGAACAGATTTATGTACCCTCAGAATCAATAGTTGACGTTTTGAGACAGCAGGGTATTGAAAATGGAGTCAGACTGTGGCCACGCGGCGTCGACATGAATGTGTTCAACCCTCAGAAACGATCCATCGCGTGGCGTCGTCACTTTGGAATTTCTGACCACGAGGTCGTCGTCTCTTTTGTAAGTCGATTGGTCTGGGAAAAAGGGCTCGATATCTATGCCGACGTGATCGGAAATCTGTCCCGAGAAGGTATTCCTCATCGCAGTATTATTATCGGAGACGGACCGGCAAGAAAAACACTGGAAAAGCGTCTGCCAGGAACCATTTTTGCAGGATACAGACGCGGCGAAGACCTTTCGGCAGCGTATGCGTCTTCTGATGTGTTTTTATTTCCCAGTGATACCGAGACATTCGGAAACGTGACTCTCGAAGCCATGGCGTCCGGTGTTCCAACCGTATGTGCGGACGCTTTCGGAAGTCGCGCGCTGGTTTCCTCCGGAAAAACCGGGTATCTGGCGCCTCCGGGAAATGCCGCTGTCTTTACGGATTATGTCCGCAAACTGGTCGTAAATAACAGACTGAGGGCCGAGCTCGGGCATGGAGCATTCGAAAAAGCCCAGGGATACACGTGGGATTCCATCCTCACAAGAATCAGCGGCTATTATGACGAGATGCTTGGCTACGATCCGGATCCCGCCCCTGAAGAAATGAAAACAGCAGATTCGGGCTTTGCTCAACCACACGCTTCTTCGATTTCGCTCAACGCCTGAGACGCCGTGACTCTGGTCTATGTGTCACACACCCAGCCGCCCGCTTCTGCGCCTCTCTCCAATATCGGGGGAATGCAGCGAGTTGCAGAAGAGTTGCTCGAAAGCCTGGATGCGAGAGACGAAGTGGACGTCGAGGCATTATTACTTCGGTGCTCCTGGAAATGGATTCACATCAGAATAATCCCTTTTCTTGTTTCCTCGTTCTTAAAGCTCAGAATTCGAATCGTGCGTGGGGATCTCGAAACCATCCTGTTCTCCTCTATGGTGACCGCCCTGCTGGTCATTCCGCTCGATAAATATCTTCGCGCATCGAGAGTCAAAACGGCAGTTATTGTCCACGGCCTGGATGTCACCTCCTCCTTTGCGTTGTACCAGAGATGGGTCCGGCGCGTACTTGGTTCCATCGATCTTGTGCTTGCGGTGAGTCAAGCTACGGGCATGGAATGTGTCGCGCGTGGGTTATCACAGGACCGTATTCATGTTATACACAACGGAGTGAAAACGTCCCGGTTTGAGACCGAGCCCCCTCTCAGACCCGAACGCACGAAGCTGTTCGCTCATTTCGATTCTCCGTCAGGCGTTTTACCCGAAGACGGGTTCCTGCTGTGCAGTGTGGGCCGTCACGTCGAGCGAAAAGGTTATGCGTGGTTTATAGAACACGTCATGCCCGCGTTGCCCCCGAACATACACTACTGGCTGGCCGGTGACGGACCCGAATCTGTACACATTCAAGGGGTTGTTAAAAGGATGAACCTGTCCGATCGAGTGCACCTGCTCGGGAAACTGAGCGATCCCGAATTGATGGCATTGTACCGAGGATCCGACCTCTTCATCATGCCCAACATCAAAGTCCGAGATGACATGGAAGGATTCGGAATTGTGATGCTTGAAGCAGGGATGAATGGTCTTCCCTCCATCGCCGCCCGCATCGAAGGTATTGAAGAGGTAATTCTGGAGGGGAAAAACGGGTATTTTGTTCGTTCCGGAGATGCCGAAGGGTTTGTCAGAGCAATTTCTTCTTATGTCTCAGAAACGCAGAATCTGGAAGCAGCCAGAAAATCTGCTTTTGATTATACTCGAGACACGTTCGGGTGGGAGACGATTTCTGACCGGGTAGTAAAGGCTTTGTCGTAGCAAGGCTTGGCATCACAGGGCCTGGCGTCATAATATTTCGTCGCAGGGCCTGTCATCTCTCAGGCTTTGTCCGTCGCAGTCCCTGGCGTCACATTTGTCGTCGCAGAGCCTTTCCACCCCTTCGCGGCCTGCTCACGCTGCTCCATTCGCTCGATCATCGCGGGTAAGAAGATAATTGCTGCAAGCAGCGTGGTCCCAATTCCTATCACGGCGAGTTCTCCTATCGAATGAAGGCCGGGATGAAAACTGAGCAATAACCCGCCGAATCCTACCATGGTTGTCAGCGAACCCATGATTACGTGTTCGCCGGTTGAAAGCACGACGCGCATCATTGACCCGGATCCTTCCTCTCGATATCTGTGAACAAGATGAACGCCCGCATCATTGCCGATTCCCAGAATTGCCGGGAAAACAATGAGGTTGTAAAAGTTGATTCGAAGGTCAAGAAGCTCAACCACGAACAACATCCAGAGAATACCCACAATAAGCGGAAGCAGTGCAAGTGCCGACCATCGAAGCGACCGGAAATTCAGATACATGAGAGCACAGACAATCAGAAACGTCGCTCCGATCATCCAGGGCGATTCCTTCTGCATCAACTTCAGCATGTCGGCTGCGACCAGAGACGTCGAGCCCGCGTGATATACTTTCCCCTCCTCAGTCGTAATCGTTCCCACGTCATTCGAAAACGCGATCGAATTCCGACCATCGGAAAGACCCACTGACGGGTAGATCATCACGAAATTTCCGATCTCTCCGGATTTTGATGTGAATTGCCTCCGCAGGAATTCAGGGACCTGATCGATCTGGATGGTTTCCGTTGTGGACGCCGCCAGACGAAGCCTTCGAATGTCTGCTGATGAATCGGCTTCCATAAAACGATCGGCGAGCTGTGCACGAATCTCGCGGAGTCGATCGAGCCTGTTCTGCTGCTTTTCTGATGTCAACGGAAACCGGTCCTGAAGCGATTCCACTTTTAAAATAGTGGGAGACGTTGTGTCCGATGCGATTATGTACTTTACTGCAGCTACAAGATCGTCTACTTCCTCACGAGAATCCACTACTATGTATGCTGGATTTCGACCGCGGCTGCGTCCTTCTACACGATTAATCACAACAGCCCGAGAATAGTAGGCTTCATATCTGGGTTCAAGTTTCCCGAACTGATATTCAAAAGATACCCGGGGGAGAAGCACGATTGCAGCAATAACTGCTACCGTACTGCCCAGCAGAATGGTCTTGTGGGCCGGAATATGTCGCCTGTACCCAGCTCCAAGTGGTGCCGTGTTGTGATCATCGTCGGCGCCGGTATCATCAATGCCGGCGGTATCATCAATGCCGGCGGTATCTCGAAGGTGGTGGCGGCTTTCCGGGCCTCCGAGCCTCAATATTCCTGTCCGTTCAAAGAGCACAATCATCGCAGGCATCACGAATAACATTGCGACCAGAGCGTTCATGATACCGGTGCCCGCAATAAGACCGAATTGAGAAAATCCCCTGAAATCGGCCAGAATCAGTACGAACATAGCCGCCGAAGTCGTCAGCGCGCCGACCGTCACCGCCTGTCCGGTACTCATGAACGTGATTTCGATGGCTTCCGTGACGCCTCGACCAGCTCCTCGCTCTTCCGTATACCTGGCGTAAAAATGAATGCCGTAATCGATACCCAGTCCGAAAAGAACAAGACCCAGCGCTGAGGTCATCAGATTGAGCGTACCAAAGACAATCGAAGCCAATGCAAACGTCCACGACAGGCTCATCAAGAGCGGAATTCCTATCAAAGCGGCCAGTACGGGTGCCCGCAGTAACATGGATAACACAAGAGTAAGCCGAACGCCTTTTCCGGTCCTGGCCCGAACCGATTTATACAGGAAATAAAAGACCACCATCAATAACACAGCGAGTATGCCTGTGCCAAATGAACCAATTACGTCATCCCGGATAGTGGTTGCCTCGATGAGTTGACGAAGCAACCTTCCGGCAGAAGTAACTCGCATTGCGTCGTGATACGCAGTCGGATCCAGAGACAATAAAAGCAGATCCAGATCCCGATACGCAGCCTCAATAAATTTAAAGTCGGTTTGCGAACCACTGGGATAAAATCGTACGACCAGCGTCAGACTATCCTCGGAAATCGGATATTCACTCGATACGATATCTCTATAAATAAGGTCAAGTTCACGGCCCAGCGAGTCCGTTTCAGACTCAAAATCACTTTCATCATCTTCCTCTATGTCGAAGAAAAATGGATTCGTATCGAGAGAAGCCTGCTCGATTTTTGCATCCAGATAATCCTGGAGCATATCCAACTCTTCCTCCGTCGCGAAATAAAGTGCATTTTCCCGGAGGAACGAAACGTCCTTTCTGAATTCGACTCTCTGAAAGTATGGTTCGTCGTAGTCGGCTCCCTTCATTGCAAGAACTTCCGGGATCATTATTTCAGCAAAAGCGACGTTGGCTTCGAAGGATGGACTCTCGATGGCTATGGCAAGCTCTGACTCCCCTCCCACTGTTTCTCTGAGCTTCTCCAGTGCTTTTACACTTTCATAGTCCGGCGGCAGAAGGTTAGCGAGGTTTGTATCGATCGTGAGGTGCAGGGCGAAAAAAAAGCTCACTGCTGACAAAACGGCGGCCGCTGTCAAAACCATCGTACTCCTGTGCCCGACCAGGCGAATAGCGGGCCGTAATAAACTGAAAAATCGTTCCATGGGGCCACATACCGATGACGCCAGACATAGATTCGCGTCGAACACAGATTCCAGATAATCCACTTCGAACTCGCCTGAAAAAGGATTTGCCGTATCTTGATCGGTTACAAAGCGAAATTAATTCAGAGTGTAACCGCATTTTTATGCATACATACGATTCTATTCAGGTAGGCGACACTTTCAAGCTCACTCGATTTATCAGTAAAGAGGATGTGCAGGCCTTCGCAGACGTAACGGGTGATGACAACCCACTGCACGTGGACGAAACCTACGCGGCTGGAACTCGATTCGGCAACACAGTCGTGCACGGTATACTGCTGATAGGCATTATTTCCAAGGTTCTCGGAAGAGATTACCCTGGAAATGGATCGATCGCCGTATCGATTTCGGCCAAGTTTCTACGTCCGGTTCCGGTGGGGTCAGAAATCGAAATCGAGGTTCGCGTAGCTGAAAAGATGGAAAAATACGGTCACGTCAGACTGCGCGTCTACGTCTATTTGAACAAGAAAATGGCCGTTGGCGGCGAGGCCGTTGTTATTCCTCCGTCGGAAGAAGAATAAACCAGGACCTACCGAACAAGTTTGTAGGCGTACCCGCGTGCGACCGTATCGCTGAGTTCGAGCTGGTTCAGAATTGCGAGGTTGCCGAAGGATATTTCGGAAGTTGATTCTCCTTCGATCAAAGCCTCAAATGATTTTTCTTCCGGTGCCTTATGAATTCGAATTCTGATCGGTTCGACTTCCAGAAGCGCTTTGTCTCGCAACGGACGAAAACTCTGAATCATCGGTTCAAATATCAGGTCATACGCTGCAAAGTCACGGCGATCGGTAAAACCGAGAAACGAATACACGTCTCCGCCATAATCCATAAAATGCATCCGAAATCGGATGGTCTGTGCATTTTCCACCACGGTTTCGGCCACAATGTAGTGCGACTCGACTCCATGAAATGTGGAGCTTCCACGATCCAGAATGTCTACTCCCTGTCGAACGGCCAGAGCCTCGGCTGCGGCTTTGGCCGTCTCGAATTCAGCGTCAATCATCAAACGGGCAGCCGCCTGACCGTCTTCCGAAATCATGATAATCTGAGACGGCTGATTCGTCAACCGGAATCCATCCGGGACATCAAATTGAAACGCCAGATCCGGATGAATGAAACGGCCCTCGCGAGTAAATCCCTGTCTCGGGTCCGAGCCAAATATAATTTCGTCGATTTGTTGCAGGTACCAGGATCGACCAACACGTCTCGACCCGGTTTCACTCGGCCACGTAGCCGCTTCTTCTATTATTTTCGTTTCGCGCTGTCCCGGATCCGGGTGTGTTTGCAGAAATGAAGGGATGTCCTGCCCGGACTGATTGGTGAGTCGTTTGAGCGAATTGAAAAACCCCGCCCCTTCTGCCGCATCGTATCCCGTGAGTGCGGCATATTCAACGCCCAGCTTATCTGATTGCGATTCATCGTCGCGCCCGTAACTCAAAAGAAGCAGTTGGGAACCTATTCCTCCGTAATTCAGCACGCTTTCCGCCGTGTTGCCGCCGACGAGTAACTGTCCCCCGATGGCTCCTGCCATCAAGGCTGCCTGGCTGAGGATCTGGTTTTTTGCCCGTTTCGACATGTGTCGCGCAGTGACATGACCGATCTCATGCCCGATCACGACGGCAAGCTGCGCCTCATTGTCCACGTGCGCAAGAAGCCCGCGCGTGACATAAATATATCCTCCGGGTAAAGCAAACGCATTCACAACCTCGCTGTCCAGCACCCGAAAATAAAATTTCGTGGCGAGCCATTCCGGCTCGGCTCCCGCTCGCCTCACATGACTGATCGCCACCATGGCCTGTCCAAGCGAATCGATATATGAACTGAGGCGCTCGTCTTCGTATAATCCGAACTGGGAGATAATCTGACTATCGGCTTCCCTTCCCATGCGCACCTCTTCTGCCCACGAATAGCCGTATGATTTTTTCTTGCCCGTAATTGGGTCTCTCGATACGACACAACCCGACAGCAAAAGAGTCCCCGCCAGCATTCCGAAAACGAGGAGTAATTTTCGATTTTTCTTATTCATGGGCGTTCGTTTACCAGCGCTGTATGTACTGACGCTGTATTCACCGGCCCTGTATTCACCGGCGCTGTATGTACTGGTTCGGCATCTATCTGGTAGTGCCGCGTTTCTTGACGCTTGTTCTTTTTGATACATTGGTCATACTTCGGAGGCAATCGTTTCCCGAATGTCGAGGTGGTGGTCACTATTTTCACCGAGCAGCTCTCCAAAGATATCCTTTCGAGCTGCCGTAATCAGGCTCTGCCCCATTTCCGACTCGTGGAGTATGGAGAAAAATAAGCCGATCCGGGTATGATCCAGGTTGTCAAAAACGTCATCAAGTAACAGCAGAGGGGGCTCTTCCACCGTTTCAAGTAGAAAGCTGTACTGCGCCAGTTTCAGAGCCAGACCGAAAGTCCGATGTTGCCCCTGAGATGCAAACCTGCGAACGGGCATACCGTCCAGTTCAAAATGAAGATCGTCGCGATGAGGCCCGGCAAGAGTCAGGCCTCTCTCCCATTCGCGATGAGCACATTTCTGCAGAACATTACTGAACACTTCTTTGATTTCTTCGACATCGCCCAGCTTGGCGTCGCCGCTTAACGGCCTGTAGAAAATTCTCGGTTCCTCTATCTCTGACCCGATTCTTCTGCATGCCTCGTCGAGAAGACGGCTGAACCGTTCAATAAACAGCAGCCTGGAGTGAATAATGCGCGACCCGATATCAACCAGTTCCCGGGACCAGGAGGAAATCTGCTCGGAATGCATCGGTCCCCTGCGACGTTTTATACTTTGTAATAATTCGTTTCGCTGCTTAAGTGTACGGCGATATCGAATCAGGTCATCAAGATAGATTCTGCTTGACTGACTGATTATCGTGTCAATGAAACGGCGTCTTTCTTCAGGCCCTCCGGCCGTAATGACATAATCATCGGGTGAGAAAACGACCACTGGAATCCGGCCTACAAAGTCAGATGCGCGTGGTACATGAACACCGTTCACGAAAATCTTCTTCCCTTCTCCCGGTAAAAATGCAATCCGGACAACAAGAGACTGCCCCGTTGAAGATTCGAAATCTCCAATTATCTCAAAAAACGGTGCGCCGTGTCGCAGCACATACCGATCATTGGATGTGAGAAAACTTTTGGTCAAACAGAGATAGTGTACCGCCTCGAGGATATTGGTTTTTCCCGTACCATTGGGTCCACTTATTATGTTCAGCCCCGGATGAAAGGCGAGGACGCTTTCTTCGTGGGCCCTGAACTGTTTTAAAGATATCCGTTTGATTACCATGCGATGATTACGCGATCACGTTGTATTCGTTCACCGTTCCGACGGCGGCCGTCACGGCGGCCAACTTGCCGTCGACTGTAGCTCGACTGGGCTGTCGTTGTGGCCTACGGCGGCCGTCGCGGTAGCCGACTTGCCGTCGACTGTAGCCCGACTGGGCTGTCGTTGTGGCCTACGGCGACCGTCGCGGTAGCCGACTGGCCGTCGACTGTAGCCTGCGACGGCCGCGCCGTACAACCACCTTGATTGCCGGATTGAATATGGTGTAATTTCTTTCCGGTATTCCGACGGCTGCTGTTCGGGCTGGCTGATTATATTCTCCCGCAATTTATTGCAACCCGCATGACTGACAAGAAACTGTTCTCTGAACTGCAGAATCTTGCTACCGAGCAACGAAATCCCCGCACAAAACATATCGATACGGCGCCGACAAGAGAAATCCTTCGTCTGATCAATGAGGAAGATCACCGGGTTGCCGAAGCCGTGAAAGGAGAACTTGACGCGATCACAGAAGCCGTCGAACTCATTGTTGTTTCACTCAAAGCCGGGGGTCGGCTGTTCTATTTTGGCGCCGGAACAAGTGGAAGACTCGGAATTCTGGATGCCTCCGAGTGCCCTCCTACATTCGGCACTGCTCCGGAAATGGTGCAGGGGGTTATCGCCGGCGGTCGGGAAGCTGTTTTCAGATCTGTTGAAGGGGCAGAGGACCTGGAATCCAATGGAACCACCGCCTTTCAGGATGCCGGAGTCAGGGCGGCAGACGTTGTGTGTGGAATCGCCGCCAGTCGGCGTACTCCCTTCGTAATCGGTGCCATAAATGCCGCTAATTCGCTGGGGTGCAAAACTATTTTTATCACATGTACACCCCGCAGCAAGTTCAACATTTCGGTGGATGTGGCTATTTGCCCTGTCGTAGGGCCTGAGGTCGTGATGGGTTCTACGCGGATGAAAAGTGGTACTGCACAAAAAATGGTTCTCAACATGCTTACAACAGCCACCATGGTAAGGCTCGGAAAAATATATGAGAATATGATGGTGGACCTGCAGATGACCAATCAGAAACTGGTTGAACGCTCAAGGAGAACGGTCATGACAGTGACAGGTATTACCTATGAACAGGCCTCGCGGTTATTGACGGACGCCAACGATCACGTTAAAACAGCCCTCGTGATGCAACTCTCCGACGTAACCAGGCAAGAAGCCCGGCGGCGCCTCGAGGCTGCATCCGGTTTTGTCCGAATCGCATTGGAAAACAAAATCGCACCTGAGTAGCGTATTTGCGTTGCTCCTTTCTTTTGTGGACATATATCTATAATACACAACTACTTACCTGTATCTTTGCCTTGGAGTTCTGGAATGTTTCACGTGAAACATCGTGGCTTCCGGAATGCATTCCCGTTCTGAATTCCATTCCCATTCTGAAATACAATCGTATTCACTGGCCCCTTTTACCCTGTGTCGCTTAAATCCATTTTTGATGCCGTATCCGCAATTCCTGAGTGTAAAGCGCTCGTAAAAGCGATCCGCGAGAGCGACAAAAAACATCCTTTTTCAGTGTCTGCAAAGGGCCTTTCCGGATCTCTATCGGCCATCGTGGCAGCTTGTGTTTTCAGACGAACCGGAAAGAACATAGTTGTTCTGCTCGATGATGCAGAATCAGCCTCCTACTTCCATAGCGATATTCAGCAGATTCTGGGGCTGGAAGACCACATACTGCTGCTCCCTTTTTCGGGGAAAAAACCTTTCGATTTGGAATATGTGGCCGATCCAACCCCTGGAATCCAGCGAACAGACATTCTTCAGTCACTCCATGAAGATTTCAAGGGTATTCTCGTCGCCGATCTGGATGCTTTTCTTGAACTCGTCCCGTCGCGTGAAGAAGTCTCCGGCTTGACCCTGGAGATTGCAGTCGGGGAGATGTATGATCCGGAAGACCTCATAAAATCTCTTGTTTCGCAGGGGTTTTTGCGTGTCGAATTTGTAGAAAGACCTGGTGATCTGGCCCTGAGGGGCGGTATCCTTGATATTTTTGCGTTCACCGGCGACTATCCCGTTCGCCTTGAGTTTTTTGGTGATGAAATTGAATCGATCAGGGAATTCGATATTCACACGCAGCGAAGCGTCAGCCGTAAAAAAAGAGCACGACTTGTACCGGACCTTGACCCGACAGCCCGTTCATCATCGGGCGGCGTTCCTCTGTTCGAATACCTTTCTGGTGACTCGTTGCTGATTCTTCATAACGAATCGATGTTGAGGGAACATGCACTTGACACGTTCGATCGAATGTCCGCTCTTCTGTCTGAAAGTGCATCTGTCTCCTTCAAGGCGGAAGACCTCATCATGACCGCTGCCGGTTTTTGCAAGGCGATAGAGCATTATTCCCGTTTGCTTATCGGATCGTTTCAGGGTAACGCCTCGATAGAGATTCTATTTGAATCAGCACCACAGCCTGTTTTCAACAGTTCCATATCGCTGCTGCGCAAACAACTGGAAAGCAATCATCATCGAAATATCCGAACGGTAATTCTATGCGATACGTCTGGACAGGAGGGACGCATACATGATTTACTTGATGACGATCTTGATCGTTTTTCTGTGCAGATCAAACGCGAATCTCTTCATGAAGGATTTGAACTGCCGTGCGCGGGCCTTGCCGTTTATACGGATCACCAGATTTTCAATCGGTACCACCGACCGACTGCACGACGGCAGAGACGACGATTCGGGGGGCTGAGTCTTCGAGAACTGCACCATCTGGTCCCGGGAGATTTCGTGGTCCATATCGACTATGGCATCGGTCGGTTTTCCGGAATGCAGAAAATTGAGGTAAATGGTAAAAAGCAGGAGGTTCTTCGCATCGTGTATCAGCAGGACGACATCTTGTATGTGAACGTGAATTCGCTCTACAAACTCCACAAATACAAAGGCAAAGAGGGCCACCAGCCGAGACTCACCAGACTGGGTTCGGAGCAATGGGCGAAGGCTAAATCAAGAACGAAGTCTCGTTTAAAGGATATTGCCCGCGATTTGATCAAGCTTTATGCAAAAAGAAAACAGGCGAAGGGGCACGCATTTCCCGAGGATACCGTCTGGCAGCGCGAACTCGAAGCATCATTCCAGTATGAAGATACTCCCGACCAATACGCGGCAAGTGAGGTGGTAAAAAGGGATATGTGTGAGCCGGTTCCGATGGATCGTCTGGTCTGTGGTGACGTAGGGTTCGGTAAAACAGAAATAGCCGTCCGCGCAGCATTCAAAGCCGTTCAGGACGGGAAGCAGGTCGCGGTACTCGTCCCCACTACTGTGCTGGCCATGCAACATTTTCAGACATTTTCAGAGCGTCTGTCTCTGTATCCCGTACAAGTCCATGTTCTTTCACGATTAAAGAGCTCTGCAGAAATCAAAAACACGATAAAGGCCATCGAAAGAGGGGAGGCCGACATCATTATCGGAACACATCGCCTCATTTCGAGAGACGTAAAATTCAAAGATCTGGGTCTTCTCATCGTAGACGAAGAACAGCGCTTTGGAGTGGGAGTGAAAGAAAAATTGAGACGCCTCCGGGTCAGTGTCGACACCCTCACGTTGACAGCCACGCCCATTCCCCGAACCCTCCAGTTTTCTCTTCTCGGAGCCCGCGATCTGACCATTATCTCAACGCCTCCTCTGAACAGACAACCCATTGTCTCAGAGATACATACTTTCGACAAAGATCTTATTCGAGATGCAATACTGTTAGAGATCAAACGCGGCGGGCAGGTGTTTTTTATTCATAACCGTGTGCAATCCATCGATGTTATGGCCGAAACACTCCGGATGTTGATTCCGGACGTGCGAATCAAAGTCGGGCACGGACAGATGTCAGGCCCGAATCTCGAACGGGTAATGACAGGATTTTTCCAGAAGAAATTCGACGTGCTCGTGAGTACGAGTATTATCGAAAACGGCCTTGATGTAAGCAACGCCAACACAATTATCATCAACCGAGCCGAGCGTTTTGGTCTGGCCGAACTGCACCAACTGCGAGGTCGCGTGGGACGTTCGGACAAAAAAGCGTTCTGTTATCTTTTGGTACCATCAATACATGGTCTTACCCGCGAGGCAAAACAACGCCTTCAAATCGTAGAGGAGTTTACAGCTCTGGGTAGCGGATTTCATATTGCGATGCGTGATATGGATATACGAGGAGCCGGAAACATGTTCGGTGCCGAACAATCCGGATTCATAGACGACGTCGGATTCGATACATATCACAAAATCCTGGATGAAGCCGTTGAAGAATTACGACGAACCGAGTTTTCCGATCTTTTCAGGAGTGAAAAGGTGCCATTGGCGGGGGAGACCTCCGTCGAAGTGGAGGCCGATGCGCTGATCCCGGAAGACTATCTCTCCAATGGTGTTGAGCGGCTGAATATCTATCGTCAAATATCCGAAGCTGCAAGCGAGGATGTACTGGTGGAAATCATGAAGTCGATGGTCGATCGGTTTGGCCCGGTTACTTCTGAGGTCGAGAATCTCCTTATTGCAATGGAATTAAAGATTCTGGGCCAGAAGCTCAGGTTTTCTCGCATTGTGTTCAAGAATCAACGCCTCTTCCTGGTCTTTCCCGAAAATGAGAAAGACCCGTATTTCTATGCGAACCTTTTTCATGGAATGTTGGAGCAATTGAACGCGCTGCCGTGGCGATACGTCTTGAAAAAGAGTAGCGCCGGAAAACTACGGGCTATCATTCAGGATATCCCAGACCTCGAAACCGCAAGGGAGGTTTTGAGGACACTTCGGGACAGTCTGTCGTCTGATTATTCTGAAGGGGAAACTGATAAATCGTTGGAAAAGTCGGTTGACCAGCAGGTGGAAAACGCTTCCAGCGATGCGTTTTAACCCTCGTATATGGCAGCTATTCCTCTGGCCGCTTTTAAATGTCTGCTTTTCAGCTCATCCGGCTCTACAACTTCAACCCCTTCGCCATATCGTAACAACCAGGACGCGATGTAATCGAGATTACTGAACCGGAATTGCACATCTACGCCTGCCGGACTCTTTTCTTCTCGTTCGATTCGCGCTGGAATTTCCATCCGCGCGCGACCGTAATCATCTTCCTTGAATCGGAGATGGACATTTTTCATTTCCGAATCCAAGCCCAGTTCCTCCAGATACGCGGCCAGGTCAAAGCCGTCCGGTCTTTCAAAACGTTCGGTCAACACAAACATCTCCCTGATTCGGTCCAATCGGAAATTTCTGACGTCTTTTCGAAGATGATCGTAGGCAATCAGATTCCAATGATCCGTGTAATACACGAGCCCTAACGGATCTACATATCGTTTCGTGAGCTCTGAGCGGGATTCCACAAAATACTCCATCGTCACTTTGCGACTTCTCGCAACGGCCTCACTCAGTTTATACCATCTGCCTGATTCACTTCCTCCTTCCTGTACGGCATGCAACCAATAAGGATCAAGGACGGTATTTTCCCGAAGCCGGTCCACATACTCCCTGATCTCACGCGGCAGAACGGCCCTGATTTTGAGCGCAACCGCGTCGGCATCCTCTCGAAGGGATGCATCCGATTGTAATTTCATAAACTCGGTGCCCACCAGCAAAGTCGCGGCTTCCCGGGCCGATAGCATCAGTGGCGGCAACTGATAACCTTCCAGGATTTCATAACCACCACCTTCAGAATAGGTGAGAGGGACACCCGATTCTGTCAGTGCGTTGAGGTCGCGAAACACCGTCCTTCTGCTCACCGAAAAATGTTCGGCCAGGTCCCGTGACGTCATGTTTGGTCGATTCTGAAGCAAAAGAATCGTCGCAAACAATCTTTCTGTGCGGTTTTCGCGTCTTTCTTTGTTACTCATGTGTTTTCGTTGAGCTGCACATGTACGATGACCTTCTCTCGAAAATAAGGCTGATTATTAAAAAGTTCATCCACGGACAGGACGGTCACCAACAGATCAGGGTACCAATCCTGCAGGATTTTGATCTCTTCAGCGAGATCACCTCCTTTTAAACAGATCAGACCTGGCGGCCAGAATGAGGTCCCGCCTTGTCCGCTGTCGCAATCTTTGGCGACGCTGCCTTTTTGAATACGCGCTACCTGGCTGTGCCATTTCCAGAGCGTACTCAATGGCACCGTCGCTCTCGACACGGAAAACTCAGCATTTTCGTGATAGTCCTCGGCGCGAGAGTGACAGACGGAAACATTTCTGATGGACAGTCGCCGGACAATGGCCTCGACAACCTGCATCTTTTTGCCCACTTTGTCCAGCGCTGTGACCTGCACGGACGGAAAGATGACAGCAAGCGGAATCGCGGGCAGGCCTCCGCCTGATCCCCAGTCCACAATGTGCACATCCGGCGGAAAATCACGGCAGGCTATCGCCAGAGAATGTTGAATATGATGTTGAAAGAAATGGTTTTCGGCTGATCTCGATACCAGATTGTGCTTACGGTTGAACGACAAAAGAGCCGTTTCATACGATTTGAGCAACTTTGTATGCTTTTTAATAGACCTTGCAACACGTTCCTTCTCTGACGCGGATACCGACAGGTATTGGACGCCGGATATACCGTATGGGGCTTTCAGGACCATGGTCACACGCAATGTTTCACGTGAAACATCAGGCTTCGACCACCGACTGTTCGGATCGGGCAGAACGCTCGGTTGTTTCGATCTCATGGTCCAGCGAGGGCAATGTAAATGTATCCCGTTGCAGCAGTATCAGAAGAACAGAGATATCTGCAGGGCTCACGCCACTTATGCGAGAAGCCTGTCCTATATTTTCGGGTCGTATTCTGGAAAGTTTCTGTCGCGCCTCTATCGAAATATTCCGTACCGAGTCGAAATCGAAGCCCTCTGGAATCTTCCTGGACTCCATTTTTCTGGTTTTGGCTACCAGAGCCGATTCTCGCTCGAGGTATCCGGCATATTTCAGCTCAATTTCCACGAGCGTCTCGGATGCCTCGATACCCGGCGCTTCAACGACGAGCTCCGCGCGTCTTTCAATATGGTCTATCAGAGCCGACAGACCAACCTGCGGCCGAACCGCCAATCGCGCGATACGCTCGGGCTGTTTGATGGCCGACGTACCGGCGGCCTCAAGAAAAGAGTTCACCGAATCAGGCGAAACGTTTTCCCGCTCAATATTTGCTCTCGTCTGTTCAACCGCGTGTCGTCTGAGCTCCATTCTTCGCATTCTTGCTTCATCTACAAGCCCTATTTCGTATCCGATCGGGGTCAGCCGGCGATCCGCGTTGTCCTGACGAAGCAAAATGCGGTGTTCTGCGCGAGAGGTAAACATCCGGTATGGTTCGTCCGTGCCTTTGGCCACGAGGTCGTCGATTAAAACACCGATGTATGCCTGATCCCGTCGCAGTACGACAGGCGCTTGACCATTCAGCATTCGCGAAGCATTTATTCCAGCCATTAATCCTTGTGCTGCGGCCTCTTCGTAGCCTGTTGTCCCATTGATCTGACCCGCGAAATAAAGTCTTTCGACATTTTTTGTCTCGAGACTATACCGAATCTGATAAGGGGGGAAATAATCATACTCAATCGCGTATCCCGGCCTTATCAAGTGCACATGCTCGAGTCCTCTCGTCCTTCGCAATGCGTCGATCTGAACCTGTTCCGGGAGACTGGTTGAAAATCCGTTGACGTAAACCTCTTCCGTTTTCCAACCCTCAGGCTCAAGAAATAACTGGTGCTGACTTTTTTCGGCAAATCGATCGATTTTCTCTTCTATCGATGGGCAATACCTCGGACCCTGTCCCTTAATCTTTCCTGCAAACATGGGGCTCCGATCGAAACCGGTTCTCAGCACATCGTGAACGGATGGGTTGGTATACGTGAGCCAGCAACTTCGCTGGCGCGTCGGAAGAGCGTCGGTCATGAACGAAAATGGACTCGGATCCGGATCGCCCGGCTGTTCTTCGATAAGATCGTAGTTTATGGTTCGACCGTCAATTCTGGGTGGCGTTCCTGTCTTCAATCTGCCGCTTTCAAACCCGAGATCATGGAGCGTAGCCGTCAATCCTCTGGAAGCAGTCTCTCCCATGCGACCTCCTCCGAATTGTTTTTCACCCACATGAATGGTTCCGTTCATGAACGTACCGTTTGTGAGTATCACTGCCCGGGCGCGGATGTCGCGACCAAGCCGTGTGCGAACTCCTTCCACACCGGATTGAGATACCAGTAAGTCCGTCACCATGTCCGCTCGCATCGAAAGTTTTTGAATCGATTCGAGATCTTGCCGGACGGCATTCGCATAAAGGATCCGGTCGCACTGTGCGCGGGGCGACCAGACCGCAGGCCCCTTGCGTTTATTCAACATGCGAAACTGGATTCCTGCCCGGTCGGTAACGCGACCCATGAGCCCTCCGAGCGCATCAATTTCCCGTGCTATCTGCCCTTTACCGATTCCTCCTATGGCCGGATTACATGACATTCTTCCGATCGCCTCAAGGTTCATCGTGATCAGTAATGTCTTGGCTCCCATTCTCGCAGACGCAGCGGCAGCCTCTGACCCTGCGTGACCACCGCCTACTACTATTATATCGTATTCGACTATATCCACCATTGTCAGATTATTATTTTCCGATACAGAATTCAGAAAATATGTGACTGAGCACATCCTCATTGGTCGTCGCTCCCGTGATAGCTCCCAGCTCAAACATGGCCGTACGTAATTCAAGTGAAAGGATATCTCCTGACGCTGACGACTCCCAGGCTTGTGATGCGTTCCCGACTGCGGTCAACGCACGCTGGAGGTGGTCGCGGTGGCGCAGATTGGTTAGTATCGGAGCAGCTTCATCAAGAATCCAATCACCCCGAAGAGAATCAATCAGCTCTGTGAGGACAGGCAAAAGGATCGTCTCGTCGGATTGTGCCTCCTTGGCACTGATAAATCTGGTTTGATATGCAAGAATGTCCGTCTCGATATTATTCGTTTTGTCGGCCTGCATTGCGCCGGCCCGTGTGCTGTCGGCCTGCATCGTGCCGGTCTGTGTAGTGTCGGCCTGCATTGCGCCGGCCCGTGTGCTGTCGGCCTCTATCGCGCCGGCCTGCTTAACGCGTAGAAGATCCACTTTGTTTGCAAATACCTTGATGACGAGATCTGGTCTTTCGGATCGCATTCGCGCGAGAAAGTCCTTCTCGTCCTGATCTAACCCGATCAATGCATCAAAAACATAAAATAGAGCATCCGCGTGTCTTATCGATTCTTTGGCCCGGCGCACACCTTCTGCCTCGATTGCGTCCTGCGTGTCACGAAGGCCCGCGGTATCCCGGAACCGGATTCTGAGGCCGTCAAATTCGACTTCGGCCTCAATTTCGTCTCGCGTTGTCCCGGGCACATCAGATACGATGGCACGTTCATATCCGACCAGGGCATTCAGCAGGGTAGACTTGCCCGCGTTGGGCCGACCACCTATCACGACCTGAATTCCGTCTCGGATCAAGGCGCCGAAACGATACGATTCGAGCAAACTGGTAAATAGAGCCTGGCTTTTTTTGAAAAGCTGCGTAAGCCGATCAGGTGAAGCAAACTCGACGTCTTCTTCGGAAAAATCCAGTTCCAGTTCAATGGCCGCGCAAAGATCCAGCATTTCTGATCGAATTGCCTCAAGTTCAACCGAATAACCACCCTTCAGCTGGGCAAGTGAGCTCTCCTGTGCCCTCCTGGACGAGGCATCTATGATGTTTGCCACGGCTTCGGCCTGGGACAGATCCATCCGGCCATTCAGAAATCCGCGTTTCGTAAATTCTCCAGGTTGAGCGGGCCTTGCCCCGGCTTCAATAAGGCTCTGTATGATCCGGGCGGCCGCATAATCACCGCCGTGACAGGTGATTTCAACCACATTTTCACCCGTTACGGAGTGCGGCGCAAGAAAAACCGAAACAACAACCTGATCGATTTCTTCTTTCTTTGACGTGGAAATAAAGCCTACTGCAAGGGTATGAGAGCCGATTTCCTGGATCGCAATGCCCGGAAAACACGAACCAGCGATATCCAGAGAAGCCGGTCCTGACAGCCTCACAATCGCCAGTGCGGCTACGCCTCTGGCCGTAGCGAGTGCAACAATGGTATCGTCATCCACCTGTCGCATCGGAAGTCAGATTACCACCCTTTGCGCGAAGCGGGACGGCCTTTCGCCCGGGCGGATTTAGTGTGCCTGGTTCGTTTTCCCACTCCCTTACGGCGAGAATTATTCTCTGTTTCATCGGGCTCTGCGGCAGATTCTGCTTTCTGCTGACTTGCAATCAACTTTTGCTGTATAGCCGTAAGCACATTATAACAGAGGTAATAAAGGCTAAGACCAGAAGCGAACTTATTGAAAATCACGGAGATGAATACAGGCATTACATACATGAATATCTTGGCCTGAACCGCGCTTCCAGAAGTCGGTGTAAACTGCATCTGCACGGCCATGGACAGTCCCATCAAAAGCGTAAAACCAGCCACGAAGTTCCCGTACATGGGAATAGTGAATGGTAAGTTCATGATGATATCCGGAGCAGACAGATCAGTAGCCCATAAAAAGCCCTGCTGTCGCAGCGCAATCGACTGAGGCAGGAACTGCCACAGGGCAATGATGATCGGGTACTGAAGAAACATAGGCAGACAACCTCCGAGCGGATTGACACCCGTTTCCTTATACATCTTCATCGTCGCCTGCTGCTGCTTTTGCGGATCGTTGGCATATTTCTCCTTTATGGCCTCCATCCGGGGCTGCAGTTCCTTCATCCTGGCCATGCTCTTGAATGACTTCTTCGTCAGCGGATACAGAAGTACTTTAATCAGAATCGAGAAAATGATGATGACCAGGCCATAATTGGGTAACCATCCACCCAGAAGTGCGAAGATGGGAATGAAAAAATATTTTGCGAGGGGACGAGTTACCGTTTCGAAGAAATCCCAGCCAAAATCGACGGTATCATAAAGACCAAGATCATACCGGTCGATCCGATTCATCTCCATGGGTCCCACGTATATACGAAATTTTCCGGGGCCATTCAGATCGAGCGGAACCAAAATACTCGCCACAAAATCCAAACGCAGCAGGGGATCTTCGATTTCCAATTGTCGCTCACCGATCAAGTCCGATCCCCGCGTGGGTACGTCGGGGATGATAGCCGCGATAAAATACTTGTTCTTGACAGCGACCCAGTCAATATCACCCCGATACGATCCCTCCAGGTAAGAATCCGATGTGAGAACCAGTTTTTCCACTTCACCCCCGGTGCGAACGAAAGCCCCCGAATGTTGCGTCTCGAGCTCATGATTTCCTTCTGTAAAGGGAAGTCCTCCGTTCCATTGCAGTTCGTAGCCATGCAGAGCGATAAAGGTCTCCGCATTTTCCTGCTCGATAGAGAGTTTTATTTCGTATGTGCCCGGTTCGAACGTGTACCGAAATGTCAGCGTGCCTTCGCCGATCACGGTCGTGAATTTCAGGTCCTGAGGATCATCGCGGAGAACCATGCGGCTCGCAGAATAGTCCGTCTCAAACACGAAAGAGCGCGTGTCATAAATACGATTACCGGGTGTCGTGAAAACCATTGACAACGCACCTTCCTTCGTAGAATCGATCATCTCCACGTGCGAGTCTTCTTCAAACTTTTTGTATTCCTTCAGTTTGAAAGAAAGAAGCGTACCGCCACGAGTCGAGAATACGGCTGTGTACAGGTCATTTTCGACCGTAATTTCCCGAATCACTCCATCCTGTGTACCGAGAATTGTGGAATCGCCTTCAACAATCTCAGGAACACTGCCTGGCACCTGTAACTCTTTTGGAGGTTGAATTGTATCGTCGTCCGGAAGAAATCGATTGTCTTCCCGTCCTGCATCCGGCGGCACTTCAACTGGACGATCCGGTGTGAGGAACGTCATCCAGACGACTATGATCAGGGCAATCAGGATCGTCGCTGTAATTACATTTCTATCCACGGGAAATTTTTTTAGGGCGGAACGAACCGCTGGATGAGAGGAGAGAAAGGGTGATATTCAGGTCGTGCGGGTGAGTCTGAATCTGGTTTCGGGTCTGGTTTGTATCGCGGTACGGTCTCGTCTGTATCAGGGCGTACCCGTACGTTAGGTTATCGTGGCTGTTCCGTTTTATGTTCAGTCATCATTGACGTCATACCTTCGCCCGTTGCCGCTGCACTTTCTCGCTGGACAAGCTTTAAAAGAGCGTCACGGAATGCGTTTCGCAGCTCTTCGGGAGTAGCCAGGTTGTGCCTGAGAACTACCATCAGGATAACACGCGTATCAGTCTGACTCAGCGCGCTTTCAATTCGAGTACGGTTCAATCGATATTCTTCCCTTAACAGGCGTTTTATTCGATTTCGCGTGACGGCGTTTCCAGCGGATCTACCGATCGCAAATCCGATCTGAACAGGGACCGTCGAGTCGATTTCCACAGCCGAAACTCTTCTGTACAAAATGCGCACCGCACCGGAACTCATTATGCGCGAATCAGCTCGCGTACGGTCAAATAATGATTGGATCAGTCTCCGCCTTTTCAAACGACGTGAACGCGGAAACGTGTGCGTCTCAATTTCGCCCCTGCCGCGGGATGCCTTTCGATATACCTTTGAGGATGCCGACACGAGGGCTATTTTCGACTGCGGGTATCGCTGACCGTCAGGTTTTTGCGTCCCTTTGATCGGCGACGTGCCAGCAGATTACGACCGTTTTTTGTTGCCATCCGGGAGCGGAAACCATGCTTGTTTGCACGTTTACGACGACTTGGTTGGTAGGTGCGCTTCATCTTTTAATCTCTGAATCGGTTCTCTGACAGAATGTAACTGATAATCGACACAATTCCGCAGGTGTCGACCTATACCGTAGCCAAGAAATATAATGGTCGTTGCGACTGATTACCATATTCAGAAATCGACTTCATCAAAAACCTGCGCGGCAGCGTTTTCTTTGCGCATGCCTTGGATATTTGTCTTCTGCACTATCACGGCCGTCTTTTTCGGCTGAACCGAACCAGGTATAGATCCGTTTCAGAACAAAAGAAGAACCTATTCTGTTTACTGTTTTCTCCATGAACACCCTAAAAGCCAGGTCCTGAGCGTTATTTCCGTGACACGTCGCCGCGCCGTGATTTCAAATCCGTCTGATCCAAATGCGGTCATCGATGCCGTCGTCACCACAACGATTAGGAACTGCTTTGATTCGATTTTATT
>JACZYD010000205.1 GCA_022571255.1 Bacteroidota bacterium
CCCTTTGTAGACGTTAAAGAAAGACCTCCCGTGTCAAAAACGACTCCTTTCCCGATCAGAACAATGGGTTTCTTATTTCGTGCCTGTTCTGGTCTCCACTCCAGGACGGAAAATGTAGGAGGATCAAGGCTACCCCGACTCACCGCGAGAAGGCCATTCATTCCTTCGTCGATGATCATTTGTTCGTCCCAGACCGAGGCGTCATAACCATACTTTTTGGCCGATTTCTCGATGGCCTTAGAGAATAATATGGGTGTTTTTTCGTCCGGTGAAAGATTGACGAGATCCCGGGCCGTGCACACGCATTCTGCCACGACGCGCCCCCGCTCGGCCCCTCGACGCACGAGTACGTCGGAATCGTCGGTCTGTATGACCAGCCTCTGAACGACGGTATTTTCCGAATCTGTGGAACGATAACGATCGAACCGGTAGGCACCCAAGACAAATCCCTCTACCAGAGCCTGGCTGGCAACTTCCGCATCGAGCAGGCCTGACGGCAGAACGATGGCGGCTGTTTCAACCGACAGTTTACTGAGGGCATTTGCTCCCGTCGACGACACCTGCCGAAGCGTGTCTGCATTCACGCTCTCCGATTTACCACATCCAATAGTCAGAACCCTCCGCGTGGACCCTGAATCCGGGTAGAAGAGGGCTGTATCACCGAGTGCTCCCTTGAAATCGAGACGTATCCGGTCGACCGTCTCTCCAAAATGATCTGCGATACCCGTCAGGCCGGACTCCACATCGTCTACAGAAACGGGTAACAGTAATACATCAACGTCGAGCTCAGACATGGAAATAGTTGAGACCGATACCTTCATAACCTTCAGATTTTGTTTTTAGATTCTGTTTTTCAAGCCTTGAAAACGCTCACTGATTCCAGGCGGTGCTATTTGTTGCTCATTTTTGTGAGTGACTCAAACAGGGCGACATCGTCAGCATCAAGTTCGTCCCGGACCTCAGACCGCTCGGCGATGGCGTCATTCAGGGGCAGATAACGTGGCGCCGCAGCCATCACACAGCTTATGGCAGAATCAAGGTTTTCCTTTACGAATGCACCGGCTGCGTATCTGTGTCCTCCACCGCCAAACGCAGCGGCCCACTTATGGACTTTAAAATTTTCTTTCGACCGGAAACTGGCTTTGGTTCCGCGGGCAGTTTCAGTAAACATCACCGCTGCATGTACGCCATCCAGCGTCAGGATGTGATTTACAAATCCATCTGCTTCAGCGATCGCGGCACCTGTATCCCGAAGCACGGCTCGGGAAATCGTCATTGTCCCAATTTGACCACCGTGCCACATCTCGAGCGTAGATAAGACGCGGCTCAGAAGCCGGATTGACTCGGGCGACCGGGTTTCATACACCTCACCATAAATTTTCGATACATCCAGCTTTCCACGCTCGATCAACTGCGCAACCAGGCGATGTAATTCCGAGGTCACGGAGTTGAAGCGAAATGAACCCGTATCCGTCATAATCGCTACATAAAGCGCCAGCGCAACTTCCTTATCGATTTCCTCCGAGTTCCAGGACGATAATATTTCATAGATCAGTTCGGCCGCCGAGGAAGCCGTCTCCCTCGTCCACTGCTCATCGAACCAGTCTTCCGGTTGGGTGTGGTGATCAATCAGGATTTTCTTACCTGGCGCATTACGCAGGCAAACACCCACTTCTCCCAGCCGATTCTGACTGTTGGTGTCGACTACGACGACGGCGTTTGCGCGTTGAACAGATTCGAGCTGTTGCAGTGACCCGTTGAATACCTGTATCAGATCCGCGCCGTTGAGCCATTCCATATTATATGGCGTGGGATCAGAGTTGAGAAGTAAAACATTCTTGCCCAGTCGGCGCAGAAACAGGCCAAGTGCCACTTGAGATCCAATTGCATCTCCGTCCGGTCGGGTGTGTGTAGAAATGACAATGTGCTGTGCATCCCGAAGGATAGAAATGATCTTTTTTGGCATTCGCAGAGGCGTGAAAAATGAGTCACGCTTCAACGCGATCCAGAGTCGATTGTTCAGGCTGTTCGGCCAGGGAATGCAGCATGGATTATCGCGGTCGTTCAAACGCGTGCCAAGCCCTGAACGTGCATCCCTC
>JACZYD010000121.1 GCA_022571255.1 Bacteroidota bacterium
TAGCCGACAAGCAACTCGTTGACCGTCAGGTCGTTGGTCGCGGGAAGGATACGTCCGTTTTGCAGCCACTCGGCAATGAGGCGGTCGTATTCGGAATGGCTGGCCGGGGTGCGGTATTTTCCGAGGTAGAAGTCGCGTCCGCCGATTGTGACGACGGCTTGCCCGGACGGCTTGTGGAGACGGTACGACGGGGTTTTGTAATTCATGGAGCAGTTTCCCAAAGGGCGAATCCGGTAAACTACCGGATTCGCAGAGCCTTTGGCCGCTCCATCTGAACGCGATGGGTGAGCGGAAGTGCCGCTCTCAGCCTGGTTTGTGTAAAGTGGACAGGGGGAGAATTGAACTCCCGACACCAGGATTTTCAGTCCTGTGCTCTACCAACTGAGCTACCTGACCGTACAAGAGCGCCAAATATAGTGTCGCCGTCCGGAACGAACCAGATGTAAGGCAAATTTGGCAACGGTTTCACGCCGAATTAAATCGCTGAACATCATCCGGTCGTTGTGGACATACCCCACATCAGTTTGTTTCTGAGGGACGCAAAACTATCCTGACCGTTGAGCTGCACCAGACGGACGACGAAATCGGCACGCTTTATTTCAATGGAATGGTTTCGCGCGTCGACATCGATTCCGACGCCATCGGCAGTAAAAATGTACGGGTTGTCGGTGTCGGCGAGTCGCAGGGAAACGACCGATGAATCCGGGATCACGATCGGACGAACGGTCAGAGAGTGGGGTGCCATGGGCGTGATCAACACAGAACCGCATCCGGGCGACATGATCGGGCCGCCGAGCGCGAGGGAATATGCCGTCGAACCCGTTGGTGTGGCTACGATCAACCCATCCGCCCAGTACCTGTTCAGAAAGATGCCGTCCACGTGGACTTCGATAGATAAAAGCCCCGTGTCCCCCTGTCGCTGCAGGGTAAATTCGTTGAGTGCCCAGGCGTCGGCACGGCCGCGGGCATCGGCGTGGCTGCGGATATCGGAGTCTTCGTCGGCGTGGCTGCGGATATCGGAGTCTTCGTCGGCGTGGCCGCGGGTATCGGAGTCTACGTTGGCGTGGCCGCGGGCGCGGGCGTCTGTATCAGCGTCGGCAATATTACTGGACAGTCGCGACACAAGCGCGATTCGATCCTCCGTAAAATATTCGCCCGCATCCAGTTTGTCGATGGCAGCAGACACGTCGTTGAATTCGACGTGGGCGAGAAATCCCAATCGTCCAAGGTTTATTCCCAGAATCGGAATCTCCCGGTGGCCGATTTCATGGGCGGTGTTCAGAATGGTACCGTCACCACCGAACGAAAGAATCATATCGCAAACGGCGGCGAGATCCGGGCATGAGATTTTGTCGGCGTTCTCGGCTTTGAGGAGGTCACGCTCCACAAGGCCGTCTACAAGTCTTTCGTCGACAGAAAAATCTCTCCCTTGGACAAGGAATTGTTCAATGACTTCAACCAGTGAATTCCAGAGAGCCGTTTTACCGGTATTACCAGTAATGCCAAGACGCATTTTGTCACTCAGGTTGCCCGGTCTTTTTGAAGCGCCGGATTTACGGGCCCGATTATCCATTCGGATTACCCGGTTGGATTTCAAAAACGGATTACCCGGTCGGATAGTCCGGTTGGATTGCTCAAACGGATTACTCGGTAACTTACTGCGAAGACGACTATTTTGCCCACTGGTTCAACCACACCAACTGTGACCCGGAACATCGTCATCATAGGAAACGGAATCAGCGGAATTAGCGCTGCCCGCGCCATTCGCGAACGGAGTGGCAGCACAGTGACCGTTGTTTCCGTCGAGACGCCCTATTTCATATCACGAACGGCCCTCATGTATGCCTACATGGGCCAGATCAGATACGAGGATTTGAAACCCTATCCGGATCAGGAATAGGATCGCATGGGAATCCGGCTGAGACAGGATTTCGCAACAGGCATCCGATCGGGCGAAAATGTGTTGGAACTGGCGTCGGGCGAGAATCTCCGATTCGATGATCTGGTGATCGCAACGGGCTCGCGACCGAACCGGTTTGGCTGGCCCGGAGAGAATGCGCGCGGCGTCCAGGGACTTTACTCGATGCAGGATCTGATGGCGCTTGAGGCTGCAACGCCTGCAATCGAGCGCGCGGTCATTGTCGGCGGCGGGCTCATCGGCATTGAACTTGCGGAAATGCTACGATCTCGAAGTATCCCCGTAACGTTTCTTGTTCGTGAAAAAAGTTATATGGATTACCTCTTTCCGGAAGATGAATCCGAGATGGTGACACGTCACGTCGGAAAGTTTGGAATCGATTTCAGGTACGGTACCGAGCTTGAGCGAATTGAGACGGACAAAGACGGGCGCGTCTGCGCCGTTTCATCGAAGGGCGGCGATCGCATCGAATGCGATTTTGTTGGATTGACGGCGGGCGTTCATCCCAATGTGGACTTTGCCGCGTCTTCGGGCGTGGAGACCGCCGTCGGAGTGTTGATTGATGGTCGGTTTCAAACGAGCCGCAGCCACTTGTGGGCTGTTGGAGACTGCGCTGAATTTCGCACTCCGCTTCCGAATGGGCGGCGCGTCGAGCAGCTCTGGTATTCCGGTCGGCGTCAGGGGCAGACGTTGGGCCGCATTCTCAGCGGCGAAAACATCGTTTACCAGCCCGGTATTTTTTCAATTCCGCAAAATTTTTCGATCTTGAGTACCAGACCTACGGGAAGATTGATGCCAGTCCGTCCGCGGCTTTCGGGGCGCTGCTGATTCGGAGTGTCTCGCGCGATAAGCTGATCCGAATTCAATATGAGTCTTCGACGAAAGCTGTAGTTGGATTCAATTGCCTGGGCGTTCGGTTCCGTCAGGAGGTTTGCGAGGACTGGATTCGTAATGGCGCATCGATCGAAACCGTCCTTCAGGACTTGAAAAAGCTAATTTCGACCCGGAATTTTCTTTCCGAATGGAGCATCTCGCCGCCTCCGTTGATGCTGATAAACAGACGGTGGTGGAAGCATGAGCGACGTGCAACCGAGCCTTTCCCTCGCAGATTCAGGATCCTCCACTCTGCGGCCGTTCACGCGGCTCCTGGCTGCATCCGGATTGCTTTTTCTCCTCTATGCCATCGTCGGGCAGCCCACGTTTCAAGCGATGACCTCCATTGTGATCAGCGTGTTTTTACTGGGCGCCGCCGCAGTCGTTCACGTTACCGGTGCCGATCGAGTGAGGCCGGGCGTGCGGCACATTTTGCAAAGCTGGTCAGGCAGGGGATTCGGCCTGGGGACGGTTCTGCTTCTGACGTCGGCAGCGGGAGCGGGAGAGAGTAAACCGGTCTTGTTTTTCTGGACGGGTATTGTGTTGTTCGCGGTGACAGGCCTCGGCATGATTCGCGACCGGTACCGTATCGCTCACGACCCCACGCTCAAAGACGGTGTCTACCACAACAGTCTCGTTTCCCGAGGAGCCGCGGGATGGCTGCTCGGCATCGTATTTACGGGATTCTACATCCTCATTTACTGGTTCCCCGAATCTCTGGAAGGGCTCATTCGATCGACAGACAGCCTTGCCCAGTGGATGCGGGGACGGCCCTCAGATCAGTGGTTCATGTACGGCCTTTTTTATTCGATGGCGGTACTCATCATGGGTGTTCGGGCGTTTTACCGATACCGGCACGATCGATATCAGCTCATGAAAACGGGATCTGTGGTGTTTTTCCAGCTCATCATCGCTTTCATCCTTCCCAATATCCTCATTTTATTTGATAAACCGGAATTCTATTTCTCGTATTTCTGGCCGCTGAAATGGACATACCTCTGGCCCGGCGAATATGGATTCGGATGGATTCTTCGCGATGGTGGCAGACTTGGGGTCTTCATGGTCTTCTGGGGAGCGATGCTGACGTTTATCGCCACACCGATTCTGACGTATTTCTACGGAAAGCGATGGTACTGCTCGTGGGTCTGCGGCTGCGGAGGTCTGGCCGAAACGCTCGGAGATCCATTTCGGCACCTTTCTGATTATTCTGAAAAGTCGTGGAAGATTGAGCGGTGGCTGGTCTACGGCAGTCTGGCTGTGATTATTCTGGCAACGGGGATTATCTGGGTAAACTCGGCCTTGGAGGGCGCCATTCTGGGCCGGTTCTCGGACGGTGTGGCCCGGACGTACGGGTTTTTCATCGGGTCGATCTGGGCCGGTGTCATCGGAGTTGGATTTTATCCGCTCATGGGAACTCGCGTGTGGTGCCGGTTCGGGTGCCCGATGGCGGCCGTACTCGGTATACTTCAGAAATACTTCTCCCGATTCCGCATCACAACCAACGGCGGGCAGTGCATTTCCTGCGGCAACTGCTCGGTTTACTGCGAAATGGGAATCGACGTACGAGCGTACGCCCAGAAGGGCGAAAACATCGTCCGGGCCTCCTGCGTGGGCTGCGGAATCTGCTCGACCGTATGCCCACGAGGCGTTTTAAAACTTGAAAACGGTCCGAGAAAAGGTCGCGCGGCGAAGTCGATCTCTTTTTAATCTGGCATTTGTGAAGTCGGTCGCTATTTTAACAGGCCCTGATTCCTTGTGTCCAATCATCGTGCTGAGGGAGGCTTTTCAGTTATGGCGTTCAATTCTTCCGACATCCAACGGCGGTTCTGTGTTCAAAGCCGGTCAGGGTTCAAAACCCGACTCGCATTTTTCGTTTGTGTGGTCGGCGTGGCCATTTCGGCACCGGCATATTCGCAGGGCCTGAACACTGCGGCGACGAACAGCACGGGCCTGAACACCGCGGCGACGAACAGCACGGGCCTGAGCACCACGGGCGCGAACACCGCGGCATTGAAATCGGCGGTCACCAACGTCGCAAATCCGGACTGGTTGGGTCTTACTCTCTGGTATAAAGAACCGGCTGCGCAGTGGAATCATGCTCTCCCGGTAGGAAACGGTCGCCTGGGAGCGATGATTTTTGGCGGGACTGCCACCGAACACATTCAGTTGAACGAAGAGACGTTCTGGTCGGGCGGGCCGTATGATCCGACGAATCCCGGTGGAGCGGCGGCGCTGCCTGAAATTCAGCGGCTGCTTTTCGCCGGGGAAGTAGACAAGGCACACGACTTGTTTGGCCGGACGATGATGGGCATTCCGTACGAGCAGATGAAGTACCAGTCCCTTGGCGATCTCTGGTTGTTTTTTCCGGGCCATGAAGAAGTCACAGATTACCGGCGGGAGCTGAATATCGACGAGGCGATCAGCCGCGTCTCCTACCGTGTTGGCGGCGTCGGGTATACGCGCGAGGTGTTCTCGACGGCCGTAGACCAGGTTATCGTTGTTCGAATTACCGCCGATCAGCCGGGTGCGTTGACGTTTTCGGCCGAATTACACGGCGCCCGAAATCAGACACACTCCAATTACGGAACCGGATATTTCTGGTGGGAAGGCGTTCCGCCCGACGGTCTGAAAATTTATGGCAAGAGCGACGACTATCTTGGCATTGAGGGAAAGCTGCGCTATGAGGCTCGCCTGATCGCCAGATCAGATGGAGGTGAAATCGAAGTTGACTACAAAACACTTCATGTCCGGAATGCCACGTCTGCAACTCTGATCATCGCCGCTGCAACCAATTTCGTCAACTACAAAGACGTGAGCGCTGACCAGGTAGCCCGGGTGGATGAGGTGCTCAGAAAAATCGAAGGTCGATCATACGAGCAAATGAAAGCCGATCACATGGCCGAACACCGGAGCTGGTTCAGGCGAGTTTCAATAGAACTCGGGAATGAACACCTCACTGATATTCCGACCGCCGAGCGCATTACCCGGTTTGCAGATCATCCCGACCCTGATCTGGCAGCGCTTTATTATCAGTTCGGCCGCTACCTGCTGATTGCCAGTTCGCGCCCGGGTACGGAGGCCGCGAATCTACAGGGCATATGGAATGATATGGCCAATCCCTGGTGGGACAGTAAATACACGGTCAACATCAATCTGCCGATGAATTACTGGCTCGCTGAATCCACCAATCTGTCTGAGCTGACGGAACCGCTCACGCGGCTCATCCGGGAAGTTTCCGAAGCCGGTGCAAGCGTCGCGAGAGAGCACTGGGGGGCTGGCGGGTGGGTGCTTCACCAGAATACAGATCTATGGCGCGCGACGGCTCCGATGGATGGACCGTCCTGGGGGGCCTGGCCTGTTGGTGGCGCCTGGTTAACCACCCATCTGTGGGAGCATTATCTGTATACCGGCGACGAAGAATATCTGCGGGAAGTCTATCCTTTAATGAAAGGCGCTGTGTTGTTTATCTCCGACATTCTTGTAGAGCATCCTGAGACGGGCTGGTTGGTCACCGCGCCCTCAAACTCCCCGGAGAATTTTCCTGACAGGCCGGGAAATGTTCGGTTTTTCGACGAGGTGACCGGGTCCTATTTGAAGGCGCGCACGATGGCGATCGGCCCGACGATGGATATGGAAATCATCCGGGAAGTCTTTCGGAATTTTGCCGCCGCGGCGCGGCACCTGGGGCGCGACGAAGATATTGTTGAAAAAATCAGCGCCCAGCGGGAGCAGCTGGCTCCCATGCAGATCGGGAAACACGGGCAGATCCAGGAATGGATCGTGGATTGGGACGAACTGGAGCCGGAACACAGACATATTTCCCATCTTTGGGGACTCTATCCCGGGTCGCAGATTACGCCTGAGACAACACCGGAATTGGCCGAGGCAGCAGCATTAACAATCAGGCGACGGGGTACCGGAGGATGTGGATGGTCCTACAGCCACAAAGTTGGATTCTGGGCCCGTTTGTTTGAAGCCGAACCGGCGCTCGCAGAGTTCAGGGCTCTCCTGACGGAATCGTCCCTTCCAAACCTGTTTTCTTTATGCGGCCGTGCGTTGCAGGTGGACGGGAATTTCGGAACGACGGCGGCCATCACAGAAATGTTGTTGCAGTCTCATGGTGGTGAGCTGCGATTGTTGCCAGCGCTTCCGGCGGAGTGGTCGACGGGATCGGTTAAAGGATTGCGCGCCCGGGGCGGATTTCAGGTCGATATCGATTGGTCGGATGGGAAGCTGGTGTCAGCCTCTCTTCGCTCCGATCTGGGAAAGACGTGTGTAATCAAAACCAGCCGTCGAGTCCGAATTACGTCGTCAGGCCAAGACGTTGCAACAAACGCCGCTGGCGGGGATCAGCTTATTTTTGAAACAACACCGGGCGCAGTTTATCGAATAGAAGTTCTTGATTGAACAGGTTATGATTCTCGGCGTGCGTGTCCTCAGTCGGATGTCGATGTTTTATCCCGAATTATACGCGAGAGAACCTGTCCACCAACAAATACAGCCTGTTCTGGGGAAGTGCAAACGTAGGTATCGAGGCGCTGCCCGTACAGATCGAGGCGTTCATATCAGCCGGACTACCCAAACACACGGTCGTGGGTCTTCCGCGAGGTGCTGTTCGAGAAAGCCTGGACAGAATTTTCGCGGCGCTACGTTCATCCGGGCTCCCCGTGCCTCGGGGCGCAATCACGATTAATCTCGCTCCTGCCGAACTCAAGAAAGAGAGCGCATCGTTTGATCTGCCGGTGGCCCTCGCATTGTTCACGGCCGACTCGGGTCGCACCTGGAAACTGAAGCCGAACGAGATGGTGATCATGGGCGAGCTGGCGTTGGATGGTTCCGTGAGACCGGTGCGAGGCGTATTGTCGATGGCACTCAGGGCGAGGATGGATGCCCGCACAGGAATCATCGTTCCGCATGAAAACGTGGACGAAGCTCGCCTTCTCGGTGATCTTCAGATTTACGGCGTCAGAAGTTTGAATGATGCGCTTGCCGTGATGTCGGGTCGGATAAGCGCCGAGTCAGCGGGCTTGACAGATTCAGGTCCGCGTGTCACCTCTGCATCATCTGAGCCCGATTTCTCAGACGTTGCCGGACACCCCGTAACCAAGAGGGCCTTGGAGATTGCGTGTGCTGGCGGGCATCATCTGTTGATGAGCGGACCACCAGGATGTGGTAAAACAATGCTGGCCAGAAGAATTCCAGGGATTATGCCTGTTCTTGATCGCGATAAAGCCATCGAAGTAACCCGGATTCACTCGCTGCAGGGATCGGCAGATACAAACCGACTGACGTTTACACCTCCGTTTCGCGCTCCTCATCACACACTCTCCCATGCCGGTTTGATCGGAGGGGGGAATCCCCTGAGGCCGGGTGAAATCACTCTGGCTCATCGGGGGGTTTTGTTCCTCGACGAATTCCCCGAATTCGCCCGTAATGCGCTTGAATCACTCCGTCAACCCCTCGAAGATGGATTTGTCGTTCTGGCCCGGGCGGAAAGTCGGGTGCGCTATCCGTCCCGGTTCCTGATGGTGGCCGCCATGAATCCATGCCCCTGCGGCCGGTGGGGAAGTCGCCAGGCTTGTCGTTGCCCACCGCCCGCACGAATGCGGTACCAGAATAAAATCAGCGGGCCGCTCATCGACCGGATTGACCTGTTTGTGGATGTGCAGCCGCCCGAGTTTTCAGTTCCGTCTCAGGGCGGAAATCAGGTCGAATCATCGACTTCCATCCGGGAGCGAATTGTTCGCGGGCAGCATTACAGAAAATTGCGCCTCCGGCGAAACGCTGACCGGGCGCCGGAATCCCGATTCACGCGGTCCGTGGTAATCAGAGAAGAAGAGATGGAAGGCGCGGCCATGGTGCTTCTCAATGAGGCGTCGCAGACGCTCGGTTTAAGTCTGCGCGCCGTGCACCGGGTGGTTCGTGTCTCGCGCACCATCGCCGATCTTGCCGGGGAGCCTCTGATTTCGGATGAAGCCGTAGCGGAAGCCGTTCAGTTCCGGAAATTCTCCCAGGTTTTCGGGGAAGACTGAAACGAAAGTGGCTGGTCAAAGGTGATGTTTCCGGTAACAGGACTCCCGAAAACCCGGAATTGTATTCATCTCGTGGGATGCTTAGAATGAGGTGAGTTCGCAAAATTCATTCAACAAGGGGGAAATTCAGATGTCGTGGTCGAGACGAAGATTTTTAGGGCAGGGTTCGATGCTCGCCGCGCTGGGTACGATGTGGAGTTGTGCTCCAGAAACCCCCGTGAATCCGGCAGAGAATACGGATGAGCCAGACCCGGACGGGCCGCGAATCGTTCTTGCTTCGCCGGGTCCCATGATTCCCCCCGTTCCCGCAATTCTTTTGACCATTGAGGGCGCCGAGGACGAGCCGGATGAGATCTCCGTTTTGTGGACGTTCGTCGTGAGCGGCGATCCACCACAGATTGGAGTGAGCGCCGCCTCAGAACACCGCGCCCGAGGACTGCTTGAACTGCACACGGAGTTCGTTCTCAATCTACCCACGGCAACGATGGTTGAGGCTTTCGATATCGCTGACATGAATTCAAGTCGCACCGCGGACAAGTTCGAGCTGACCGGCTTCACCCGGGGCCGGGCACTGGCGGTCGATGCGCCCACGATCGAAGAATCTCCGATCCACTGCGAGTGCAGAATTATCGCCTCGCTCGACGTGCCCCCGGACAGGAAGTTATTCATCGCCGAAATCGTCGCGACGACGGTATCCGAAGGCGCTGTGGACTCGGAAGGCAGATTGAATGTCAGTCGTGTTCCATTCTTTGGAATGACCGCCGGAAGCGGAGAACATTACACCATGGGCGAGCGGATCGGAAACATCGGAATGACAGTGGGCCGGACGGATATCAAGTATTAGGCTGGGTCAGAAAAGGCTTGGATGGAGCGGAATTGGCGTGGATTCCGTACAGAATGG
>JACZYD010000122.1 GCA_022571255.1 Bacteroidota bacterium
TAGCAATAAATCCTTTCCGTAAGTGAATTATGACGCGTTCTGCCGAAATAGTATTACGTGATGCCCTGACTCTCAGCGATCAAGATCGGGCTGCAATCGCGGGTCTTCTTATCGATAGTCTCGAGTCTGAAACGGAAGAGGGTGTCGAGGAAGCCTGGGCAGCTGAAATTGATCGACGAACCACCCAAGTCGATGCTGGCCAAACCAAGACTATCCCGTGGGAGCAAGTCCGGGTGCGACTATTTAGGAAGGCAAGTGGTACCACTTAAAATCAGGTTTTACCCTGAGGCAGCCGAAGAAGCGGAACGTGCAGCTGCATGGTACTCACAGCATAGTCGAATTGCGTCAGAATCTTTTGTCGTTGAAATTGACCGGGCGATTGAAGAAATCCTGCAGTCGCCTCATGCTTGGCCACCTTACAGACAAATATATCGTCGGCGCGTATTATCTCGCTTTCCTTTTAGCGTTGTGTATCGAATTAAGGAGAATGTGATTGAGGTCGTGACCATCGTTCATGACAAAAAGCGACCGGGATACTTCGAAAATAGATGACGTTCGCAAATTAACCAGCGCATATTATTACGCTGAAGTCAAGCGATTTGTACGATTCCGCCCCGCTGGCCGATGGGGCCGCTTCACGTTTGGGCATTCTATTGCCCTTCTTGACGTTGTGCTCTGTAGTGGGTAGAATGAAGACGCAAGCGGACCCTGTCCGCAGATCCGCCAACCGTTAGGCTGTTGACAAAATGAGTAGCGCACAGCACTGGAACGAAGTTTACTCCGCTAAACCAGCTGATAAAGTCGGTTGGTATACTCCGCACCTCAATACCTCTTTGAACTGGATTCAAGAACTTAGTCTCGAACCGAATGAGGCAATCATTGATGTTGGTGGGGGGCATCTACATTGGTAGACGACCTGTTAGATGGGGGTCATAGCAATATTATCGTCCTGGATCTCTCCAAGCGCGCCATTCAACTCACGCAAGAAAGATTGGGTGCTCGCTTCAGCTCAGTAACATGGATGGAAGGTGACGTTACTGAGGCAAAGCTTCCAACCCAACATTATCGTTTGTGGCACGATAGAGCTGTCTTCCATTTTCTAGTACAACCTAAAGAACGACAGAGATACAAAGATGCGCTATTAAAAGCGCTGCGGATAGATGGTTTCGTTATAGTTGGTACCTTTTCCCCTGATGCGCCACCGCAGTGCAGCGGTCTGCCTGTCCAACGTTACACTGCCGACACTCTCTCGGAATTTTTTGGAGACAAATTCGAATTGAGGCGTCACCAGTATGAGTCGCATACTACGCCATCGGGAGTAAAACAATCATATGTATTTTGTCTATATCAAAGAACAGCCTAACAGTATGGTTCTGCGGGTCGGCTGCGCGGGCTACGGCTTCGGTGGCTCGTCGCAAATTACCTCGCCCGCCCCGCTAGCCGATGGGGCCGCTGCGCGCTTCGGCATTCATGTGCTGTGCAGATCGTTTCGCTTGATGGTAGTTGAGTGCTACTCTTGACGTTGTGAGTCTCCTTGGGTAGAATGAAGCAGCGCCGCGGACCCGGTCCGCAGATCCGCCAGCCGTTATCCATCCTCGCCCAAGAAACTTTCATAGAATACTTATGTATACAATTGTGTTCTATTGTATTCTTATCAGATCTGCATAGTCAATAACCGGTATCGCCATGTCTAAGACGGTGACTCTGAGACTCAAAGACGAAGTCTATCAGCGATTAAAGCGTCTCGCCAATAATGACAACCGACCGCTCTCGAACTACATTGAGACGGCAGCATTACGTTTTGCAGATGATGACGAATACGCTGATGAGTTTGAAATGCAGGAAATCCGGGAGAATGCTAGCCTGAATCGGAGCATCAAGCAGGGTCGACGCGATGCAAAAGCCACGCGAGGACGATTTGTCTAAATACCGTGTTTTTGAGACGGACGAATTCATCAAACAACTCGGTAAACTACCCGCACGCGATGCATCATTGATTCAAAAGAAGCTGAGCACGATTGGGTATCCCAGGCTCATGGAACAGCCATATTTTGGCAAAAATATAAAAAAGCTGCGCGGGTACGATCCGGAGACGTGGCGTTATCGAGTGGGCAGCTACCGGCTGTTTTACGAGATTGACGAAACAGAATCAGTGATCTACATGCTGACCATTGATCTTCGAAAGGACGCTTATCGGTAGGATGGATAACCAGCGCATATTTCTGCGGGCCGTCTGCGCAGGTTCGGGCTTCGTTGGCTTATCGCACAATCTAACTCGCCTCCGCCCCGCTAGCCCATGGGGCCGCGTCGCGCTTTGGCATTCATTTGCTGCTCCGTTCGATTCACTTAATGGCAGTTCTGTGCCTGTCTTGACGTTGCGCCCTGTGTTGGGTAGAATGAAGCCGCAAGCGGACCCGGTCCGCAGATCCGCCTCCGTGCCTACATTGGTGAGACACTTTCCAGTCCTTAATTTAAGGTGAATCCGACGACATTAATGCGTTCTCGGGGAGGGCACGAGGAGGAAAGCAACGACCATGATCGTGATCCTGTCTTTCACAGGGGTCCTTTAAAAAGAAAAGCCCGCTGGATCGTAACCCGACGGGGCCCCGTGAGCCTGCTGGATCGTAACCCGACGGGGGCCAGTGAGCCCGTTGGTCCGGATGGGGATGCCATAAAGGTGATGTTTAGAATCCTGATTCTTTGTCGTCAACGATAATAGAAAGATTCAAGTTGCTGAGTAACGGCTCCTTGTATTAAGCACATTCCACTTCGATGGTCCGCGCTGGATGAGTTTGCGGCAATTATGAAGGCTCCGGTGATCAACCGGTAGACAGCGGCCGATCCAGATAGCGAAACTCCTGCCTTCTTTATGGCACGCCTATATTGTAAAGCTACCTGACCATTGGCCGGGGCAATCAGCCAAGGAATAGAATCGATCCATGCACGACGAAGGGTATATCAAATTCAATTGCCATTGGATCGAGGGACCAGCGCGTGCCTGGCACAAAATCCGGGCGATGAATGAATGGCGTCAGGTATTGTACGATGCCCGGCTGATAGGTGCCCACCCCGACGGAATCGGATATGGAAATATCAGCGTCCGGGATACACCCGCCAGTGAATTCATAATCACGGGCTCAATGACCGGGAATGTCAGAGAGCTGGGCCCCGAGCATTTCACTCGCGTCTTGGATTACGATTTCGAAGGCAATCGCCTCACATGTAAAGGCCCGATTACAGCATCATCCGAATCGTTGACACATGCTTCCTTTTATGAAGCATCACGATCGATAAACGCCGTCATCCATGTTCATCACGCAGGATTGTGGAACACGTACCGCGACAAACTGCCTACCACGTCAGAGGGCGTTGCGTACGGCACGCCGGAAATGGCTTATGAAATCATCAGCTTGGTGAGAGACAAAGACTGTCCGGCAAAACAGCTTGTCATCATGGGTGGTCATGAGGATGGCGTATTAGCGTATGGCGCAAGCCTCGGCCACGCTGCCTCTACGCTGCTGAACTGCTGCGATCGTCTGTTTCGACCGGCGGAATTTTGAGCCGGCGACGGAGTGAAGTATTGGCCACTTGAGCCGCTGGCAGTCTGAAGCGGTGGCGGAGTGGGCCGCAACAGTGTGGGCCATTCATACGTTAATCATCACGGTCAATCATCTCAATCAATCTACGGACGGCATGCGCGATGAAAGCCGGGTCTTCGGCTGTGTAGTCCAGCGTTTCAACCTCTATCGTCTCCGGCAGATATTCCTTGAGCGAGTCCCGGTAGGCCTCGTCCAGTTCGGGATTGTAGAGTTCACCTCCTTCCGCAGAATAGCTGCTGACTCCTTTCGCGGGCATCAGGAAAAGCGTATTCCTGGTGGAGTGGGCGAGCCTCTCTCCGATGCTTTTCGCTACGCGGGCCTGCTCGTCGGCCTTCAGGCGAGGCACGAATACGAAAGGTGAGTGCCACGTGACTTGATGATCTTCGTATCCTTCAGGCGCGATATTGGGTTCACTGACAAGAATACCGAGGTGCTCCGAGCCCCCGGGGCAAATGACCTGCGGAAGTCCGAGTTTTCCAGCCACAGTGAGCCGCTCGGGACCGGATGCCCTGAGAACGCCGAACACACCATCGGCAATTTCGCCCAGGGCATAGTCGAATACGGCTGTGATAATTCCGTCCTTCATCATCTGCTCCATGGCTTCGCCGCCCGCGCCGATGGCGTGGAAGGTAATGACCTCAAAGCCCGCCTGTTCAAAAAGCATGATGGCATGTCTGGCTCCTTTCGTGAGCACCCCGAGATTCGTCATCCCGATGACGCCTCGCGCAGTAGACTTGCCGATTTTTCGCTCCACTTGAGCCATACCCCACGCGCAGGCGGCGGCATTTGCCAGAATCTTTCGCGAGAATACATTGAGCCCCAGAATGTCGCTGACGGCAAACATCATGGTGATGTCCTTGATGCCCACGAAGGGAGACGTGTCACCTGATGCGGCGGTGGAGAGCATCACTTTGGGAAATCCAAACGGAAGCGCCTGCAGGACTGGAGCGCAGGTGGATGTGCCCTGTGTGCCTCCGAGCGTTAGAACTGCGTGGATCCGTCCCGATTTCTGGAGCTCGAGCACGATTCTGGTCGCGCCGGCGATGATCACTGGACTGGCTTTTTCCCGGCTTGGGTCGTCGAGCAATTTCGCGAGCGAACTGCCTCCGGCTTCCATGATTTCTTCTCTCGAAATGTCGGCTTTGATGGGAGAGTCTCCCACAACTCCCAGATCGATGAGAAGCACCTTACCGCCGAGCGATTCGATTTCCTGTCGCATGAAGTTGGCTTCTGCAGCTTTTGTGTCCAGCGTAGCGAGAATCGCGATCGTTTTCATGGTGCAGTAGGGGAGGAGTGGCCCTTGGAACAGTTCATCAACAGAATCGCAGATTATACTGAGAATCTCAGGCCGGCAAAGGCGGAGGCGGCTTCTGTAACAGCCCTTTCAATCGGGAGTCGCTCGGTCGAAGAGCCGGTCCAGAAACCGTGGCAGGAGGTGTGGTCGAGCATGTATTGGGCATCGGTCGGATTTTCCATGGCCGCGCCGTGCGCGATCAGAATGACTCGTGGATGGACCTCCCGGCACTTCTGAAAAGCGCGTTCGGTCTGCTCGGCGGTTTCTTCGATTGACAGGCCGCTGTCGTATCCCTTAAGGCCGCCTTTCGTGGTACCCGCGTGATAACAAAAGACGTGGGGCGCGGCCTGTTCGCAAATGGCGATGGAATCCTCGAGCGTGAACGCCAGTCCTATCGAAACCATCTCCATTTCTTCTCGCGCAAGTTTCAACATTTCGATTTCGTTCTGAAGCGTAATGCCGGCCGACGTCAAAACTTTGTAAATCTCCGAATCGTGATCCACATAAGAAATGGACGGACCGATGTTCGACACCGACTGAACACCCATGTCTTTGCACGCCTGCAGCACCATACGCATGTCCTTGAGCGGATCGTTGGCGTTGAGGCAGGCGCACACGAACGCTTTGCCGTCAAGCGCGGGCATGATGTCCTCTCGCGTGTAATCGAGTGTTTGTTGATTCGAATCCAGAATCGGCCACATCATCGACATTGTACCCATTCCATTGCCGCGCAATCGGGCGCCGGAAAACGTGTTTACGCAGTCCGCACCGCATTTTTCGAGGAGTTTGGCCACGAGTCCGCTACCGGCCGAAGAAATCATTATCGGGATGCGCTGATCTACCTTTGCCTGAAGTTTCGCAAGAATCTGCTTGGTAGAAATTCGTGTGGTGATCACGGTCGTCTGATTTTTTTGGACATCTGCGGCTGAAGCACTGAAAGAATAATACGGCGACGGCGCTCCTGCAACCGCCACCACTCACACAGTGTCAACTAATTATGATTTCACGTGGAGGGGTGCAATATTCTGGCGCAGGATTAATTGCCCTACCTACCTGACTGTTTCCTGTCGCCATATGAGTACTCGAACGAAAATTCTGAAGCGCTTGGGTTCCATGTGCCTGGGGTTGAAGCGCCCGGGCTCGTGGCACGTGGGTTCGTGGCATCTGGAGTTGCTGTGCCTGAGCTCGTGGCGCTTGGGGTTGATGCGCCCGGCGTTCACGCTCTCGGGACTGACGCCCCCGAGATCCATGCTTCCAGGGTTGATATTCCTGGGATTGGTGCCCATGGCACTCATTCTGTGTTCGAACGCCCGGGCTCAGAAAACGGATTCCACCGCAGGGAATATCCTGTCTCACACACTCGATCCGATTGTAGTCACGGCCAGAAAAGTTGAATCCACTCTTTCCTCGTCAACGGTCGGAGTGTCTGTACTGGATGCTGAAAAGCTGCGCGCCCTCCCGGTACGAAATGCCTCCAATCTCCTGGGCTACATTCCGGGGATGACTTTTCTGGATTTTGATGGACTCGGATATGCCCCTCAATCGGTCACGCGTGGATTTTATGGCGGTGGAGAGGCCGAATACGTGATTGTCATGCTGAATGGGAAACCCATCAATAATCTCGAAAATGGACTTGTGAACTGGGAGCAGATCACGAGCGCTCCGTTTACGGTTATTGAGGTCCTTCGGGGCGGAGCCTCTTCGCTGTACGGCGATGCGGCAATTGGAGCCGTGATCAATGTGCGAACCCGTCCGCCCGAGTCAACTTCCCGGCTGCTTCGTGCGCGCACCGGCAGTCTGGGAATACGAAACCTCTTCGGGTCGATAATGAACAGTCGACATTCGGCGCTTGCCGAGTTCAATACTTCCGCGGGATTCAGAGATCACAGCGAACGATTCTCGGGAACGCTGCAGGGCTCATTTCAACTGCTCAACGACGGTCGAAAGTCGCTGTTACTCTCTTCAGCAGTAAATCTGCGCGAGTACGAGACCCCGGGGCCGCTTCGTTCGAGTGACATGACAGACGACGGCTCGGAGAGTCTCGCGTTTTTTCAATTCGATACCGCGAACGAGCAAACCTTTCGAACATCGCTGGACGGCGGATGGAAGACCGTCGCAGGACGTCTCGACGCCTCGATTACGGGTGAACTCCGAGACCAGAATGTGATCAGAACTCTTCCGCTGAGCGCTGATTTTGCCGATACGCAGGAACGGCAGATCGACGCGGTCGGCATAAAGACGAGCGTGCAGTTTTCAGAGCTGTCTATACCGTTACCGATGAGCAATCACGTTGTAGTGGGTATTGTTGGACAGTTGGGCACTCTCGATTCCAGGTACTTCCACATTGAAACGGGAGCGATCGATGCCTATCTGAATTCTTCTGGAAATCGAGACGATCTTCTCTCGGCTGGAGCGGCCAGACGATACAGCGTCGCGGGATACGTCCATCTTGAGCTGAATCCATCTGCAAGATTGAACGTGTCCGTCGGCGGACGCCTGGATCACATTCGGGATTCTTTTGAAGAAGTGGAAGGGCTTTCTGAGGCCGTACCCTCGAACTTTCACACGGCATTCAGCCCGAAGATCGGACTGAACTACAGGTATAGCTCCTCGTCCACACAGATCGGCAACATATATGCGGGTGTCAGTCGTTCGTTCAAAGCGCCTACCCTGGATCAGCTCTATGATCTCCGGACGTTCCCGGTACCCTTCCCGCCGTTCACCATTCAGATCTCCAGTTCTGACCTCACACCCCAGGACGGAACCAGCTTCGAAGTCGGTTTCTACCATAGAATGGGCTGGACGAGTGGCTGGTCGGCGATGGTCAGCGGTTCAGCCTATTCGATCGATATGAAAAACGAGATCGATTTTTCTTTTGAAACCTTCTCGAATGTCAACATCGGCGAAAGCCGGCACCGCGGCGTTGAGACAAGTATCAGCGTCGAAAAGAGTGAATCCGGCTCGGTATTTTTGAATTACACACTGCAGAATGTCACGTTTCTCAAGGGAGAAAACCTGGGAAACAGAGTGAAAGCGATCCCCCTGCACGCATTCAGTGGAGGGGTTACCGCCGATCTCGGGTCAGTATCTTCCAGCCTCGTGCTCAGGGGAATCCGAGATACCTATGTAGATGACGCCAATACGACAATGCTGCCGGATTATGTTATTGTTGATGCCCGGATTTCCTACACCAGGAATGAATACAGGTTGACATTCGATGTATTCAATGCACTCAACAAGAAGTACAACAGCACGGCCTTTCAGGATCCGGCCGGTTCAGAAGTCCTTTTTATCTTTCCTGCCGCGTTACGCACCGTGTCTGTTGGCGTTGAACTCACACTATAATCCTGTCATGAAGATGCTGACTCCCCAAACTGATTCCCGACGCTGCCGGTGTTCTGCGTTCGCGGCCGGACGGCTTGCGCTTGCACTCGTTGCCCTCTTCCTTCTTGGTACTCCGATGCGAATGAACGCCCAGAATCGATCTGACGAAAACCCCTATCTCGTGATGTACGAAGGCACTGATGGTCCCGGAGTTGGCAAACATATCGTGCTTCTCGCCGGTGATCACGAATACCGATCTGAAGAAATTCTGCCGGCCATGGCTCGCATCCTGTCCAGGCATTTTGGTTTTAAATGCAGTGTCTTCTTCACGCTCGACCTCGAAGGGTACATTGAACCGGGAAGCTCCAATATCGCAGGGCTGCAGGCATTGGAAAGCGCCGACCTGCTCATCATGGGACTGCGTTTTCAGGATTTCCCGGACGAGGAAATGCAGCATATAGTTGATTATCTCGACCGCGCGGGCCCCATTCTGGGCATCCGGACTTCAACACACGCTTTCAAGATCGACGACGGACCCTACGCCAGGTACTCGTATAATCATGAAGGAGAAGAATACCACCTTGGATTCGGGCGGCAGGTGCTGGGTGAGACATGGGCGGGGCATTATGGAACCAATCACGAACAGAGCTCGCGGATATTGCCGCATGAAGCGCAAAAAGGGCATCCCATTCTGCGCGGTGTAACGGGTGTGCATGTGCAGTCCGGTGGATATGAAGCCCATCCGGTGTCCGGATCTGTGATTCTGGGACTGGGACAAATTCTCAACGGAATGTCGGCAGATGCTTCTGCGGATACGGAAAAGGAATTGATGCCCGTTCTGTGGACGCGTACGTATGAGGGCAAAAATGGCTCGACAGGGCGCGTGTTCACCACGACACACGGCGCCTCGGAAGATTTCCTGAACGACGGCTTCCGCCGCATGATGATCAACGCGGCACTGTGGGCAGTGGGTATGGAAGAAGTCATCACGGGCGAGAACGATGTCCATTTTGTTGGTCCCTACAATCCGGTCACGTTCGGTTTCGGCGGCTATCGCCGCGGAGTCAGACCGGCGGATATGGCAGGCTGGGACACGCCCATCATGTCGTCGACAAAATCTACCAACGAAGGCCAATAATTCCATCGAAATGAAAGCAGAGAAAATGCTCCGAATCGCTGTCCGTGCAATCTTTTTCGTAGTCCTTGCAGGGTGTGAATCTCCCGCAATCGAGTTCGAAAAAGGTGAACACGTCATCATCATCGGCAATGCCCTGGCTGACAGAATGCAGCACGATGGTTGGTTGGAAGCGTATCTGCAGGCTGAACTTCCCGATCACGAACTCGTGATTCGCAACCACGGTTTTACGGGCGACAGAATAGACGATCGACCGCGAAGCAACGGCTTTCCGACTGCCGGGGATTATACCCGCCTCTCCGGGGCCGATGTCATCGT